>NZ_JBQDNB010000008.1:0-32379 GCF_052096715.1 Providencia sp.
GCTCGTCGGGCTCATAACCCGAAGGTCGTCGGTTCAAATCCGGCTCCCGCAACCAAATTACCTGTAATATTTAACCTCTTCAGTCGCGGGGTGGAGCAGTCTGGTAGCTCGTCGGGCTCATAACCCGAAGGTCGTCGGTTCAAATCCGGCCCCCGCAACCAATATTTTTTCTATTTGTATCAATCTCAGTTAATTCAAAAATCCGAACTTATTCTAAAATTTAATATCTAAAACAAAAAAGGCGACTCACTATTTAGCTTGTCACCTATTTAAATTTAGTTATTAAACGCATATTACTTTCGCTAAACATTATCCATTTCTAATCGCCAACTCCCCACCATTACGAAAATATGCTTTTATACCTTGGAAAATTGATTCAGCCATTTGCTGTTGGAACTTAGCTGTTTTTAACTTTCGTTCTTCCTCTAAATTGCTAATAAATGCAGTTTCTACCAAAATTGATGGAATTTCAGGGGCTTTTAGTACCGCAAATCCTGCTTGGTCAACTTTGTTTTTATGCAATTTATTCACTTTACCCATACGCTTAATCACTTCATCACCAAACTTCAAACTATCATTAATTGTCGCCGTTTGTACTAAATCAAGCATAGTATGGTCGAGATAAACATCTCCACTTTTGCTCACACCACCAATTAAGTCAGCTTCATTTTGTGTTTGAGCAAGGTAGCGCGCAGTATTACTTGTCGCACCTTTAGTCGATAGTGCAAATACCGAAGAACCATGAGCTGAGCGGTTAGTAAAAGCATCCGCATGAACAGAAATAAACAAATCTGCCTGCATTTTTCTCGCTTTCGCAACTCTAACTTTAAGCGGAATAAATACATCTTCATTACGTGTCATATAAGCACGCATTTTTGGATCTTTATCGATCAAGGCCTTAAGACGTCGGGCGATTTGTAATACCACATCTTTTTCACGAGTTTTATATTTTCCAATAGCGCCCGGATCTTCACCACCATGACCTGGGTCTATCATGATAATAATAGGCCTGTCTTTACCTGCTGTACCTGGTTTTTTCGCCTGCGCAGGCATATTCTCTTCAAGATCGCCTTTATTATAATCTTCAAGAAGTGCTAATAAAGGATCATCACTAGTATCAACTCCCTTTCCTGGATAAAAATCCATCACCAGTCGGTGCTTAAATTCAGAAACAGGTGCCATAGTAAAAAACTGAGGGCTAACTTTATTTTTGACTTCAAAAACAAGACGAACTGTTTTTGGATCAAATTGCCCCGCCCTTACCAATTTAAGGTAAGGATCTCTTGACTGAATTTGGCTGCCCATCTGCTTTAGTACGTTATTTAGCTGAACACCTTCTAAATCAACAACAATACGCTCAGGATTATTCAACACAAACTGACGATATTTCAGAGGAATATTCGATTCGAGTGTCACTCGGGTATAACTCGATGCCGGCCAGATACGCACGGCAATGATGCTGCTATTCGCAGCAAAACCAAATGGGCTGACACTAAGCAACATAACGGCTGCCGCACCTTGTATAAGGCGGCGCTTTGATGGACTGTGATCTTGATGACTCATCAATAATTCCGAACCTAGAGCTGATAAATAAGACGATTTTAGAATAAATGCCAATATATTGGCTAGATGCAAGCACTCTAACTAATCATTAGCACTCTGTCATTAAGAATACACATTTAAATTTAGAGATATGTAAACCTCAAAAATATAATTGTTATTATTTTTATGCCATCTTTTACTTGATATTTACTGCCAAAAAGAATAAAAATACAGTAATTACGAATAAAAATTCATTTAAGAGGGTAATTATGAAAGAGCGCAGCACCGAATTGGTTGATGAATTTCGCCATTCGGTTCCTTATATAAACGCCCACCGCGGCAAAACATTTATTATAATGCTTGGTGGTGAAGCGATTGCGCATGAAAATTTTCCAAGCATTGTTAATGATATAGGACTATTGCATAGCCTTGGCATTCGTATTGTCGTTGTTTATGGTGCTCGCCCACAAATTGAACAAATTTTATCAGAACACAACTATGATGCTATTTATCATAAGCATACTCGCGTAACCGATGCGAGTACTCTTGAATATGTTAAGCAAGCATCTGGTGCATTACAATTAGATATTACTGCACGTTTATCAATGAGCTTAAGTAACACCCCCTTACAAGGCGCTCATATTAACGTGGTAAGTGGTAACTTTGTTATCGCACAACCTCTTGGTATCGATGACGGTGTTGACTATTACCACAGTGGTAGAATTCGCCGCATTGATGAAGATGCTATTAATAATCAGCTTAACAATGGTTCAATCGTTTTAATCGGCCCAGTTGCTGTATCAGTAACTGGGGAAAGTTTTAATTTAACCTCAGAAGAGGTTGCCACTCAACTGGCTGTAAAAATTAAAGCAGAGAAATTAATCGGTTTTTGTTCCTCACAAGGTGTAGCAGATAAAGACGGTAATATACTGTCTGAATTATTTCCTAATGAAGCTGAAAATCGTATTCAAGAGCTTGAATCTGATGGTGATTATTACTCAGGTACAGTTCGTTTCTTACGCGGAGCAGCTAAAGCCTGCCGTCGAGGAGTCCGTCGTAGCCACTTACTAAGCTATCAAGAAAATGGTTCATTGATTCAAGAATTATTCTCTCGTGACGGTATCGGCACTCAAATAGTTATGGAAAGTGCAGAACAAATCCGTAGAGCCAATATCAATGATATCGGTGGGATTTTAGAATTAATCAGACCATTAGAGCAGCAGGGTATCCTCGTGAGGCGTTCACGAGAACAACTCGAAATGGAAATTGATAAATTTACGATTATTGAACGTGATAATTTAGTGATTGCATGCGCAGCACTCTATCCATACCCAGAAGAAAAACTCGGTGAAATGGCATGTGTTGCTGTTCATCCTGATTATCGTAGTTCTGCTCGTGGCGAAGAACTATTACATCGAGTTGCCGTCCAAGCTAAACAATTTGGACTAGAGAGATTATTTGTACTAACGACCCGCAGCATTCATTGGTTTCAAGAAAGAGGTTTTGTTCCCGCAGAAATTGAGATGCTACCATTGAAAAAGCAGGCTTTATACAACTATCAACGCCGCTCTAAAATCTTAATGTTAGACTTAAAAAATCAAGCTGATAAATAATTAGACTCACCATTCTTCAAGCTGCAGTTTTACTTAATTTACTGCAGCTTGAATTACACTACGTTATTCAATTTGCCCAGTATTCCATAGCACTTTTAAGCGATTCCTACTAAGCGATTTGTACAATTCTCGCTTTTTGACAAAGTGCAATAGTATCTAAATGTGGTTTAAGTACCGCTTCCATCTCCGCAAATGATGTACCATAAAAATAGAATGCGGTTTCTGTTGGACCATCCCATACACTATGAATGCTACCTATATCTTCAACTGCTTCATCAAGTGTATCAAACACTTCATTGATATCACCATTCTCATAAACTTCATCCGATAATTCAGTGCCGTTAAAATAAAGCGCTAAACCTTCGTCAGTACCAAAATCAATTTTAGTATCTTCACCATGAATAAATAAGCGGGAACCTTTTGGCGCTAACATTGAAGTAAAAAGCTGAATAATTAAACTAATGTTTTCATCATTAGCATCAGCTAAAGCCAACTCAATATCACATTCTTGCGCTTCACCATTATCTGATAATAAGGTTCCACCACCGGTAACATGAATATTCTTTTCCATACCTTTCATGACTTCATCAATTGCATCTTCTAAGTCAGCACGACGCTCTGGGTCAAGCCTAGCATTAAGCGTTACCGTCACTGCGGTCATTTCTTGTGGGTTATCCATATAATTACCTTCAACTCATTATTATTAAATTTTAAAAATCCGCTCAATGTCATGAATAAGCAAATTAAAAGAATCGATTATCTTACTCTATATGATCCAAAATCCATGTAAGAAAAAACAAAGCTAATCCAAGGAGAATAGAGGCTAACTAACGCTACTTTATCAATAATCCTGTGACGTTGAATATGACGTATATAATTGTAAAGCAAGACCACTACGCCGTTTTGTCGGTGTCTCAATCGCTCTTCGTAATATTTTAGGGCAGCAATAAAGAGATAATTCTTTTTTGGCGCGAGTCATTGCCGTGTATACCAACTCTCGAGTGATCACCGGAGAATATATCTTAGGTAAAACTAATGCAGTATGAGCAAACTCCGAGCCTTGCGATTTATGTACTGTCATCACATAAGCCGTTTCATGTGATGGTAAGCGATTCGGTTGAATACCTCTTATAATGCCATCCGGAAATTGGAAATAGGCTCTAAGAGCACCTTCTTCATCAGGTAAAATAATACCTATATCACCATTAAATAATCCAAGCGGACTATCATTTCGGTTGATCATAATTGGCCGACCTGCATAGTGTTTATTAAACTTGTTAAACGGTCGAGTAATAAGTCCTTGTCTATGCAATAGTTTTTCGAGTTTATCATTAAGTCCGACAACGCCATAAGGTCCTTCTCTTAGCGCTGTGAGTAAACGATACTCACTAAATTTATTCAAAATTTCTTCAGCTGTATTACCTGCTTTCACAGATAATAAATACTCTTGATAAAACTGAGATGCATCGAGCAATATTTGAACATAATCTTCTTGAGTATCTTGCACATAATTATGTACATCAGGTAATTGTTCATTGAGAAGCTTTAGCGCATGTTTAGCATTCCCTTCATTAACAGCAAAAGATAGCTGCCCAATTCCTGATTGCGCTGAAAAGCGATAACTTTTCCTTAATAAGCACAGGCTATCTCGAATAATAGGCCCTTCATTTGCACTAAAATCAGTCAAAGAATATCCAGTAAGATACGTCAGTTGTGATGCGCGTTCAGAGCTATATCCAACATTAGAAAAGCGACAGATATCTCCCAGTACAGCACCCGCCTCAACGGAGGCTAACTGATCTTTATCACCTAAAAAGATCAACCTCGCTTCAGGAGGTAGTGCTTCAATTAGTTTGCCCATCATCGGTAAATCAACCATTGAGGCCTCATCTATAATCAGAATATCCAGCACTAAATGATTATCTCGATGATAGCGAAATTGCTGACTTTCAGGTTGTGCACCTAATAAGCGATGTAGTGTTTTGGCTTGATTTGGTAAAATCTTACGTTCATCGTCAGTTAGCGGCATAAATTTCATCGCCTCGCCCAAGGACTGAGTTAATCTTGCTGCTGCTTTACCTGTTGGAGCGGCAAGTTCAATCCTAATATGCCCTTCATGTTTATTTTCTAACTTGATTAGTGCTGCTAAAATACGAGCAACCGTTGTTGTTTTACCCGTTCCTGGCCCACCAGAAATAACAGAAACTTTACTTGTTACCGCAACAGCCGCAGCAACTTTCTGCCAATCAATTTCATTACCTGAATCAATTTCAGGGAATAAATCATTTAAAATAGCCTTAACTTTATCGCTATCACTATGAGTCATAGAAGTTTGTGAAAAATATTCAGCAACGCATTGCTCATGCTGCCACATACGTTGAAAATATAAATAATCTCCAGACAAAACTAACGGTGTTATTTTATTATCTGCCGCTAAAGAGATAGGTTTTGCATCTTTAACTGATTGATAAATAGAATCTTCATCAGGATTTCCCATAGCATGCCAAAATTCAGCTGCAATTTCAGGATGACGCCCTGCGAATAATGAATTAGCGGACACATCAGATAGGGCTAAACAAACGTTACCCGCCATCGTTTCAGCACTTAACAAGGCGGCTAGCATTAATAGAATAGGGCTTTTATCATCAGCAATACTATAAGCAAATTGAACATCAAGTGGGGTAAATAAGTGCCCTTCAATACCCTTATTAAAGAGTTCTTTCATCATCACTGCCCCCTATCTTGTGCATCGCGAAACAGTTGGTCAAACTCATTGATAAAATCTAATAACGGGCGATGGAAAAAAATGCCATTCTTAGACTTGGCACTATCAATTCCTCTCAAGAATAAATAATAAACACCACCAAAATGCTGTTCATAATCATAGTCAGGGAGCCTCTGCTTGAGATAACGATGCAACGCTAATGAATACAACTGATATTGGAGGTCATATCGATGATCAATCATGGCTTCAGACATTGCCTCTGGCGTATAGCAAGATGCGTCCTCACCAAGGTAATTTGATTTATAATCAAGTAGATAAAACTTACCATTCCAAAAAAATGTTAAATCAATAAATCCCTTTAAGATCCCCTGAACCTTGTCAAAACTCAAAGGTGGACAATTCGCTGATAACAGATCGTATTTATGCGCTATTTGGTCAATATCTCTAGCATCTAACAAGGTTTCAATTGGTAAATAAAATTGCATTTCGTCAAGCTGGTCTTGAGGCTGTAAAGCAGATAAACATAATCCATCATTTGCCAGTGGTGCGTTGACGATTGCATCCAACCAAGTTTGCAGCATAGGAGCCCATTGGCAATCAAAACCAGAAGCTTCGAGCTGTTCAGTTAACCATTCTAAAGGCACTTCTTGAGAGAAATTAATTTCTTCCATTAAGCTATGTAAAAATGTACCCGGTGATGCCCCCTTTGGAAATTGATGTGCCGTTAACGCTATTTCATTAGTTTCTTGTTGCTCTACGTCAATACTGGCTTCAATATCCATTTTTGGAGCAAGTGAGCTTGCAAATTGTATCGCTGAAATAGTTTGTTCCGCTTCTGTATGACCTGCGTTATAACTTAAGCCTGAATAACTCGTAACTCGCCAATGATCATCAAAATAGCGAGAGACTTGTCTTGCCGCTAATTTTTCATTTTCATTTTTATTTAGTGATAAGCGCTTAAACTCAGGCGAATTAATAATAGTGACATCAATAGTTTCATTACTTATTTCGTTCAACATACTTTTTAAGAGTGAACTATCTCCTGCTTGCCCTTTTTGCAATAAAAAACCAAGAGCAGATAGATGTAAATCAGTCTCACCACTTTTCTTACGATTACCTTTAATCAGTGGAGCAATACCCACACTACAATGGTAAATTGCTCGAGTCAGAGCGACATAAAGTAATCGTAAATCTTCTGCCAAACGCTCTTCATCTGCTAAAGCGACATTTTCATTAGTATCATCTAAATCTAATCTTGTACCGTAATCATTCCTGTCGTGATAAAGCCCTTTTGACTGTGGTAAAAAATTACTAGCAAAAGGTAACCAAACAATTTTATATTCCAACCCTTTCGATTTATGAATTGTACTAATTTGTACAAGATGTTTATCACTTTCAAGACGCATTTGTTGTACATCAGATTGATGGTCAGGATGTGCAATTTGTTGTGCTAACCAACGCGTAAGTGTGTGCTCACCTTCAAGTTGAAGAGACATCTCCTGCAATAATTCTCCCATATGCATGATGTCCATCAAACGGCGTTCGCCTTCAAGCCCTGATAGTAAAGTTTCAGCAATATGGCGCTCCGCCATAACCACTCGTAGCATTGGAAGTATCCCTCGTTTATGCCAAATCGTTGCATAACGAGTAAATTCATCTACTAATTTTTCCCATGCTTTTTCGTTATTATTCAGTTCATCGATTTCTCTCGCATTCAACCCAAACATACCTGTTGCTAATGCACTACGCAGCACTCGCTCCTTTTCAGGAGTCATAACTGCTTGCAGTAACCAAAGCAGATCTCTAGCTTCCTGAGTAGAAAAAACGCTTTCTCTATTAGACTGAAACACGGAAGGTATATTTAATCGATTCAAGGCATCACGAATCAATACGGCCTCTCTACGGCTACGAACGAGTACTGTAATATCTGAGGCGGCCACAGGGGTTCTGTGATTTTCTTTATTCAAAAAATAAGTATTACCTTGCAATCCCCCCTGCAAATATTGAGCAATTTGTACGGCGCATTGCTGAGCAATTGCTTGCTCATATTCAGCAACGGAAACAGCTTCGGCATCTAATTGCCAAAAAGTTAATGCTTTAACATTGTTACCATCATGGACAAACTTCTTACCTAGATTGTTTGGTGCGAAATTAACAGGCTGAAAAGGAATTTGTTCAAAGATAAAGGGAGAATCACAATGGCTAAAAAGAAAATTAACTGCCTCAACCATATTCTGAGATGAGCGATAGTTTGTTTCTAACGTATAGTGAGCACTAACTTGTTTTTTAGCTTCAATGTAGGTAAAAATATCTGCGCCACGAAAAGCATAGATAGCCTGTTTTGGATCGCCAATAAATAGCAATGCACTGTTATCAACGTCTTGGTATATTCGCTGAAAAATACGATATTGCTGAGGATCTGTATCCTGAAATTCATCAATCATAGCAACAGGAAAACGTCGGCTAATTGCATCGGCAAGAAATTTTCCACTATCTTGTTTTAATGCATTATCTAACCGAGTGAGTAAATCATCAAATCCCATTTCTCCCCGACGATGCTTTTCATGAGCAATAGTTTGTCTTACTTGTGTAATAGCTAAGGGAATAACCAGATCTTTTATTGTAAGGGATTGCCCAAGCAGCCCTTCTATTTGCTCAAAAACAATATGTTCAGGACCTGAACCACTTTTTGATTTTTCATGTAAAACAGATTGAGAAAAACGAATTAAATCTTTAGGCAGCTGATAGTCCTCAGTGGCTTCCCCAGCCCATTGGCTTATTTTCACCAACCAACTTGGTAGAAAACGAGAGCTATAGCTGCGTTTATCAACATCAGAATCAGTTATTAATTTTTCAAAATCAGCAACATTTGATATCCATGATGATTTAACGGACTCAATTAATGAAATAAGTCGAGAATGACGTTCTTCCAGCGTTTCTGACTGTTTTGGTTGATTTATAATTAATGGGATATCACCTTGTAAAAAGGTACGGATCTCCGCTAAAAGAGCTTCAGGACCATTCCATTGTGACTGCACGACCTTAGTTAATGAATAATCGAGAGGATAAAAATGGCGACGCCAAAAATCAGCACAAGCTTGTTTTTGAATAGGAAATTCATCCTTAATCATAGTTTGTTCAAATAACACCCCTGATTCAAAGGCATTATTAACAAGCATTCTCTGACAAAAACCATGAATAGTATAAATAGCCGCTTCATCCATCTGACGTTCAGCGGCTAGTAACCAGTTTGCTGCAAACTCTCTTTGTTCTTGTTCGGGTAATTGATTTAACAGCTCGATATATTCAGGTTTAGATTCAAAACCAACACCGTTTCTTAAACAAGCCAAACGCATTTCATGAATTCGTTCACGAATACGCCCTCGTAATTCATTAGTTGCAGCCTCTGTAAAGGTAACAACTAAGATTTCTTCGACACTAAGTGGCCTTGGAAAAGAGTTATCGCCTCCAAGGCCTAACAAAAGACGCAGATAAAGTATCCCTATTGTATAGGTTTTGCCTGTACCAGCTGATGCTTCTATTAATCTTTGGCCTTGCAAAGGCAATGAAAAAGCATCTAGCAATTGGGAACTCATCTGCGTTTTACTCACTCAGCATCTTCCTTTATAGGCAAAATCTTTTGTAATTCTGTAGCATTAGGATAAAGCACCCAGTCTTTTAACTGCGCATACCCTGTTTTTGCATTTACGCCTTGACCAATAACCTGAGAGGTTAATGCTAAGCCTTGGTGTTTCATCACCGCTTTGTCGTAATAAGCAATAACTTGAGCTTGTGTAACACTACTTAGGGCAGCTAAAACTTTTTCACGGGTATCGAAACTAAAAATATTACGCGAAAAATCAGAAGAATAACGCCCAACTTCTTCATAGAAAGTTTGTGGAGGCTGATTCATTTCTGTAATCATCGATTGTTTATACTGCTCAAATTCATCAGCAGGTAGTTTCTTTAATTTATCTAATGCTAAAGCATAAAACTCTTGGTAACGAGTATTAAGATAATCTGGCGATTTCACATTACTTTGTAATAAGAAACCGATTCCCCATTGATCACCTAATCCAGCTTTAAAGGTAAATACAGCATAACCGAGCTGCTCGTTGGTTCGGAGTTGATCATAAAACCATGGTTGAATAATTTTAGATAAAATACCGGACAATACCGCACCTTCAATACGGTTATAACCATCAGGAATAAAGATCTCTGCTAACGCATTATCTGAACTATTCCCTTGTTTATGAAAATCGGCTAAATAGTTTTTATCAATGACAACAATATCTCCGCGCCACCAATTTTTACCCTTACTATTGAGTAAATCTTTCGCCTTTTTTATCGTCTCAATACTTTGCTGCTCGGTTAAATTACCCACTACGATAGCTTGCAAGGCCGCACTTTCTACAACTAAAGAACGATAATCAGTAATATCTTTCAACGAGATAGTATCAAGTACTGCTAACCTTTGTTCTTGCTCAAAATAAGGTACGCTATTAATACGTTGGAGCGGTTGCATTGCCAGTTCATAAGCTTTCGCGTTATTTGATACTTCTATTTGTTCTTTATACCAAGACTTCGCTTGAACCAGTTCTCTTTGCGTTGGTTCAAAAGTTAAATAGAGCTTCGTCATGGATAAAAATAACTCAGGTAGATGCTGCGTATAACCGCTAGCATTAAGCTGCAAACCACCACCTTGAGAAACGGATACAGACATGCCAGCAACAGATGCCTGATATTGCAACTCATCCATTTTCAATGAAGATATATATTGCAGTAATGCACTACTAACTTGAGATTTAGCGTCTTTATCACCCTCTTTAGTCCGCAGTGCTAATGTAATATTTGCTTTTGGTTCATCAGCAAAATATTGGCTTGGCATATACAGTACGCGAGTGTTGCCATCTTGATAGATAAATTCGGGATGCTTATAGGCTTTATCTGTTTTAATTAATGACAAATTATCAGCAATATACGGGTTCAATGTAGGCAATCTAAAATCCATTTTCGATTCTAATTGAGTCCACTGCGTAAATTGTTTAGCTGAAATTTTATCTACCTGGTAAGGAGCATCAACAAAGTATGCTTTCTTATTGCTCGGCTCTTGTGGGCTAATAAACCAAATTCTTGCTTCTTTTGCTGTTAGCTCGGCTAATCGTTGTTCAATCGCAGCAGGATCATATTTATCAGCAATATAATCAGAATCAAGTACATGATTAACTGGCATATCAATCATTTGATCAGATAGCCATTCGATATAATTCATATCTCTAACGATGGAGCCATAACGAAAGGATAAATTAAGGACATTAGCAATTTCATCAAAATAACTTTTGTTTACGCCATCTTTTTTCAACAAATCAATATAAGCAAAAATTGCAGCTATGATTTGATCTCGCTCTTCTAGTCCTTTATCCGTTAAAGTGACATAAATGGAGAATGAGCCGTAGTTACGGTCAGCGTTTGGTGATGCAGATGCACTAATACCCTCAGCTAGTCCTTGCGAAATAAGCCAATCGGCTAGTGTCCCAGGACTACGATTACCAATTAAATAACCGATATATTCATCACTTTTACTACGAAAATCAGCCATATTATTTTTGATGCTGAACTCTATTTGAATCGCTTTTTGTGGCTGAGCAGGAACATAATGAATGAAAATACCTTTTTCTTTCTCAGTTACCGCAGGAATATCTATAGAGGGAACACTCGCATTAAAATTAGGAATACGCCCAAAAGTATCTTGTGCAATTTTAGCTAATGAATCAATAGGTTGATCGCCATAGAGCACTCCATTCATTAAATTCGCAGAATAATAGCGTTTATAAAAGCTGACCAATTCATCTTGCAACTTGCTATTAGGCTTATCTTTTAATGTTTCTAAATTTCCGCCTGCAAAACGTGAGTTAGGATGTAAGGGATTCAACGTTTCAGAACGCACTTGCCATAGGCGCATTCCATCGCGAGAGCGTGCCATTGTCAGCTCTGCATTTACCGCATTACGTTCTCTATCTGCATTTACAGGGTCAAGTAAAGGTTCTGCTAATGCATCCGCTAGCCTATCTGTAGCTTGCTGCAATGCACTGTTTTCAACTTCAAAATAATATGCAGTACGATGTGATGCAGTGCTAGCATTGTGGCTACCACCATGTTTTTGTAAAAATTCGGAGAAACTACTTGGCTCTGGGTACTTTTTAGAGCCCATTAAGACCATATGCTCTAAATAATGAGCAAGACCTAATTGGTTATCTGGATTATCGATACTACCGACAGGTAACGAAACCGCAGCTAGCGATTTTGTGGCTTTAGGATCCGATACCAATAAAACTGTCATATCATTATTCAGTTTTATTGCCTTGTACTCTCTTGAGTCACTTTCACTTTTATTTATCGTTTCAGGAAGAACTTGCCAAAGTGGTTCAGCTGCAAGTGCATTTCCCCAAAAAAGCAGGGTAAATAAGAAGAATAAGTGAGCGATATTTTTGGATAGACGTAGCATCCTTTAATGCTCTCCCTTTATTTCAAGTATTCTGCCATTGGCAGTAGGAAGCGCTGAGAATTTCTCAGCAGTGTTTGAATCATTGTACTATCAATACTTCTACAAGCCCTCAACACATAATCATCTTCCATTTCGCCTCGCTTCATTGAGCTCCCTTGAAGACTTTGTAATAATGTTGATAATGCTTTTTGTTGCATTTCCTCTGAAGAAAAATCGTACTGTTTTGTTTTTTTATCAAAGCAAGCCGATATCCAGTTCCAGCCACTTTGGTTTAATAGTATTAATGGAGAGTTTTGACCTTCACAGTACCCCAAAACTAAATCTTCTAAGTAATGTAATGCTTCATTTTGTTCGATTTCAGAAAATTGCCAGATACTATTATCACGACCGAGAGCGACACTATTCCCTTTACCAACACGTAAGTTAAATAAAAGATGCTCTATCCATAACTGTACACCATCATTCGCGGTTAAATAGGCAGGACGATAACGCAGTAAACCATTTTCTTGTACATCCTTCAGAAGTCCACTTATTTTAATTCCATTAATTTCAATATCAATTTGATAATCAAACTGTTGAGCTTCATGTTCTTTTACTTTTTCAGCTAAAGGAATAACTTCGTCTAATTGTTGTTCCCAGAATAATTGGCCAAACTGCTTAGCAGGTAATTGACCAGAAGCTTTAAGCGCTTGATAAAAAGGGGTCGGATTTTCGTCTTTAACCAATAAATCTAAAATACGATCATTGATTTTATAACGTTGTAATCTTCCCAATATAAATGGTTCATCTTCAGGTAATTCAGTTTCTTCAATCGAAAAATGCACTTTAAGACGTTGCTGAAAAAATGCTCTGATTGGATGCCGATAAAAACGCAATAATTGTTCAAGAGATATTTCTGTTATTGGCTCTCGTTCATCAAGCGGGATACAAAATAGTTTTTCTTCTTTACTTGTTGTATTTGCTGCCGGTAACCATTCGTTCGCAAAACTTTGATAAGAAGTTTCAGGAATAAAATTTTCTTTAGCAAAAGGAACTCTATTATGTTGAATAACCAAATGTTGTTTTAATCGCTTAGCACTTTCATCAATATTGAGATGATTATCACCTACTAAGCAAAAACTCTGACTAATGTAATCAAGTAGTTCAGTAACAAGAACTGATGGATTGCAAGGTTGATTATCACGAATAGACAAGCCGATATAGCTAATATATAGCTGTCTAGCGGCAGAGTTTAATGCCTCTAAAAACAAATAGCGGTCATCATCTCGGCGTTTTCTATCACCTCTCGCAGGCTTCTCCGACATTAAATCAAAGCCTAAAGGTGGAATACTGCGAGGATAAGCGCCATCGTTCATACCTAGCAGACAAACAACTTTAAATGGAACTGAGCGCATTGGCATTAATGTACAAAAATTTACAGCTCCCGCAAGAAATCGCTGACTGATTTTTTCATCATCAAAACAAATTGAAAGTTCATCACGAATTAAGCCTAAAGGTACGGTTTCTTGATAACCAGAAATTAAAGCATTGTCGATAATTTTATGCCACTGCTCAGTCACTAGTGCCAATACAAGTTCAGTATCGCCATCAACCATAAAGCAACTGTCAATAAGTTGTCGGCAAACATCTTTCCATTGTTCAAGAGTACGCTCTTGCTCCAGTAAGGTACGCCAACCTTTTAATGTATCGACTAATAATGCTAGCTTTCCTGCTAATTGTGCGGCTAATCCGCTACATTCATCATAAGGTAAAATGCCATTCCAAGGCCCATTTCGGCTATCCATAGCATAACCCAAGAGCATTCGACTTAAGCCAAACTCCCAAGTGTTCTGTCCAATCACTGGCAAGGCTAAAGATCGAACATTATCGTCATCAAGCCCCCAGCGGATACCTGATTCATTGACCCAACGGCGTAATAAGCTTAATTCACTTTCATCAATACCAAAGCGTGCAGAAAAAGCAGATACTTCAAGTAATGTGAGTACTTGCTCCGTTGAGAATCGGCTTTGTGGTAAATCAAGTAACATGATAAATGCCTGCAAGATGGGATGCGCTTGCAACGCTTTTCTATCTGAAATAGAAAATGGAATATAACGGGCAGAAGCAGTATTACCAAAAACCGCTTGAATATAAGGAGCATAGCTATCAATGTCAGCGACCATCACAATGATATCTCTTGGTGTTAAATCAGCATCTTGCTCAAATAGCGCTAGCAATCTATCTTGTAACACTTCAACTTCCCGTTGAGCGCTATGACATGAGTGAAACGTCACAGACTCATCCAAGTCGCTTATAGGTCGTTTGTCTTTACTGCTTTCAAAACTTTCTATCGTTTTACCTAGCTGAGAGTGATCTTCTAGATCTAAAATATCCTGCTGTAAATTTGCTAAAATGCTATCCCGAGTTATGTCGACAAAAGCTGAAATTTCATTTGTACCTTCTACTTGAGAAATAAAGTAAAGGTTATCTCGCCCTAACTTTCCCCATGATGCGAGCAGAGGATTAATAACATCCTGCTCTCCATCTTCATTAAATAAATTTTGCGCATGTTCCTCGATTTTAAAACGAGAGACTTCATTTTTATCAAGATAATGGCGTAATTTTCGCTGTTTTAACTTCGACAAAAATGAATGACTTTGAATATCGCCCCAATAATAGCGACAGGGATTCGTAAACATGAGGTGTATATCTGTATGTTCTGCAATCGCATTTAAAGCTTGTAAATAAACAGGAGGTAATGAGGCAATACCACAAATAAAAATACGTTTAGGAAGAGCATGACCTAACGAAGGGTTCGCTGATAGTGTTTCAATAAAACTTAGGTAAAGATTTGCACGATGCCAAGGTGACTGTTCTAACTTATTTGTATAATCAACAAGGCACTGCCATAATCTTTTCTGCCATAACTGATTCTGGCTTAACCCTTCAATTAATTCATTTTTTCGCCATTTCTCCACCCATTCCGGCCGATAAACTAAATATTGGTCAAATAAATCGGCGACTCTCCCCGCCAATTGATGTAACTTTCGTTTATCTGTATCTTGTTGAAGATAATGTCTTAAAGGTTCAAACTCATCTTCACCAATGACTTCAGGTAAAATAGTCATTAGCTTCCAAGTCATCGCTTGTTTGGTATAAGCACTTTCTTTAGGAATATCAGGTAATACACGACGAAACATATCCCAGATAAAAGTTGCAGGTAAAGGGTAATTGATATTTGCAGCTATTCCAAAGCGTTTAGCTAATTCAATTTGCAGCCACTGAGACATACCAGGACTTTGTACTAAAACAATTTCTTGTTCAAAAGGATGAGAAAGTGGTTCATTCTCCATTAAATGAGCAATCAACTCTTTTAATAGATCTAATTGATTAGAATGATAAACCTGAAACATATCCCTCTCCTATTGTATTCAATCAGCGACTATACAAAACCAACGATTTAAAGAAAACTGTTGTGTATCAATTATTAAGGCCATAATAGATTCAGTGCATTTATCCCCTTTTGATGATAACGTTTCTGCTACCTGCCAATTAGGATAAAGTTGTTCTGTATTTACAGATGTAATTTCTATAAAAGAAGCTTTTCGCTCCAATGCACTTTGTAACATCCTTATTGCCGTTGAACTTTGATATATCTGATTAAAATTCAATGTGATATATTGAGTATAGTTTAGCAGAGCTATCAGTAGGATAGCAAAAACAACCACGGCAATCATTGACTCAATTAAAGCAAAACCCTGTTGCTTTATTTTCACAGACAAAATCCTTTTTTCTCAACGATACAGTAATCAAGCCAACCTTTTTCACGTATTTTAATTTTCTGTGAACCTGAAATCGAAGTTACCCATCTATAAACTTTGATTTGCTCCCCTTGCTTGAAATCACTTTTACCTAATAAAACAAAATTGTTACCTTTCACATGCCTTAAACAACTGCTCCAACCCTGCGTTGTTTCTTTTTGGCACTCCCAATATGTTTTTCTAGACGTACTTAGCTTCCATGATTGTAGCAACCCCCACGAAAGTGCGGATTCTGCATGATTAAAAGCTTCAAGGTATTTAGTTTCATTATAGAGTTCATCCCGTGCCCGCTCTTGATAGTAATGTAATGCTTTGAGTAGTAATAAACCCATTGTCATTAATACAACAACCATGATTAACGCAACATTCCCTTTTTGTGCATTTTTCTTTGTCATTGCAAATTCCTAATCATAACAGCTGTTCGATAAGTAAATATTTTCTTAGGCAACAACTTGGTTTCCACGCTAATAATCATCTCAAGTAATGCATTTGCTTCATTCCAATAAAACTGTAATTGATTAACTGTTATTAATTTTGCATCAAATAATGATTGCCAGCGAGTTCCATTACAATCATTCACATTACGGTTAGACTCTAATTTATTTCCATTTAACCTGTACCCAAAAAAATCTGAATCAATTTTTTTCGATTTACGATTAATCCATTTACCAGATAAATCTTGGTCATAGGCAAAAATAATACATGAATTAGGGTATCGACTTAAAAGTTTAGACTCAATTTTAATTGCTTTTCCTTGGCAAGATAGGCCACTGCAATATCCAATTCGCCTAAAGTCTTTCTCCATATTGATAAGCACTTGTTTTACATCTTTATCAATCTGATATTGAAAATATGACTGATAAATTTGTTTGAACAATGTTGGAATAGTACTCATAACCGCAATACAAATAACACTGCTAATAGCCATTGCTACAAGCATTTCAATCAAAGAAAAGCCCAACTCTAAATTTGATCTTTTCACAGATGAAAAGCTTAGCATCGTGGAATTCCCACCATTTTCTGTTTACTACACCCTCTCAATCGCCCAATTGCTGACAGGTAAATAGTAATAGCTTCATTTTCATTTTGTAATTCGATGCTAAAAGCATGACTTGTTCCTTGCTTACCATAAAGGTCAATTGAAGTACGAGTTGTTTTTTTTATACCAATCCCTTCAAGTTTTGAATCGTTTAGTCTGCTAATTTCTTTTCCTGTAGCTACATTATTAACAACCAAATTCCAACTTCCTTGATCATTATTAACCTGCAAAACTCGATGTTGATTAAGGTATATTCCTTCCATCAAATTACTATAAATAAACCCTGCTACTTGTCTTGCGGCATCAATTAAGCGAAGTCGCTGTAATTGTTGTTGCCAGTTATATAACGCAGGAAGTACGACTAAAGAACAAATAAATAAAACTACTAAAATTTCAATCAAAGTAAAACCATTTTGCCGGCTATTAACTTCAACTCTCATTGATTCCTTTACTCCCATATTTATGAATAATCAGCGTAATGACGCCTTGATATTGACAAAAAAATATCATGCCACTAGCAATCACATTCAAATTTACGAAGCGCTTCCCAACAAAATAAAAATCTTGCAACCAGCAGGTGCATGTTTGGGAAGCGCTTCGCAAAAAATAAGTTAAGGAAAATAAATTTATTAATTTTTTCTAGAAGAAATGAAAATATGAATTGAGTAATAAGCAGAGTTTAAATTTAAGCAAATTAAAAGTTTACTTATTCGTATTTCTCACTGATAACATCATGAAATAAAAGGAGAACTATATAAATATTGCAGGATGATGAGGGTATTACAAAGAAGTGAAGCTGGGGGGTGCTGTAACAAATAACAACACCCAAGTTCTTTAAAAATTAGGTAACTTAGACTGTAAATGGATATTTAATTGCTTCGTGGCATTGATATCCGTCTAAAATGAAATCATCGGTACTCACCCATGTTTCAAGATCCTCTAACGTTTTAATTTGAGGATTAATCGTTAATGACGGTAATGCAAAAGGCTCACGTTTTAGTTGAACATCTCGCATCAAAGGTAATTGATTTTCATAAATATGTGCATTTACAATTTTATGATATGCCTTGCCTGCTTTATGTCCAGTAATTCGAGCCATTAATGCCAACAAAACGAAACATTGAACTTGATTAAAATTCAATCCAAGTGGCACATCACAACTACGTTGATATGACGTTAAATGTAAAGTGTCACCCAATAGTGAAAATGTATGGGTGTGCATACATGGACGTAAGCAGCCCATTTCAAATTCACCAGGATTATAAAATGTAATTATTTCCGCACGATCATCGATGCCATTTTTCAGGTTATTGACTACTTTTTTCAGCTGATCAACATATGAACCATCTGGACGTTGCCAAGAACGACCTTGAACGCCATATACACGTCCCATATCATCCTCACCTTTGCGATGAGAATTGTTTAACCATACTTGGTTTTCATTTGCATTTGCATTCCAAGTATTACAACCGATTTCACGAAATTGAGCTGCATTATCATAACCACGCAAATAACCGATTAATTCTGCAATAGCCGCCTTATAAAAACTTTTACGGGTTGTAATAAGTGGGAATTGATTATTACCAACGTCATATTCAAGGTCTGCATTGATAACAGTTAAACAACGCACTCCGGTGCGCTTATTCTCAATCCACTGTCCTTCGTCAATAATACGTTGGCACAACTCAAGATATGGCTTCATAGTCGCTCTCTTGCTTTACGGGTTGATACTAAGCCAATAGCATCAACCTTAATTTATTAATTTACTTACTTTTCGCAGCCGTATTTTCAGGTTTATGTGCAGGAATATTTTTACCGTATTTATAAGCCCACAGAATCATCAATACGCCTGCTATTATCATTGGTACTGAAAGTATTTGCCCCATACTAATGCCACCAAATAAACCTAATTGGGCATCGGGTTGCCTAAAGAACTCAACAATAATACGAAATGCACCATAACCTATGAGGAATAAACCAGACACACTTCCCATTGGACGAGGTTTACGCACAAATAAGTTAAGAATAAGGAACAACACTATGCCTTCTAAAGCCATCTCATAAAGTTGAGATGGATGTCTCGGTAGAACACCATATTGTTCTAAGATAGGCATTAAAGAAGGGTCTTGTATCGCAAGTTGAATATCTTCACTTCGTGAACGAGGGAACAGAAATGCCCAAGGTGTATCAAGAGTAACGCGCCCCCATAATTCCCCATTAATAAAGTTTCCGATACGCCCCATACCAAGGCCAAAAGGAATTAGTGGCGCAACAAAATCAGCAACTTGTAAAAATCGACGTCGAGTACGATGAGCAAACCACATCATGGCGCAGATAACACCAATGAGCCCACCATGGAATGACATTCCACCATCCCAAACTTTAAATAAATAAAGAGGGTCATCAAGAAATACAGGTAAATTATAGAAGAAAACGTAACCTAAACGTCCACCAACAAACACACCGACGAAACCTATATAAAGTAGATTTTCAACTTCGTTTTTTGTCCATCCGCTATTAGGTTTATTAGCTCGACGACCGGCAAGCCATAGGGCAAAAACAAAACCTACGAGGTACATAAAACCATACCAATGAAGCGA
This sequence comes from Providencia sp., assembly GCF_052096715.1. Lineage (NCBI taxonomy): Bacteria > Pseudomonadati > Pseudomonadota > Gammaproteobacteria > Enterobacterales > Morganellaceae > Providencia > Providencia sp. Next base: position 19,825 of record NZ_JBQDNB010000008.1, read on the forward strand.
GACTGGCCCTATTGAGAACATCACGGGATCAATTTCGGGTAATGCTAAATAGCTGATGCTCATCGTTCCCCACTTTAAATTGTTAAGCTAAAATCATAGCGCATCATAACACAGGGTTATCACATATAAATAACATAGAAAAACGGATTAAATTCCACCACGGACAAATCCACCGAGACCATTTTTCTCCATAAACTCACTTGTTTTTAGTCTAACGCTGTCACTTGTTTCTGCCCTCAGCAGGGCTAAAGCTAATTCAGACATAAGTTCTGGATCAAGTTGCCGAATTAAATATTTCATTCGAGGAACGCTTCTACCACTCATACTTAATGAACGATAACCTAAGGCAATCAATACCATTGCACTCAGTGGCTGACCGGCCATTTCACCGCATACACTGATTGGCATGTTAAGACGACGACACTCTTCATAAACCATTGCTAAAAAACGCACAACGGCGGGATGAAGATTATCATATAGCGTTGCTACGTGCGTATTATTACGGTCAACAGCAAGTAAATATTGTGTAAAATCATTTGTACCTATCGATATGAAATCAACTCGTTTTTTTAATTCAGGCAATAAAAACAATAATGATGGAACTTCGAGCATCACACCAATTTGTGGCATTTTAACCGGTTGTTTAAGTAAATTACTTACTTCATCTCTAGCCCTATTTATCAAAATAATAGCTTCATCAACCTCATCAATACTGGTGATCATCGGTAATAAAATCCGTAAATTACCCACAGCATGATCAGCGCGCAACATCGCTCTTAATTGAATAAGAAATATTTCTGGTTGATCTAACATAATACGAATACCACGCCAACCTAGGCTCGGATTTTCTTCACTAATAGGCATATAAGGAAGTTGTTTATCAGCACCAATATCCAGCGTTCTTAGTACTACGGGCTTAGTTGGAAAGAGTTCAAGCACTTCTTGGTACATTTGCTTTTGTTCATCTTCTGATGGAAAACCATTATGCAGCATGAATGGAAGTTCAGTTCGATACAAACCAACACCATCAACACCCATATTGATTTGCTGCTCATAACGAGGACTCAATCCAGCATTAAGATAAATTTTAATTTGGTCGCCATTTTTTAAGATAGCATCTTGCTCTAAAGTGCCTTCTGCTAAACGACTTAAAACATTTTCTTCTTCAATAATCTGCTGGTATTCCTGAGCAATTAAATTCTCAGGCTCAATAAATACTTCTCCACGATAACCATCTAGAATCAAAAGACGGTTATGCAGTAATGAGGGTTCAACATCAGCCCCCATAATGGCTGGGATCCCCATAGCACGAATAAGAATTGCCGAATGGGAATGTGTTGCACCATCGCGCACAATGACACCCGCTAATTGCTCAAACGGCAATTCGGCAAGCACACTGGCACTAAGTTCATCAGCAACTAATATAAAACGCTCAGGCCACTGATTTATTGGTGTTAACGAATCATCAAGATGAAAAAGTAAGCGTTGACCTAATGCTCTGAGATCAGTACCACGCTCTCGAAGATACAGATCACGTAAACGTGAAAATTGTTCAACATAATCCTCAATAACCGTTTTGACAGCCCATTCGGCTACCGCGCCTTGCTCAATAGATGTGAATAAATTCTTTTTAAGTTGAGGATCATTAAGCAAATGATTATACAAATCAAAAATGGCTGCACTTTCTTTTGATGAATTCGCCATAAAACGTTTGCTAATACGACGACATTCTGCTGCCGCACTCTCAAGAGCGCTTATTAGCCTTTGTTTTTCATCATCTTTATTGATAGCACTGGCTTCACAAACACTATCAAAAGATGGTTGTGAATTATCTTGCCAGCCATACGCCATTGCAATTCCCTGAGAGACAGGAATCGCTTTTATTCGACTTTGCCTGTATTGACCAAAAACACCTTTTGCTTGAGCTTGCGATAAAATTACGGCGAGTTGCATAGATAACGTCACCATAAAAGACTCTTCGGTTTCGTTAAATAAACGTTTCTCTTTCTGCTGTACAACCAATACACCTAAAAGTTGGCGACGGTAAACGACAGGAACGCCAAGAAAAGCCTTAAGCTGGCCTTCCTTTAATTGGGGGAGATATTTATATTGAGGATGCTCACGGATATCCGCTAAATTGAGCATTTCAGATTGGCGGCCAACAGCACCAACTACACCTTCGTCGAATCCAAGACGAATAGCAATCCCGCGGGGCTTTTTCAACCCACGGGTTGCCATTAAATAATAACATTGGCGAGGATGATCTGCTAAGTAGATAGAACACACATCGGTCCTCATCGCTTTGCAAGTTTCATTCACCAAAATTTCAAGTGCTTCGGTCAAACTTGTTGCCATAGCGACTTTTTCAACAATATCACGCAAACGCGTCAACATAGACTTACTTAGCTCCACGCCTACGGTTATTAAAAACAGGTCGTTGTGGTAATTTCTGTTCCTGTAAAGGCATTACAATTGGAGCAAATTCTTTCATTACGCGACGATAAACTTCACGTTTAAAAGAAACTACCTGCCTAACAGGATACCAATAACTGACCCATCGCCAGCCATCAAATTCTGGCGATTTACTGCGCTGCACGTTTATATCAGCTTCATTGCATTGTAATTGTAGTAAAAACCAACGCTGTTTTTGCCCGATACAAACAGGTTTTGTATCCCAACGCACCAAACGCTTGGGTAATTTGTAACGTAACCAGTTACGGGTAGATGCTAATAACCTAACATCTTTACGCTGTAGCCCGACTTCTTCGTATAATTCACGATACATTGCCTGTTCAGGAGACTCCCCAGGATTGATACCTCCTTGAGGGAATTGCCATGAATGCTGACCATAGCGGCGAGCCCATAAAACCTGCCCTTGCCGATTACAAATTACAATTCCTACATTCGGGCGGTAGCCATCATCATCGATCACTAGACTACCTCAATAACCAAATTTGAAAGATACCCCAATTGTTTCACACATACCCTAACTGGTAAACCTATATCAATACAGTTTGCAGATATGTCTGAAGTCACTACAATAGTAAGCGTCTCAACGGGGTGCCTAAATATATTTGGCTGAGAAATAACCCGTAGAACCTGATCCGGCTAATACCGGCGTAGGGATTTGAGCTACCGCCTGTAAACACAGCGCGGTTCCCCCTCAAATCCTGTGTATTTTTATTTTTAGCGCAGGAAAACAAATGTTTAAAAATAAGCTTTTTACCTATCTTATCGCTTTAAATGTACTGACTTTTGCACATTTATCATGGGCAGAGAAACCGACATTAACTATTTACACCTATGATTCATTTGCAGCTGAATGGGGTCCTGGACCTCAAATCAAAAAGAGTTTTGAAGCTCAATGTGATTGTGAATTAAAATTAGTCTCGCTAGGCGATGGTGTTTCTTTACTTAACCGCTTGCGAATGGAAAGTAAAAAAAGCAAAGCCGATATCATTTTAGGTTTAGATAACAACCTAATTGATTCTGCCGAAAAAACAGGATTATTTGCACCAGCAGACATAAGTACCGATGCCCTCAAGCTACCCATTGAATGGAATAACCCAATTTTTATTCCCTATGATTATGGTTACTTTGCATTTATTTATGACACCAATAAAATCAAACAACCGCCAAAAAGCATGAATGAATTATTAACAAGCAAAAATAATTGGAAAATTATTTATCAGGACCCCCGTACGAGTACTCCAGGATTAGGTTTAATGTTATGGATTGAAAAGCTGTATGGCGATAAATCTGCTGATGCATGGAAAAATATGTCAGAAAAAACTCTTACAGTGACTAAAGGTTGGAGCGAAGCATACGGCCTATTCTTAAAGGGTGAAGGAGATTTTGTACTAAGCTATACCGCATCGCCTGGGTATCAAATGCTTAATGATAATAAAGATAATTATGCTGCTGCCTTATTTGATGAAGGGCATTATATGCAGATTGAAGTTGCGGCTAGACTTAAAAATAGTCCACAACCTGAGCTGGCTAAACAATTCCTAAAATTCATGTTAACACCTGAATTTCAAAACACTTTACCAACAACCAACTGGATGTATCCGGTAACTGATGTTCCATTACCGGATGTCTATAACCGGTTACCACTACCCAAAAAATCACTGCAATTTAGTGCGCAAGAAGTTGCCAAAGAACGTCAATCATGGACTCGTTTATGGCAAAGCACCGTCAGTCGTTAATTAACTCATCACTGTTACCGGGAGTACTAGCTTCCGGTTTATTAGTGGCGGTTGCATCACTAGCCTTCGGTGCGCTATGGCACTTTGCACCCGAAATTGCTATTGATGAGATCATAAATGACAGCTATTTATGGCATGTGATTGGCTTTACCTTTTGGCAAGCCTTTTTATCTGCAATTTTCTCGGTGCTCCCTGCTATTTTACTTGCAAGAGCTCTTTATCGAAGGCGATTTTTTGGTAGAACACTATTTATTCGCTTATGTGCCATGACATTGGTACTGCCTGTTCTTGTCGCTGTCTTTGGTATTCTCTCCATTTATGGACAAACAGGCTGGCTAGCAAAACTATGCCAATTATTTGGCTTAGAATATACTTTTTCGCCTTATGGCTTAAAGGGCATTTTACTCGCTCACATTTTTTTTAATATGCCGTTAGCGACTCGAATGCTATTACAGTCATTAGAAAATATTGCTATCGAACAACGTCAAAGTGCAGCGCAATTAGGCTTTAATGAGTGGCAACAATTTACTATCTTAGAATGGCCTTATTTACGTAGGCAAATTCTACCTACTGCATCATTAATATTTATGTTGTGCTTTGCCAGCTTTGCAACAGTATTAGCCTTAGGCGGCGGTCCTGCGGCGACTACCATCGAATTGGCTATATATCAGTCTCTCAGTTACGACTTTGATCTTGGCCGAGCGACAATACTCGCTTTAATTCAGCTTTTTTTCTGTGTTGGCTTAATGTTTATATGCCAAAAAATAAACAATTTATTCTCTGTTGGCTTTAGTCACCAAACTCATTGGTACGATCCTGCTGATAATTTATTTCGCCGTCTCCGTGATGCTTTATTAATTATTGCTGCGATGTTGCTATTACTTCCACCACTTTTAGCCGTTATTTTTGATGGTTTAAACGGTCAGTTAATCTCTGTTTTTAGCCAATCAGCACTATGGCAAGCGACCTCAACATCATTAATTATTGCGCTTTGCGCTGGATTACTTTGTGTACTATTAACATTAATGCTGCTTTGGAGCAGCCGAGAGCTTCGATTACGCCAAGCTATTAGGATTGGTCAAGCCATAGAACTTAGTGGCTTAATTATTCTAGCTATGCCAGGTATTGTTCTTGCTACTGGTTTTTTCATCTTTTTTAATGAAACTATTGGGATACCGGAGTCTCCTTACGCATTGGTAATTATGACGAACGCCTTACTCGCTATTCCTTATGCCCTCAAAGTACTCGAAAACCCAATGAGAGATATTGCTGAGCGCTATAACCCGCTTTGCCAATCTTTGGCTATCAGTGGGTTTAAACGTTTTAAAATAATAGAGTTAAAAGCACTCAAAAAACCCATAGCACAAGCGTTAGCCTTTGCTTGTGTCATATCCATTGGCGATTTTGGCGTTGTCGCTCTATTTGGAAATGAGGATTTTCGTACGCTTCCTTATTATCTTTATCAACAAATTGGGGCTTATCGTACTAACGATGGCGCAGTGACCGCAATGCTATTGTTATTATTGTGTTTTTGTTTATTTAGCTTGCTCGAACGTATCTCAGGAAAAAATAATGATTAAATTAACTAAACTGGATTACCAGTACGATAACCTGAATATGTATTTTGATTTTGCGGCCGAGGCTGGTGAAAGGATTGCCGTAATGGGGCCAAGTGGTGCAGGTAAAAGTACCTTATTAAGTCTGATTAGTGGTTTTCAATTTGCCCAAAATGGGACTATCCAATTAAATGGTTATGATCATAGCGCTACCCCACCAGCTAAGCGCCCTGTTTCGATGCTATTTCAAGAGAATAATTTATTTGCTCATTTAACTGTTAGGCAAAATATTGGACTTGGTCTGTACCCAAGCTTACGATTAAAAAAAGATCAAATGCAGCAAATTGAAGAGATGGCAGAACAAGTCAGCCTAAGCCCCCACCTTGATAGACTTCCAGCCCAATTATCGGGAGGACAACGTCAACGAGCAGCCCTTGCACGTTGTCTGATTCGCAACCAACCTATTTTATTGTTAGACGAACCGTTTTCAGCACTAGACCCTGCACTTCGTAACGAAATGCTCTCGCTACTAGACGAAATTTGTTCAGCAAAAGAAATCACATTAATAATGGTTTCACATAATATTGAAGATACGCTGAAAATAGCACCAAGAACCTTAGTTATTTCAGAGGGTAAAATTGCCTATGATGGTAGTACTACTCAGCTATTACAAGGAAATAACCCTGCATCCAAACTGCTTGGGGTCACACATTAACCTAACAAAAAACACTGTATAAAAACCCACCAATGATGTATATTAAGACTGCCGATAATTTCAACGAGTAAGCTAATGCCTCAACCCATGTCCCCTGCTGAAAAAGGCTTTATTCTTAGCCGTCACTGGAGAGATACCCGTCAGGGTGTTGAGGTCAGCTATTGGTTACTTACCGATAATCGTCCCCGTAAAATCACAGTACCTTATCAGCAAGCTATTGGTTTTTTATCTGAATCTAAATTGCCTATTGTTCGCCACCTTTTAGATGAGCAACCCAATGTTTCTTATCGACTCATTGAGTTAGCGGATTTTCAACGTGAAAAAGTCTACGCCATTTATTGCCATCAATACCGGCAATTACAGAATCTTGAAAAAAATTGTCTGGAGCTAGGTGTTGAGTTACTTGAAACAGACATTCGCCCCTGTGAACGCTACCTCATGGAACGCTTCATAACAGCTCCTGTCTGGTTTTCACGTAATTCACAAGGTGAATATCAACTAAAACCTTGCGATGAATACCGTCCCATCATTAAAGCCGTATCACTCGATATAGAAACTAGCCAATATGGTGAACTTTACTCAATCGGTTTATCGGGCTGCAATGATAGCGTGGTATTTATGTTAGGCCCTGATCAAGGCCCTTCATTAAATTCAGATCATCGTTTAGTTTACGTTGATAGCAGACCAAAACTACTCGATAAACTTAACGAATGGATGCAACAGTATGATCCCGATGCCATCATTGGCTGGAATTTAATTCAGTTCGACTTACAGGTTCTACAAAAACATGCACTACGCTATGGGATCCCACTATTATTTGGTCGCCAAGGACAAAAACTGGAATGGCGCGAACATGGCTTTAAACAAGGCGTTTTTTTTGCTTCCGCACAAGGACGTCTTATCATTGATGGAATTGATGCATTAAAAGCGGCGACATGGAGCTTTTCGTCATTCAGTTTAGAGTTTGTAGCTCAACAATTACTGGGGGAAGGAAAAGCTATTGATACCCCTTATGACCGAATGGATGAAATTAACCGCCGCTTTGCAGATGATAAACCCGCACTCGCACATTACAATATTCAAGACTGTATCTTAGTTCATCGAATTTTTGAAAAAACAGATTTAATGGCATTCTTACAAGAGCGCTCAAATGTAACGGGGCTTGCCACAGATAGAATGGGCGGTTCAGTGGCTGCTTTTTCACATTTATATATTCCACGATTGCATCGCCTTGGTTTTGTCGCACCTAATTTAACAGAACAAAAACAGCAGCTTAATCCAGGTGGTTTTGTAATGGACTCACAGCCTGGACTGTATGATTCAGTTTTGGTTCTAGATTATAAAAGCCTTTACCCGTCGATAATTCGTACTTTTTTGATAGATCCGGCAGGAATGATCGAAGGACTCGCTCACCCAGACCAACAGCACTCTGTTTCAGGTTTTCGTAACGCATGGTTCTCACGTTCTGTACATTGTTTGCCCAGTATTGTTAGTCACATTTGGCAAGAAAGAGATAAAGCTAAAAAAGAACATAATGCCCCACTTTCTCAAGCACTAAAAATCATTATGAATGCATTTGCTGGAGTGCTTGGTGCTGAAGGTTGCCGTTTTTTTGACCCGCGCCTAACCGCTTCGATTACAATGCGTGGACACGAGATAATGCGTATCACTAAACAGCTAATTGAATCTCAGGGTTATCAAGTGATCTACGGTGATACTGATTCCACTTTTGTCTGGTTACGAGAAGCTCATACAGAGGAACAAGCACAAAAAATTGGTTATAACCTACGTGATTACGTCAATGACTGGTGGGTAAAGCATTTACACGATGAATGGCAACTCGATGGTGTTTTGGAATTAGAGTATGAAACTCACTATCGACGTTTTTTAATGCCAACGATACGAGGTGCTGAAATGGGCAGTAAAAAGCGTTATGCAGGGCTCAGTAAAGACACCATGATATTTAAAGGGCTAGAAACCATTCGCTCAGACTGGACTCCACTGGCTCAGATTTTCCAAAAAGAACTTTATTCACGAATTTTTCATCGATTACCCTACCGCGAGTTTATTCTTGAATATGTCCAAGCAATTCGTTTAGGCCGTTATGATGATCGCTTAGTTTATCGTAAGCGCTTACGCCGAAAACTGTCGGATTATCAACGCAATGTACCACCACATGTAAGAGCAGCACGACAAGCCGATGAGTATAATTTAAAACTACAGCGACCGCAGCAGTATCAAAATGGGGGCTGGATAAGCTATATTATTACGCAAGCAGGACCAGAACCACTTGAAATTGTCACTGCCCGCCCTGATTATGAACATTATATAGCCAAGCAAATCAAACCAATTGCGGATGCCATTTTACCATTCTTACAAGATGACTTTGACGCGATATCAACCGGACAAATTACACTTTTATTTTAAATGTTTAATGCCTTTATTTTAAACCCACAACGCTTTTATTTTAAGCAATTGACAGTATTCTTTATAACATTGACGTTTTTTAACAGGTGACGATAGGCCTCGCTTGAATTAATATAACGCCCCTTTGATATCTCGCACTTCACTACTACACGGTTTAACGAGAGAATCAACTATACTACCGAAATTCAATGCTTGTGCATGTTGACTCCATACAGCTTGGATTATAGAGAATAAATAATTGTCCACAGGACACTGGCTATTTTTTAACGTTCGAATTATCCCTTGTTTTACTAACATCGGATTTATCAACACAGGGCGAAGACATTAGTAAAAATTGTCTTAAAAAAATCTAAAAATAAACTATCAAAATTATGGAATTAAGTTAAACCTATGCCATTTACCCTTGGTCAACGCTGGATAAGCGACACAGAAAGCGAACTTGGATTAGGCGCCGTTGTGGCTATTGATGCCCGTATGGTGACTTTGCTCTTCCCTGCAAGTGGAGAAAATAGACTCTACTCACGCAATGACGCTCCAATTACTCGAGTCATGTTCAACGAAGGTGACACCATTACCAGCCATGAAGGCTGGCAGCTTCAAATTGAAAGTATTGAAGAAGATAACGGTTTGCTGACTTATAAAGGTACTCGTTTAGATACCCAAGAAGCTGACATTAGCCTAAGAGAAGTTTTTCTCGACAGTAAACTGACCTTCAATAAACCGCAAGACCGACTATTTGCGGGTCAAATTGATAGAATGGATCGCTTTGCATTACGCTTTCGCGCTCGTAAATTCTATAGTGAACAAGTCAAGCATCAATCTACTGGTTTACGAGGTATTCGTGCCAGTTTGATCCCACATCAACTTCATATTGCTAATGAAGTTGGCAAGCGCCACCATCCACGCGTATTACTTGCAGATGAAGTTGGTTTAGGTAAAACCATCGAAGCAGGTATGATAATTCACCAGCAATTGATGGCAGGTCGTGCTGAGCGTATCTTAGTCATCGTACCTGATAGCTTGCAGCACCAGTGGTTAGTTGAAATGCTACGCCGCTTTAACCTACGTTTTTCACTGTTTGATGATAGCCGTTATAGCGAAGCACAACACGATAGCGATAACCCATTTGAAACTGAGCAGTTAGTTTTATGCTCCCTTGATTTTGTTCGTCGCAACAAACAACGCTTTGATCAACTAGTTGAAGCCGGTTGGGATATGATGGTTGTCGATGAGGCGCATCACTTACAGTGGAGCGAGACCGCACCTAGTCGTGAATACCAAGTCATTGAAACATTAGCAGAACATGTTCCCTCGATTCTTCTATTAACCGCAACCCCAGAACAACTTGGCCAAGAAAGCCACTTTGCACGCTTGCGTTTGCTTGATCCTAGCCGTTTTCATGACTATGAAGAATTTATTGCAGAACAAGATAATTACCGCCCAGTTGCTGATGCAGTATCATTACTCCTTTCAGGCGATAAACTGACGAATGAACAGCAAAATCTTCTCAATGAATTAATTAAAGAGCAAGATATTGAACCTTTGCTAAAAGCCGCAAACATTGAAGGTGAAGACGGCACTGCTGCACGTCAAGAGCTTACCAATATGTTGATGGATAGACACGGAACTAGCCGACTACTATTTAGAAACACACGTAATGGTGTTAAAGGTTTTCCTCGCCGTGAATTACATTCGCTAAAAATGCCACTTCCGACCCAATATCAAACTGCAATTAAAGTTGCAGGTATTATGGGTTCGAAAAAAGATCTAGAAACACGCGCCAAAGAAATGCTATACCCCGAGCAAATTTATCAAGAATTTGAAGGGGAAAATGCAACTTGGTGGAACTTTGATCCACGCGTTGAATGGCTCATGGGCTTCCTCACGGCAAATCGTCATGAAAAAGTATTAGTTATTTGTGCCAAAGCCGCGACAGCATTACAACTTGAGCAAATATTACGTGAACGTGAAGCAATTCGTGCCGCAGTATTCCATGAAGGTTTATCGTTATTAGAACGTGATCGAGCGGCAGCTTACTTTGCATCGCAAGAAGAAGGCGCACAGGTATTATTGTGCTCTGAAATTGGATCTGAAGGCCGTAACTTCCAGTTCGCTAACCAGCTAGTCATGTTTGACCTGCCTTTCAATCCAGACTTATTAGAACAACGTATTGGTCGTTTAGACCGGATTGGACAAAATCGCGATATCACCATCAATGTACCTTACTTAGAAAATACCGCACAATTGGTTCTACTACGTTGGTTCCACGAAGGATTAGATGCTTTTGAGCATACTTGTCCAACTGGCCGTGCTATTTATGATAAGTACTATCAACAATTATTGCAGTTTATGGCTGAACCTACAGCGATGGATGGTTTTGATGAATTTATTAAAACCTGCCGTGAAGAGCATGACTCGCTAAAATTACAGCTTGAGCAAGGTCGTGATCGCTTGCTTGAAATGCATTCAAATGGTGGTGAATCGGGTAATCGCCTTGCAGAAGAGATTGGTGCAGGTGACAACGATACTGAATTAGTTAATTTTGCCCTTAATCTTTTTGATATCGTTGGTATTAACCAAGAAGATAAAAGTGATAATTTAATTATCTTAACACCTTCTGACCACATGCTAGTTCCTGATTTCCCTGGACTACCACAAGATGGCTGCACTATTACCTTTGACCGAGAGCAAGCCCTTTCTCGCGAAGATACACAGTTTATCAGTTGGGAACATCCGATTATTCGCAATGGTCTTGATTTAGTATTATCGGGTGATACTGGTAGCTGTGCTGTTTCATTATTGAAAAATAAAGCATTACCTGTCGGTACGTTACTCACTGAGTTGGTGTATGTAGTTGAAGCTCAAGCACCTAAAAACTTGCAAATTAGCCGTTTTTTACCTGCAACACCAGTGCGGTTACTAATTGACTTAAAAGGTAATAATTTATCTTCTCAAGTTGAATTTGAAAGCTTTAACCGTCAGCTAAATTCCATTAATCGTCATATGGCGAGTAAATTAGTCAATGCGGTACAAAATGAAGTGCATTCCGTTTTGCGCCTCTCAGAGCCAATGATTGAACAAGAAGCAAAAGTGATTATTGCACAAGCTAAAGAAGTTGCGGATAAAGCGCTAACACTTGAGCTCTCTCGCCTAGAAGCACTCAAAGCGGTGAATCCAAATATCCGCGATGAAGAGCTAGAGATTATTGAAGAAGAGCGCCAACTGTTAATGACTAATATTGAGCAAGCGACATGGCGACTTGATGCGATTCGTTTAGTTGTAGTCACGCACCAATAAAGTAATGAAGGTCGAGTGTCATATGTTTATGTAATTCGGCGACTAACCTAAAGATCTACAACTCGAAATCAGTAGTATTTTATTTATATTATTAAAAGGATATTACCCTAAATAATTCGAGTTGTAGGTAGGCGGCAAACGAAGACATCTTGGGGAGCATACACAAGTATGTGACCCAAGGGGCTGAGTGAAGCCAACACCCCTACAACATCCATTACAGGGTATTTCCTTTGTGACTCTTAGGATTACCCTAAATAATTCGAGTTGTAGGTAGGCGGCAAACGAAGACATCTTGGGGAGCATACACAAGTATGTGACCCAAGGGGCTGAGTGAAGCCAACACCCCTACAAC
>NZ_JBQDNB010000008.1:32479-164536 GCF_052096715.1 Providencia sp.
GAGCATACACAAGTATGTGACCCAAGGGGCTGAGTGAAGCCAACACCCCTACAACTTGAAGTATGACGGGTATTTTATGATGTTACCTTATGATCCACCGACCGATCCTTGGCTCTATGTCCTCTACCAGGACGACCACATCATCGTTGTCAACAAACCAAGCGATCTACTCTCTGTGCCAGGTAAAGCGCCTGAGCACTTTGACAGTATTATGAGCCGAGTACAGCGTGATTATCCGACTGCTGAATCTGTTCATCGCTTAGACATGGCTACGAGCGGTGTCATGGTCGTTGCTCTTCATAAAGCGGCTGAGCGGGAACTTAAGCGTCAATTTAGAGAAAGGGAACCCAAAAAGCACTATATCGCTAGGGTGTGGGGCCATTTAGAAAAAGAAGAAGGATTGATTGATTTACCGTTGATTTGCGACTGGCCAAACAGACCAAAGCAAAAAGTGTGTTTCGAAACAGGAAAATCAGCGCAAACGGAATATCAAGTATTAGAATATGAAGAACAAGCTACTCGCGTAAGATTATCACCAATTACAGGCCGTTCACATCAGCTACGTGTTCACATGTTAGCGTTGGGACATCCTATCTTAGGGGATAGATTTTATGCTCACGATGAAGCTAAAGCATTAGCTCCTCGTTTACAGCTTCACGCACAAGCGCTTTATATCACTCATCCTGATTATGGCACGCCGATGCATTTTAGCTGCGAGCCAGATTTTTAATTCTATTCAATCGATTGATTATGCACTATATAATCAAAGCCGTAGCTAGATACTACGGCTTGATGAGCATTATTTATATCAATATATTTTTCGTAACCATACGCACCAAAAACACCCCGTGTTATCGCTCGGCTACTCAGGGAGCCTGAAAAAATATGTGCCCCGAATAACCGAGTGAAGCCAACAACACTTCGGCACGAAATATGATGGGTATGAATTATTTGAAGCCACGCTCTTTCTTCACAAGATCATAAGCTGCTTGAATTGATTGCGCTTTTTGCTTAGCTATTTCCATCATTTCCGGTGGTAAACCTTTTGCGACTAATTTATCTGGATGATGTTCAGTCATCAGCTTACGGTAGGCGCGTTTAATTTTTGTTGGATCGTCACTCGGAGACACGCCAAGCACTTTACAAGCATCTTCAAGGGTAGGTCCACTTGATTGCTGATAATAGCCACCTGATTGCTGCTGCGAATAACCCTGACCAAATTGACGGCCACTTTGGATCATATCGAGGAACTGTTCAAACTGAACTTTTGAAATACCCAATTCTTCGGCAATAATAAACAGCACTTTTCTTTCATTCGGATGCAAGTTGCCATCCGCGAAAGCAGCTTGCAATTGAATTTCCAGAAACATCTGAATCAAGTCAAATCGACCGTAACATGCCATACGTAATTGCTTGAGGACATCTCTCAATGGAAAGTCTGGTGATTTACCTTCTCTAAAAGCCTGTTGAGCAGCTTTTCGTGTCTCACCATGAAGTTGCATTCTATCCATTAAATTTGTAGCGAGCTGTATATCAGTCTCGGTTACACGCCCTTTTGACTTGGTTAAATGACCAAGAATTTGAAAGGTGCTCGCAAAGAAAATAATCTGCCTGTCACGCTTATTCATGCCACCCGAAAATTTACGTTGTGCGGATGCTTTATCAAATCCGTGCCCAATAATTAAACCAACTAAAGCGCCCCAAAACCCTAAACCAGAGACGATTGCCAGTATGACACCAATAATTTTGCCCCAATAGTGCATATATCCCTCAATTCTTCAATGCTCAGAATGCAATTTTGCATTATCATACTATTCATTTTGCTGTTATGCATAACAACTATGTTCATAAACTATGTTCATAACGACTATGTTCTAACTACCCACACGTAAAGTTTATGATTATACTGGCGCAAAGTAATTGGCTAAGTTAGTCTTTGAGCGTTTGCCGACTATGCCTACTCTGACGGAACCGCATATTTAATGATGAAGAAAAGTTACCCAACAATACTTGCCACCATGGTGTGGGCGGCAATTTATAGTCAGCAAGCCTATGCTGACCTCGCTGAGCAATGCATGCTGGGCGTGCCGGTTTATACTAAACCAATTATTAAAGGCGATCCCAACACCTTGCCTATTCAAATAACAGCAGAAGATGTTCAAGGTGAATATCCAAACTTTGTTGAATATAAAGGCGATGTTGATATACAACAGGGAAATCAGACATTAACCGCTGATAACGTTAAGCTCACACAAACTCAAGCAACAGGTGCTGAACCTGTTCGTGAAGTCACTGCGACGGGTAATGTTCATTATGATGACCCGCAAATTATCCTAAAAGGCCCTTCAGCTTGGTCTAATTTGGATAATAAAAATACTGATGTAAATGATGGTAACTACATGATGGTAGGCCGTCAGGGTCGCGGTGACGCAAAAAAAATGAAAATGCGTGGAGAAAACCGCTATTCCATCATGGAAAACGGGACTTTCACCACCTGCTTACCGGGAACCAATAGTTGGAGCATCAAAGGTTCTGAAGTCATTATCGACCGTGAAGAAGAAGTTGCAGAAATTTGGCATGCACGTTTCCGTGTAGGTGATGTACCGATTTTTTATAGCCCATACATGCAATTGCCAATTGGAAATAAACGCCGCTCCGGTTTCTTAATTCCAACAGGAAGTTATTCCTCTAATGATGGATTAGAGTTTTCTCTGCCTTATTATTGGAATATTGCACCTAACTACGATGCCACTATCACACCTCAGTTTATGACTCACCGAGGTGTTAAACTCAATAATGAATTCCGTTATTTAGTTGCGCCGGGGACAGGAACGGTTGCATTCGACTTCATCAACCATGATCGTGCCTATATTAAAGATAAAGAAAGTAACAAACGTGATGCTCGAGATAGTAATGACCGTTGGCTATTTTATTGGAATCATTCAGGTACCTATAACCAGCATTGGAACTTCAATGCTGACTACACCAAAGTGAGTGATCCTCAATACTTTACTGATTTTAGTTCTCAGTATGGTAGTACCACTGACGGCTATGCGACACAAAAATTCAGTACAGGCTATTCGGATACTAACTGGAATGCTAAATTAACTCATAAACAATTCCAAATTTTTGTTGATGACCCTAACCGACGTGCTTATAAAGCCGAGCCACAGCTGGATTTAAACTTTTATAAAAATAACTTAGGGGCATTTGATGTTCATACCTATGCACAAGCAGCGCGCTTTACGAGCGTAGGTAAAAATAACCCTGATGCGACGCGTTTACATCTTGAACCTGAGGTAAATTTACCTTTATCAAATGGTTGGGCGAATATGAACAATAGCTTCAAATTGTTCGCCACGCATTATGACCAAGATATTCCTAGCACTAATAAAGATAGCAACTTAGAAAAAAATATCACTCGTGTCCTACCAATGTTTAAAAGTGACGCGAAAGTTGTTTTCGAAAGAGATCTTTACCAAGGCAGTGATTACGTACAAACATTAGAGCCTCGCGTTCAATATTTGTATATTCCGTATAAAGATCAAGACAACATCAATAACTTCGACTCCTCATTATTACAGTCGGATTATAGCGGTTTATTCCGTGATAGAATTTATAGTGGTCTTGACCGTATTGCATCAGCAAATCAGTTTACAACTGGTGTAACAACCCGCCTGTATGATGATGCACTTGCGGAACGTTTTAATTTCTCTGTTGGGCAAATTTACTACTTCGAGCGCCCTCGCGCTGGTGATACTAACCGCCCAATTGATGATAAAAGTAATACGGGTTCACTACTGTGGGCCACTGACACAATGTGGCGTATTGACGAAAACTGGGGCATTCGTGGTGGATTGCAATATGACCGCCGCCTAGGTAATGTCACTATGGGTAATGCGGTAACTGAATATCGTTTCGACGCAGATCGCTTAATTCAATTGAATTATCGTTTTGTGGATCGTGATTATATTCAAGCTACCGTACTCAAAAAAGACACACTACCTGAGTACCAGCAAGGTATTTCACAAATTGGTACAGTTGTTAGTTGGCCGTTAAGTGAGCGTTGGGGCTTTGTTGGTTCATATTATTACGATACAAAACAACAACAATCTGCAAGTCAGCTTGTTGGACTGCAATACAATACATGCTGTTGGGCAGTCAATCTTGGCTATGAACGTAAAATTGTAGGTTGGCAAAATGATAAGCTCAACAGTGAATATGATAATAAATGGTCAATCAATGTTGAACTTAGAGGCCTAAATAACAATCATAGTTTAGGTAGTCAGGAAATGTTAAGTAAAGGTATTATGCCTTATCAACGTGCTTTCTGATAAAAGACAATTTGAATATCACGATTACCCCGCTTTTGCGGAATCAAAATCAATTTTATAGGACCATTATGAAGAATTGGAGAACGCTTATCCTGGGGCTGATGTTCACAAGCTCTGCTACTTTAGCTGCGCCACAGCAAATGGATAAAGTGGCTGCGGTCGTCAATAACGGAGTTGTGCTGGAAAGCGACGTCCAGAATATGATCAACACGGTTAAATTGAACGCACGCGGTGCTGGCCAACAAGTTCCTGATGATCAAGCTCTTCGTCATCAAATCGTTGAACGTCTGGTGATGGATAACATCATGTTGCAAATGGCAAACCAAATGCAAATCAACATCCCAGAAGAAGCGGTTAATGCGACGATTGCAGATATTGCGCGCCAAAACAACATCACCGTTGAGCAAATGCAAAAACGCTTAGTAGCTGATGGCATCAATATGGCTCAGTATCGTAGTGAAATTCGTAAAGAGATGCTGATTTCAGAAGTTCGTAATAACGAAGTTCGTCGCCGTGTGACCATTTTGCCACAAGAAGTTGATTCTCTTGCTGAACAAATGAATTCACAAGCCAACTACGAACAAGGCATGAATCTAAGCCATATCTTGATTCCATTACCTGAAAACCCAACCCAAGAACAGCTACAAAAAGCGGAAGCTTTAGTGAATAAAATTTTAGCTGAACTGAAAAAAGGCGGTGACTTCGGTAAGCTCGCTATTGCCTATTCAGCAGACCCACAAGCGCTCAAAGGCGGTAATATGGGTTGGTCACGTTTACAAGAACTCCCAGTTGTATTCGCTGAACAACTGAAAAATGCTAAAAAATCTGACATTGTAGGCCCTATCCGTTCTGGTGTGGGGTATCACATATTGCGTGTTAATGACATCAGCGGTGGTAATCAACCCATTTCAGTCACTGAAGTGAAAGCTCGCCATATCTTGATTAAATCATCACCAATTATGGATGATACGCAAGCAAGACAAAAACTGGTGCAAATTTCACAAGATATCCGTAGTGGAAAAATTTCATTTGAAGATGCAGCGAAAGAAAACTCAGAAGATCCGGGTAGTGCACTGAAAGGTGGTGAATTAGGTTGGAATATGCCTGATGTATACGACCCTGCATTTCGTGATGCGTTGATGAAACTGAATAAAGGTGAGCTAAGCCAACCTGTTCCTTCAAACTTTGGCTGGCATTTAATTCAGTTAGAAGATACGCGTAATGTTGATAAAACAGATGCAGCGAAAAAAGATCAAGCCTATCGTTTACTGTTCAATCGCAAGTTTAATGAAGAAGCACAAACTTGGATGCAAGAGCAAAGAGCCTCTGCTTATGTAAACGTCATCGATGGTCGTGATAGCCAAAAAGATGAAAAAACTAATTAAGCCAATTGTTATAACCCCCGGTGAACCTGCCGGGGTCGGTCCTGACTTACTCATTCATCTCGCTCAAATGCAGTGGGATGTTGAGTTAGTCGCTTGTGCTGACCCAGATTTACTTCTCACTAGAGCTAAACTTCTTAACTTACCTTTAGTACTAAAAAATTATTCCGCGAATATATGCTCAGAGCCACAAGCCCCCGGAAGTTTATCGATTGTTCCTGTTCGCTTAAACGCTACAGTCACGCCCGGTATCTTAGATGTACAAAACGGTGACTATGTCGTTCAAACATTAGCAAGAGCTGCTGATGGCTGTTTAAGCGGTGAGTTCTCCGCCATTGTGACAGGTCCAGTACATAAAGGAATAATCAATGACGCAGGTATTCCTTTTAGTGGCCATACTGAGTTTTTCGCACAAAGAAGTCATTGCGACCGCGTCGTTATGATGCTTGCCACGCAAGAACTACGTGTTGCATTAGCCACAACACACCTCCCATTAAAAGAGGTGTCTGATGCTATCAGCGAGCAAAGCTTGCAAGAAGTTATTACAATTTTGCATCATGATTTACAATCCAAATTTGGTATTAAAAATCCCAATATCTATGTTTGCGGCCTCAATCCTCATGCAGGAGAAGGCGGCCACATGGGCACAGAAGAAATTGATACCATCATACCCGCACTCGAAAACTTGAGAAAAAAAGGAATAAACCTCATAGGTCCACTTCCTGCTGATACATTATTTCAGCCCAAGTATTTAAATGACGCAGATGCCGTACTGGCGATGTATCACGATCAAGGCCTTCCTGTGCTAAAATACCAAGGTTTCGGCAGAGCGGTGAATATCACCCTAGGCCTGCCGTTTATCCGTACTTCTGTCGACCACGGCACAGCGCTAGAATTAGCAGGTACGGGTCATGCCGATGCGGGAAGTTTTATCACCGCATTGAAGTTAGCTATCCAGATGACACATAAGAATTCATGAATAATAGAGTCCACCAAGGGCACTTTGCCCGTAAACGTTTTGGTCAAAACTTTTTAACTGACCAATTTATTATCGACAGTATTGTAGATGCAATGAATCCGCAACACGGCCAGTCTGTTGTCGAAATTGGCCCCGGCCTAGGCGCATTAACAGAGCCTGTTGGTAGCCGAATGGATAAAATGACGGTCATTGAAATTGACCGTGATCTTGCTGCCCGTTTACACGTACACCCACAGCTTAAAGATAAGCTAACGATCATCCAGCAAGATGCGATGAAAGTCGATTTTAGCGAGTTAGCTAAAGAAGCTGGGCAACCACTGCGTGTATTTGGCAATCTGCCGTACAATATTTCTACACCATTAATGTTTCATTTATTCACTTTTACCGACTCCATTGCCGATATGAGTTTCATGTTACAAAAAGAAGTGGTGAATAGATTAGTTGCAGGTCCAGGTAGCAAGGCATTTGGTCGTCTGAGCGTAATGGCTCAATATTATTGCCATGTAATGCCTGTCTTGGAAGTACCACCAACTGCTTTTACACCCGCACCGAAAGTAGATTCAGCCATCGTTAAGCTTATTCCACATCGTGAAATTCCATATCCTGTTAAGGATATTAAATTTTTAAGCCGTGTTACAACGCAGGCATTCAATCAGCGCCGTAAAACAATCCGTAATAGCTTAGGTGATATATTCACAGTTGAAGAGCTCACTATGCTAGGTATTGATCCAGGCACTCGCGCTGAAAATATCTCTGTTGAAGCTTATTGTAAAATGGCAAATTATCTTTCTAATCGTTCAGTATAGAATATTGAAGGAGGGCACTATGCTTAATGAACCGAATGTGAGCATCAAAGTTCAAAGTGTCTATATAGAGAGTCAATCTCAGCCGGAAGTTGCCCGTTATGTTTTTGCGTATACCATTTGCATCCGCAACTTAGGCCGAGAAACAATACAACTGATGAGCCGTTACTGGCTCATTACTAATAGTGATGGCCATAAAACTGAAGTTCAAGGTGAAGGCGTTATCGGTGAACAACCGATTATCCATCCTGGGACTGAATATCGTTATACTAGTGGTGCTGTGCTTGAAACACCAATGGGTACAATGGAAGGTTATTACGTCATGATTAGCGGTCGGGGTGATAATTTTCATGTCGATATCCCTGCTTTCCGCCTCGCTATACCAACGCTGATTAATTAATTATGTCTACATATATTATTGGTGATATTCACGGTTGCTATCGTGAACTACGCGATTTACTTGAAAGTGTTAATTTCGATCCACAACAAGATACAGTATGGTTAACAGGCGACTTAGTTGCCCGTGGACCGGAATCTCTTCAAGTATTGCGCTATGTTAAAAGTCTGGGTACATCTGCTCGCATAGTCCTTGGCAATCATGATCTTCACCTATTGGGGATCTTCTGTAAAATTAGTCGTAATAAACCCAAAGATAATCTTGATGAATTATTAAATGCACCAGATATCGATGAGTTGATTAATTGGTTACGCCGCCAACCTCTGTTACAGATTGATGAAGAGAAAAAAATAGTCATGACCCATGCAGGTATTACACCTCAATGGGACATAGGCACAGCACGTATGTGCGCAAGGGAAGTTGAGGCTGTATTATCCAGTGACGCTTACCCACTCTTTATTGACTCTATGTATGGCGACATGCCAAACAATTGGTCAGACAGCCTTATGGGCTTAGCACGTTTGCGTTTTAGTACTAATGCATTAACGCGTATGCGTTACTGCTTTCCAAACGGACAGCTTGATATGGTCTGTAAAGAAACACCAGATAGAGCCCCCTCTCCACTTAAACCGTGGTTTGCACTACCGAGTAAGATCCCTGAAGATTACGCGATCTTTTTTGGTCATTGGGCTTCGCTAGAAGGAAAATTCGCACCTGAGCACATCTATCCAATGGATACAGGCTGTTGCTGGGGAAGCGATTTAACCTTATTTCACTGGGAAACCAAACAGTTTCACAGACAACAATCATATCAAAAACGTCGTAAAGAATAAGTTAACTCGCTAATATTTAAATGTAATCAGTAAATATTGAGTTAAAAAGCAATAAAAAATGGAGCTAAATGCTCCATTTTTATATTCAATAATTAACTGATCAAATTAATACTAAACTCTTTTATTCAATATCTCAAAACAAACGCCATGCGTATTGTTTTCATCAGCTTCATGAAATTCCGTGAATTCTGAGTCCCACTCATCAGGTTCATAAATAGGAAAATGAGTATCACCGATAACTTCCGCATCTACATGTGTCAGATAAAGTTTGTTTGCGAGTGGAAGAAATTGTTGATATACCTTACCACCACCGATAACCATCACTTCGTCGGCGCCTTCAACGGCCTGAGCAGCTGCGAGAGCTTCTTCAACCGATGTTACCCAAATAACACTGCTATCCGCACCAGGTTGGCTACTTAATACAATATTAACACGCTGTGGTAATGGACGACCAATTGACTCATAAGTAACACGCCCCATGATCACTGGTTTATTTAAAGTATTACGTTTAAACCAAGCCAGATCGCCAGGTAAATTCCAAGGCATTGCTTTTTCCATGCCGATAACCTGATCGATCGCCAATGCTGCGATTAAGCTAATATTCATCTAATCACCTTAGAAGCTAAATATAAAAATTGTGCACACTATACGGAAACAGAATTGCTACGTCGACTAAATTTAAACTTCCTTAAACAAGAACCAATAACTTATACTCGGACAATAAAATTTAATAGTCAGAATAACATTAAAAAACAAATCATAACAAAGAGATCGTAAAATGTACGAAACCACTATCATGATTGCCACTATTGCAACCCTTGGCATGCTTTCTCCAGGCCCTGATTTTTTCTTGATCATTAAAAATGCAGCTCGCTATCAGCGTTCTGCCGCACTAATGACAGCACTAGGTATTATCGTTGCGATTGCATTACACATGACTTACTGCGTCGCAGGGCTCGCCGTATTAATAACCACAACACCTTGGCTATTTAATATTTTAAAATATGCAGGTGCTGTCTATTTAATTTGGATTGGCATTAAAAGTTTACTACCTCAATCAGGTCAGCATGTTGACTTAAATAATACTCAACATGAAATAGTCTCATTTAAGAAAGCCTTTATGCAGGGATTTCTATGTAATGTATTGAATCCTAAAGCTACACTGTTTTTTCTGGCAATTTTTACGCAGGTATTAAGCGTTGACTCAACCTTTAATGAAAAACTTTGGTTTGCCTTTATTATTTGGGGCTTGGGTGCTATCTATTGGCCAATACTGGTATTTCTTATCCAAAGCGCACCAGTTCGCAGAGGTTTATCTAAAGTGCAAAAATATGTCGATAGAGTACTGGGCGTAATTTTAATTGCATTCGGAATTCGTGTCGCCCTGAGCTAATGACGATATTTAGCTAATCAAAAGTAACCACTAGCAGTAAGCTCGCGACTAGATCATTTGATCGCTAATTAACCAAAATTAAAACGAATAAAAGCAGGCATTTCGCCTGCTTTTATTTTGTAATACGTATCTTGTTACTCTTGCGGCGTCACAACAAGTTGACCCACTGATCCTAAATCCGCTTTTTCCAAGTTTTGACTATAGAATAAAAATGGAAAATGATTATAAGATGGCTGCATCATTTGAACCAATAATTCAGTTCGTCCATCAACCCAAACTGTGTCTTTCCAACCAAAATCTTCTGGTTGAGTTGGCTGACCATTACGATTAATCACTTTAAAACGTACACCTTCAATATGAAATGCTTGAGGTACACTACTCGTCACAGTCCAACGCTCCCAGCTACCTTGACGGCTGGTGATATCCACTCGGTTGGTGTCAATCGTCACATTATTAATACCATATGGTTCATCAAGACGAATATCACGATTAGTAATCGACGATGTAACCTGCGTTTTATCATCCACGAGCTGCGTAGGTAAACCATCTGTGACTAATGACATTAAACCCGTTGCTTTAATCGTTAAAACATTCGTTGAAATTAATGAAGACGATGGTTCAAACAGCCCTTTGACTCTATCCATAAAGGTTGCCGACTCACCAGCCGTGATTGTTAGCTCTTGCGTTTTTGCCATATCAATCAATACTTCTCTACGCTCCCCTGGCGCGAGAGGTAATTCTTGAATATTTACTGGAGCCGTCAAAAATCCTTGGTCTGACGCTATCATCGCAAACGGCCTACCATCACTGATTTTCATCACATAGCGTCTAGAATTCGAGGCATTAAGTAACCTTAAACGGATCCAACCACGGGAAACTTCAAGGTAGGGATCTTGAACACCATTGACTAATAATGAATCACCAATAAAGCCATTTTCATCAGCCTGATATTCAGGCACACCAAAGTTATCTAATCGTTTATCTTGAATAATGATAGGAAAATCATCAACGCCATAATGTTTTGGTAAGCGTAAATTTTTACTCGATTCATCGTCAACTATCCACATGCCAAGTAGACCATTATGAATCTGCTCTCCCATCTTTCCTTGGGTGTTCGCATGATACCAAAGTGTGGCTGCATTTTGACGAATAGGGATCACCGGCGACCAATCCGCATTGGGTGAAATCAGTCTAGCCGCACCACCAACTTGCGTCCCCGTGATTTGTAAACCACTGATCGTCATTGATACAGCATCAGGCAACCTATTACTGTAAATCAGTTTTAGATCATCGCCATCTTTTACTCTAATTGTTGGTCCAGGTGATGACCCATTAACTCCCCATACATCAGCAGAATACTTGCCATCAAAAGACCAATGTATTTTCTGTAATGTTAAAAATAGAGGCTGACCTGAGCGAGATTCTAATAATGGTGGAACCGGAAGTAGGGTTGTTCCATTAGCACTAGCATTACTAGGCACATAAGACATACACAAAGCCATCCCTGCAATAAGAAGGGACTGACACCGACTGAATGACATAAATTCTCCGCTAAACAAAAATTCCAGCGCTTATTATTATTAGATATTTTAAATTACAAGCCATTTATATGGCTAATTTTAGGTTAGCGCCAGCAATATCACGCCTTAGACGCAATGATTTTATACTGAAATAAAATTTGGTGTCATGATATCGCGAAAAAAGATTAAACTCTAAAAATATCTTTGCAAATAATTAAAATTTAACTAATTGGAATATAAATAATAAGGGTATTTAGGTAAAACAATTGAGGCTGACAAGAGGAAAAATTGAAGTTGTCCCAATAAACAGACAAAAAACATGATCCCAACCATTAAAATGGTCATTTAGAAATGTTTATTATTTAACGAGTTAGACTCTTAATAAGTAAAGTTGCAGATGGAAAGCAAAACAAAACTCACCCACCAACAACTTTAAATACGATTGCTATCTTATTGCTTATTCAACTCAGCAACTTCCCTATCTAGCTCTTTTATCTTAGCTTCCATCAAGCGATGACAATATTCGGATAATTCTCTCACTTGCTCGCGAGTGTATTTTGACGTGTCTATTGGATCGAGCATTTCAACAATGACATAACCATTATTCCAACGATTAAGTTTAATCTTTCCTTCTGTGCTAGAAACACAAACAGGAACAATAGGCACACCTGCTGCTATTGCTGCATGAAAGGCACCCGTTTTAAACGGCAATAAACCGCGACCACGGCTACGAGTGCCTTCGGGAAACATCCAAACTGATATTTTACGTTTAATAATTTGATCTGAAACCTGTGAAATCGTATTATGCGCCTTTGATCGGTTTCCTCGGTCAATAAGGATATTGCCCGTGATCCAATATAAAAAACCAAAAAACGGAATAAATAATAGACTACGCTTACCTACCGTTACCGTTCTTGGTTGAACCCCATTAGACATGGTTACCATATCGTAATTATTTTGGTGATTACCAATATAAATACTGGGCCCATAATTTTTCGCCGCTGGAGGTATACGGTCTACCAGTTTAATGCCTAACACTTTATGCAGTTTTCCAAACAAATGTGAAAAGGTCATCACATGTTTTGGATTACGAGGGCTAAGTAAACAATAAATTCCGCCAACAACACAGACCAATATTGTATATATCAAAACCAAAATCGCTCGAATAAGCGCTAACATACTCTTCCTCAAATCGTTAAAACTCCCTCAAAGCTATTCAGCCTACACAGATACATTGCGAACGTATTTTACGCCCCGAATCACCTATTTTAATGTTCATCGGGGTAGTTTTAATCTCCGCGTGTCGCTGTTTAAACAACTTAGGGATATTATTAATTTTAGTCTACAGAATCAATCTCGATCCGCTCTATATTATGAAGCCCGCGTGGTAGAGATGTTCCTTTACGTCCACGCTCTGAACGATATTTCTGTAAATCTTCTGGCTTAAATTTCAGTTTTCGCTTGCCATAATAAAGCGTCATCGAACCTTGACTAGGTAAAACCATCAGCCAAGTCAATAGATCTTCGCCACTTGCAGCCTGAGAACCCGTAATATTGATTATCTTATTACCTTTACCCTTTGAAAGCTGCGGCAAATCGGCAACTGGGAATATCAACATACGCCCAGCTTTGGTAATTGCCAACAAGAGATCTTCTTGTTCGTTATGCAGCTCAATAGGTGAGAGAACTTTTGCATTTTCAGGTAATGATATTAAAGCCTTACCGGTTTTATTTTTAGTCACCAAATCGCTAAAGGTACAGATAAAACCGTAACCCGCATCGGATGCCATTAAATATTTTTGCTCTTCAGGCGCCATTAGAACATGCTCAATAGACGCGCCTGGTGGCAATGTAAGTTTACCGGTTAGAGGCTCGCCTTGGCTACGTGCTGACGGTAATTCCAACGGGTCAATCGCGTAGCTACGCCCTGTAGTATCAAGGAACACTGCAGCTTGATTAGTTTTTCCTCGGGCCGCCTCTTTAAAGCCATCTCCTGCTTTATAACTCAGGTTAGTAGGCTCAATATCATGCCCTTTTGCACTACGCACCCAGCCCATATCAGATAACACGACAGTAATTGGCTCTGACGGTAGAATTTCGTGCTCACTCATCGCTTTCGCTTCTTCACGCTCGTGCAATGGTGAACGTCGGTCATCACCATATATTTTTGCATCAGCCTGAATTTCTTTTTTGATAAGTGTATTCAGCTTACGTTCGGAACCTAAAATACTTTGTAGTTCATCGCGTTCTTTCGCGAGTTCATCTTGCTCACCACGAATTTTCATTTCTTCGAGTTTAGCTAAATGACGGAGTTTTATCTCCAGGATCGCTTCCGCCTGTGTATCGGAAATATTAAAACGCGACATTAAAACAGGCTTCGGTTCATCTTCTGCACGAATGATTTCAATGACTTCATCAATATTGAGATAAGCAATTAATAAACCATCTAAAATATGCAGGCGTCTTAAGACTTTTTCTAATCGATGGCTTAAACGATTTCGAACGGTTTGGCGCCGATAAACTATCCATTCGTTCAGGATCTCAACCAATCCTTTTACTGATGGTCGATGATCTAAACCAATCATATTCAGATTGACGCGATAACTTCTTTCTAAATCGGTCGTTGCAAACAAGTGAGTCATCACTTGCTCTAAGTCAACGCGATTACTTCGAGGAACAATCACTAAACGTGTTGGGTTCTCATGATTAGATTCATCACGTAAATCCTCCACCATAGGTAATTTTTTCGAACGAATTTGGCTTGCGATTTGTTCTAAGATTTTAGCGCCGGAAACCTGATGAGGTAATGCGGTAATAACTGCATTACCATCCTCTTTTTCCCAAATTGCGCGCATACGCACAGAGCCTTTCCCCGTTTGATAAATCTTTCGAAGATCATGAGGAGAAGAAATAATCTCCGCTTCGGTTGGGTAATCAGGCCCCGGAACAAACGTCATAACATCATCAAGCGTTAAGGTTGGTTTTTCCAGCAAAGCAATAACAGCATTAGCGACTTCTCGCGCATTGTGTGGTGGAATATCTGTCGCCATTCCCACCGCAATACCCGTCGTACCATTAAGTAGAATATTTGGTAAACGCGCTGGCAACATTTTAGGCTCATTTAATGTGCCATCAAAGTTAGGCACCCAATCAACCGTGCCATGAGCAAGTTCACTCAACAACGTTTCTGCATATTTAGATAAGCGAGATTCGGTATAACGCATGGCAGCAAATGATTTAGGATCATCCGGTGCCCCCCAGTTACCTTGCCCATCAACTAATGGATAACGATAAGAGAATGGCTGAGCCATCAAAACCATAGCTTCATAGCAGGCACTATCACCATGAGGGTGATATTTACCTAATACGTCCCCGACGGTTCTCGCCGATTTTTTATATTTTGCCGCATTGCTCAGTCCGAGTTCAGACATCGCATACACGATACGACGCTGGACAGGTTTTAGTCCATCGCCAATAAAGGGTAACGCCCTATCCATGATGACGTACATCGAATAGTTCAGATAGGCGCTCTCAGTAAAGGCGTGGAGCGGTAAGCGCTCTACGCCATCATGAGTAATTTCACTCATTGAATACGTTCCTTACTCTTTCTCATCACATGGAGGATGTTAAACATCAATTTCTGCCATATCGCCTTTTTCTTGCAACCAATTACGGCGGTCTTCAGAACGTTTTTTCGCCAAAAGCATATCCATAACAGCAAGAGTTTCTGGATAATTTTCATCATCGATGACTAGCTGAACAAGGCGACGCGTATTTGGATCTAGCGTCGTTTCACGTAGCTGAAGTGGGTTCATTTCCCCCAAGCCTTTAAAACGTTGTACGTTTGGTTTGCCTCTTTTACGGCTTAACTTGTCAAGAATTGCATTTTTTTCGCTTTCATCTAAAGCGTAGTGTGTCTCTTTACCCAAGTCGATACGATATAACGGAGGCATTGCCATATAGACATGCCCTGCTTTCACTAACGCAAGGAAATGGCGCACAAATAATGCACACAGTAGTGTCGCAATATGTAATCCATCGGAGTCCGCATCCGCAAGAATACAGACTTTACCGTAGCGAAGCTGGCTAAGATCTTCACTATCAGGGTCCATACCAATGGCTACTGAGATATCATGGACTTCTTGTGAAGCTAATACCTCATCAGAAGAGACTTCCCAAGTGTTTAAAATTTTACCGCGCAACGGCATAATAGCTTGATATTCACGATCACGAGCCTGTTTAGCAGAGCCACCAGCAGAGTCCCCTTCCACAAGAAACAACTCTGTCATGCTTAAATCTTGCGAACTACAATCCGCTAATTTGCCCGGTAAAGCTGGACCGCTAGTTAATTTCTTACGAACCACTTTTTTCGCAGCACGCATACGGCGTTGTGCGCTGGATATTGCCATTTCAGCTAACTGTTCTGCAACTTGAACGTTTTGATTCAACCACAGACTAAAAGCATCTTTGAGAACACCGGAAACAAAGGCCGCACACTGGCGAGAAGAGAGACGCTCTTTCGTTTGCCCAGCAAATTGCGGGTCTTGCATTTTAACTGAAAGAACGTAAGCGCAGCGTTCCCAAATATCATCCGCCGATAATTTAACGCCCCGAGGTAAGATATTGCGAAATTCACAAAACTCACGCATCGCATCAAGTAAGCCTTGGCGCAAGCCATTAACGTGAGTTCCCCCTTGAGCAGTTGGGATTAAATTAACATAACTTTCAGTAAGTAATTCGCCACCTTCTGGTAGCCATAACAATGCCCATTGAGCGGCTTCCGTTTCACTAGAAAAATCACCTGTAAACGGTTTTTCTGGCAATGTTTCTAGTCCATCGACTGACTCCATTAAATAATCAGTCAATCCATCCGTATAGCACCAGCTTTGCTCAGTATTATTGAGCTGATCCTTAAACGTAATTTTCACGCCAGGGCATAAAACTGCTTTTGCTTTTAGGTTGTGCATTAAACGCGAAACTGAAAATTTAGGACTATCAAAATAGCTAACATCTGGCCAAAAACGCACGCTAGTACCCGTGTTACGTTTGCCACAGGTCCCTATAACATGCAGTTCTTCTACTTTGTCGCCATTTTCAAAAGCAATTTGATGAATTTGTCCATCACGGCGTACTTTAACTTCAATACGTTTTGATAATGCATTTACAACAGAGATACCAACCCCATGTAATCCACCTGAAAACTGGTAATTTTTGTTTGAAAACTTACCACCGGCATGAAGCTGGCTTAAAATAAGCTCAACAGCAGAAACTTTCATTTCGGGGTGAATATCAACAGGCATACCACGCCCGTCATCAATAACTTCTAATGATTGGTCGGGATATAAAATAACCTCGATGTGCCCCGCATGACCTGCTAAGGCTTCATCGACACTGTTATCAATTACTTCTTGTGCCAAATGATTCGGTCGACTGGTGTCAGTATACATACCAGGACGACGACGAACAGGCTCCAAACCACTGAGAACTTCAATGTCCTCTGCGTTATAACTAGATTGAGTCATATTGTCATTCTGCGGTAATAGGTGATTAGTTGAATTATACTCGCCATACACCAAGTTGCATGTATCTTGAATCATTAGGTCTATATATGTTAAACAATTCAACTAGTAAGTTACTGTTGATAATAACAGTGTATATGCGTTTTGACACTATTTCTCTGCTAAATCCAGAAAATGTATCATTTGAGGGAAGTAAGCTTCAAAACCAACAAATGCATGATTACCGCCAGATTCAACTGTTTGTTTACTCTTAGAAAGATAGGCAACAGCTTCACGATAATCGAGTACTTCATCACCCATCTGCTGTAATAACCAAATCAAATTAGGCGATCTTAGCTGCTCAATATGCAGGGACTTTAACTCATCTATGTGCTTAGATTCCAGTAGATATTTTTCTTGTGTATAAGGATTCGTGTTCTCCCCTAAATAATCTTGCAGTAGATCAAAAGGGCGAACGGCTGGATTAACTAAGACGGCAGGCAGTTGATAACGCTCAGAAAACCAAATAGAAAAATATCCCCCAAGGGACGAACCCACTAAACCTATTTTCTCATGCTGATGCTGCATAATAATATCATTTAAGACAACTTCAGCTTGCTTTGGGTAATTGGGTAATTGCGGCACAATCATATTGATATGTGGATAATTTTTTTCAACCCATTGTTTTAGGCTACTCGCCTTAACCGACTGAGGTGAACTATTAAAACCATGTATATAAAGTAGTGTCGACATAAGCTAATTAGTAACCATCTGAATTTAAGTCAGGGTTAAACTCTCTTGTCTCTAAACGATGAACAACGGTATTAACCTGCCTTTTACCTTGCGCATCTACCGTCAATTCAAGATAGCGCCAACCCGGCGCAACAGTATCCAATGCAAAATTAGTGCAATGTGGCTTAAACTGCACACAAGTAGATGGCGTAGCCAACAAGCGAATACCATGCCAATATTCATCCATCTCTTGGTGAATATGCCCACACAGCATTGCTTTAACATTTGAATATTTTTTTAAATAATCAGCTAAAGTATGTGAATTTCGAAGACTATGTTGATCAAGCCATGTACAGCCTGAAGATAGCGGGTGATGATGCAACATGATAATCGTTGTACGTTCTGGCTCATTATCTAAACAACACTTCATCCACTCCAATTGCTGTTCGGATAACTCACCGTGTGCAACATCTTGTAGTTGGCTATCAAGCATCAAAATCTGCCATTCTTTATCAATCAAAATTTGCTTTGCACTCGATATACCAGCCACTCTTAGGGATTCAACCATTGCTGGTGGATAATCATGATTGCCGGGTAACCAAACGCAAGGCGCAGATATTCTTTCAATACCCGTCGCAAAATGTTGATAAGCTTTCGGAGATTGATCTTGGACTAAGTCCCCTGTTGCCACAATGAGGTCAATAGGTAGATTTTGTTCTATAATAGCATCAAGTACCGCTTGATAACTTCGGTAAGTGTTAATCCCTAAAAGGGTATTTTCCGTATCAGCAAAAAGATGCGTATCAGTAACCTGTAAAATTCTCACGACTTTCGAGTTCTTTGCAGTCACTTCAAGCTGGCTGTCCAAAAGTATTCCTTTTCCTTAAATATTATTTATACCCTAACTTATTCTATTCACTATAACTATTCTAAATAATTTAAGTTGTAAGAAGGCAGCAAATGAAGCTATCCCAAGGAGCATACATCAGTATGTGACTTGTGTTGCTGAAAACGGCCAACGAACTTACAGCTTGAAGTATGACGAGTAATTTGAAGTATGACGAGTAATTAGTTAAATATCTGCCAATTAGCACACACTTCCCTAAGATTAATTGTTATTTAAAACAGATTCATCCATTTTTCATAAAGTTTTTGATAATTGAGCTGTAACCACTGAATTGCGATTACCGTTGCTGCGTTATCAATCGTACCATTTTCAACCCACTGATAAGCTTGCTCACGGCTGACCACGTGTACTCGAATATCTTCATTTTCAGTCTTCAAGCCATGAATACCGTTAGCTTTAGTACTATCTACCTCACCGATATAAACATGCATACGCTCGGTAGTGCCGCCTGGACTAGAAAGATAGCTAAGCGCTTTTTCAGCGCGCCCTATTGTTAAACCGGCTTCTTCAATAGATTCACGGCGAATGACATCTTCTGCTGATTCATTCAGTTCAATCATACCGGCCACTGCTTCAAGTAGCCAAGGTGTCTCACTCGTCTCGATGGCAGGCAAACGAATTTGCTCAATTAAAACAACACTATCAGTTTTAGGGTCATAGGGTAAAACAACGCCTGCGTGCCCGCGTTCGAAAACTTCCCGTGTTATCTCATTACTCCATGAACCTTCAAATAATCGATGGCGAAAACGATATTCAGTCATTTGAAAAAAACCATTAAATAATTTACGCTTAGATATTATCTCAATATCTTTTTTACCATATTTAACAGGTGATTCTGTTTTATCTACCATCATGTTCTCCTGAGATCTTAATTTCCTGATTAAGGAAAAATTGTGGATTAAAACAGTTTTTGAGGTTTTTTAACCTCAAATGAGGTAATGTTTAAACTATTAAGACAAAATGGCACAAAAGGCTACCGTTATCATAAGCGATCCTCTGTTACAATGAGCGCCATTATTCATATATATGAGCAACAATAAGCCTATTTATTATTGTCTCTAAAACTGTTGATATTATAGGAGTAATAATTAACTCCTATAATATCAGTAGCAACTATCAAACATCATGATAGATTTAGACAACAGGCTCAACATAATTTGCTGTTTAATCAAGGAATCCAAATGAAGAAACTGCTTCCCCTCTTTATTGCAATGAGTTTTGTGGGTCTCAGTGCCAATAGCTATTCAGAAGATTTACTACAGGTTTACCAAAAATCGAAAGAAAGTAACCCTGAGCTCAGAAAAACATTAGCAGAACGTAACCAAGCTTTTGAGAAAATCAATGAAGCGCGTAGCCCATTATTACCGCAATTAGGCTTAGGTGCTGGTGCTACCTATGGTAGCGGCTATCGTGATGCAAGAAATACAGAGAGTAATGGTCTAAATGCATCATTAAAATTATCTCAAACCGTTTTTGATATGTCTAAATGGCGTCAACTGACCCTGCAAGAAAAAACAGCAGGCATTTCTGATGTAACTTATCAAACTGGTCAACAACAACTTATTTTAGATACAGCAACCGCGTATTTTAACGTGTTGAAAGCTATTGATGCTTTATCTTATATTGAAGCAAATAAAGAAGCTGTTTATCGCCAATTAGATCAAACAACTCAACGCTTTAATGTCGGTTTAGCAGCAATTACTGACGTGCAAAACGCCCGTGCTAACTATGATAGCGTTATCGCTCAAGAAGTTGCTGGCCGTAATGACTTAGAAAATGCGGTAGAAAAATTACGCCAAGTCAGTGGTGTTTATTACGTGCAACTTGCATCACTGAATATCGATCGTTTTAAAACAACTGATCCTGATAACGTTGATGTGATTTTAAAAGAAGCAGAAGAACGTAACCTTAGTTTGCTCAGTGCGCGTTTAGCGCAAGATGTTTCACGTGAAAATATTCGTTTAGCTGAAACAGGCCATATGCCAACGGTAAGTCTTGATGCTTCAACGAGTGTCACCAATACGAATAACCACGGTAGCGGCTACGACAACTTATCTAATAGCGCACGAAACAGTTATAACGGTCAAAATAGTATCGGCTTAACCTTGAGTGTACCTATTTATTCAGGCGGCGCGACTAGCTCACAAGTTGAACAAGCACAGTACGGTTTCCAAGGTGCAAGTGAGCAACTTGAAAGCATTTATCGTAATGTTATTCAGCTCGTCCGTTCATCTTATAACAACATTTCATCATCTATCAGTAGCATCAACGCCTATAAACAGGTGGTTGTTTCTGCTCAGAGCTCTTTAGATGCAATGGAAGCCAGTTATCAAGTGGGAACCCGTACGATTGTTGATGTATTAACAGCGACGACTGCGCTTTATCAAGCAAAACAAAGTCTATCTAACGCACGTTACGACTACATGATTAACCAACTGAATATTGAATTTGCTCGCGGTACATTGAACGAAGAAGATATTGCTCGTCTCAATGCAAGCTTAGGCAAAGAAATTTCAACTGCGCCAAATAGTATTATTCGTAATATTGATGCGCCAAAAATTCAATAATCTTGAATTAATGAAAAATAACCCGCTAAATTTGCGGGTTATTTTTTATCTGAAATCCATCACATACTATCTAATACGATAAAAATGCAGTAAAAATCGTGTTTTAACGATATTAGATCCGTTACCTTAGTTTTCAACCACTCTTTTTATAAAATTCAGCCAATTCCCAACTAGCTAATCATCTCGACACATCAAAACTCAGTATTGATTAATTAACTGATTTAAAACAAAAATAATAAATTCATTAGCCGAGTTATGAGAATTAAACACTAAAAAATGGCATAAATTTATAAAAATGATAACTTCGCCCTATTTATACTATATTTCTGCTTTAATTTTCAGCGTATTTCACCTATCCTAGAGTGAGGAAATTAACATCTTACTTTTATTCAGGGCAATTACCATGACCATGAAGCGCACCAAAAATATTAATCAAAACGCCTTCCGTAAGTCTTGGCGTTCATATCGTTTAGCGCCTGTCGCTGTAGCGGTCAGTGCTGTATTTATGCTTTCCGCCTGTGAAGAAAGCGACGAAACAGTATCTCTGTATACTAACGCTCAAGATTGTAGCCAAGCAAATCCATCGCAAGCTGAGCAATGTACAATTGCTTATAACAATGCTTTGCAAGAAGCAGCAAAAACCGCGCCTAAATATGCAACTCAAGCAGACTGTATTGCTGAGTTTGGTGAATCAATGTGTACCCAAGCCCCCGCTCAAGCAGGTATCGCAGGAACTAGCTCAACAAATGGCGAGCAAACTGCACAAGCTCAAAGTGGTGGCGGCAGCATGTGGATGCCATTAATGATGGGCTACATGATGGGTCGTATGATGGGCGGTGGCGCTGCATCTCAACCACTATTTAGTTCCAAAAACCCAGCGAGCCCAGCCAATGGTAAATTTGTTGACTCAACAGGTAAAAGCTATGGTTCTGCAACTGCCGGTGGCCGTTCAATCAGTGTACCAAAAACAGCTATGGCACCTAAACCGCCAACAACTTCAACAGTCACTCGTGGTGGGTTTGGTGATAGCGTGAATAAGCAAGCAATGGCTCAACGTTCTTCTTCATCTTCAAAATCAACCTCTTCCCGTTCAATGGGTGGTTGATAAGTAATGAAACGCGTCCCTATTGTTGAGCGCCCTAATTGGCGTGAAAAAGCGTCTGAGTTTGGTTTTGAATTTCACACTATGTATGGCGAACCATACTGGTCTGAAGATGCCTACTATCAATTCACCACCGCTCAAATTGAAGAGCTTGAAGATGCAACCACTGAGTTACATCAAATGTGCTTGAAAGTTGTTGAGCGCGTGGTTGAAAGCGATGAACTACTTGCTCGTTTTCAAATTCCTAAGCATTGCTGGGAGTTCGTACGTAGCTCTTGGAAAAGTGAGCAACCATCACTGTACTCAAGACTTGATCTCGCCTATGACGGTGTAAATCCACCTAAATTGCTTGAGAACAATGCAGATACGCCAACCTCTTTGTATGAATCTGCATTTTTTCAATGGATCTGGTTAGAAGATCAAATTGAAGCCGGAAAACTGCCTGAAAACGCCGATCAATTTAACAGTATTCAAGAACAGTTGATCGAACGCTTTACTCAGTTAAAAGATCAATACGGTTTTCGTCTTCTGCATATGTCTTGTTGCCGTGATACGGATGAAGACAGAGGCACCGTACAATACTTGCAAGATTGTGCTAATGAAGCAGGCGTCGCGACTGAATTTTTATATATTGATGAAATTGGTCTTGGCGAAAAAGGTGAGTTCTCCGATACACAAGATCAGGTTATCAGTAACCTGTTCAAGTTATATCCTTGGGAATTTATGCTAAGAGAAATTTTCTCAACCAAATTGCAAGATGCTGGCGTTCGCTGGTTAGAACCTGCATGGAAGAGTATTATTTCCAATAAAGCGCTATTACCGATGCTATGGGAAATGTTCCCAGATCACCCTAACTTGCTAGCAGCTTATTTCGCTGATGGCAGTAAACCTGAACTCGATAGTTATGTCATTAAGCCACTTTTTTCTCGTGAAGGGGCTAATATCAAAATTATCGAACACGGCAAAGAAATTGCAGCTGCCGATGGTCCATATGGTGAAGAAGGTATGATTATTCAGCAATTCCATCCACTTCCTCAATTTGAAGGTAGTTATACTTTAGTCGGAAGCTGGCTCGTGAATGATCAAGCCGCAGGGATCTGTATTCGTGAAGATAAAGAATTGATCACTCAAGATTTATCGCGTTTTTACCCGCACACGATCATCGACTAAGACTCAAGCAATAAATATCCCTAGCCCAAAAAACAGAATAGATCTGTATTTGGGCTTTTTTATGCACTTTTGCCCGTTTTGTCTCACATCCCTAAATAATTCGAGATACGAGTTAGAACCACATACAGATATCTTAAAGAAAGTTTTCTTGTTTTTTTAGACTTTCCATCTAAAAAGTTCGAAGCGTTCCCTAAATAATTCGAGTTACAGGTAGGCGGCAAGCGAAGCTATCCCGATGAGCATACATAAGTATGTGATTCGGGTAGCTTTGTGTAGCCAACACCCCTGTAGCTCGAAGTATGACGGGAACTATCTAAACAAAGAATTAGCCGATAACAACAGACATCATACTCAACGACCCCGAAACCACCCCCTCGATAGGAACTGAAATAGGCTCACTGCCATCCCATGCGCCTAAAATTGGTAGAATCGGTAAAAAATGCTCTGGCGATGGATTAGACAACTTACCATCTTCACGATCTAAAGCTTTGCTCAATGGATGTGGTTTTTCATGGCTATTCAAATTATCATAAACAAACCGTTCAAATGTAAGTGCCCAAGGATAAGGTTCGGCAGCTGAATTTTGCCAATTCATCGCTCTTAAATTATGCACCACATTACCACTCCCCATAATTAGCACACCTTCATCTCTTAGGCTTGAGAGCTTTTGACCTAACTCATGGTGCCACGCAGCGGGCTTCGAGCCATCAATACTCAATTGCACAACTGGGATGTCCGCTTGCGGATACATACGGACTAAAATTTCCCACGTTCCATGATCTAAACCCCATTCAGTTTTATCTAAAAAAATATCTTGTGGAGCTAATATCTCTGCTACTCGCTTAGCCAGTTCAGGAGAGCCTGGCGCAGGATACTGAATTTGATAGAGCTCATCAGGAAAGCCACCAAAATCATGAATTGTTTTAGGTTTTTGCATTGCCGTAATAGCAGTTCCATTGGTATACCAGTGCGCCGAAATCACCAAAATAGCGTTTGGTCTTGGTAACGTTTTGCCCAATTCTTCCCATGCTTTGGTGTATGGATTATCTGCAACCGCATTCATTGGGCTACCGTGACCAATAAAAACAGCAGGCATTCTATTTGTGTGTTCAGAGGTATTGATTGACATGATAATTAAACTCCACTCAAAAGTGATTCTATTATCAGCATACGCTTTTTAGCGTGAAACACAGTGGGGTAATTATGAGTATGATCATCAAAAAAATTGAAAAGGCCACAAAGGTGTGCAACTTCATGGCCTAGCGCTATATGCTTAACGTATTAACTGACTAACTTATCCTGCTTTTTTAGCCATTTGCTCACGGTAATTAACGAGATCTTCAATCGTCACAACCGTTAAACCGTGCTCTCTTCCGAAAGCAACAACTTCAGGTGTGCGAGCCATTGAACCATCTTCATTCGTCAATTCACACAAGACACCCGCCGGTTTGAAACCTGCCATTGTTGCCAAATCAATTGATGCTTCCGTATGACCGCGGCGCGCCAACACACCACCTTCACGTCCACGTAATGGAAATACGTGTCCAGGGCGGTTAATATCTGCCGGCACTGCATTGTCTGCGATAGCGGTATGGATAGTCGTGGTACGATCCGCCGCAGAAACGCCCGTTGTAACCCCTTTCGCAGCTTCAATCGTGACAGTAAATGCAGTTTGGTTTTGGCTAGTGTTATTTTCCACCATCATAGGGATATCAAGTTGTTTGCGACGTTCTTCGGTAATACATAAGCAAACAATCCCGCTGCTATAGCGAATAGTAAATGCCATTTGTTCCGTCGTCATTGTTTCGGCAGCAAAAATAAGGTCGCCTTCGTTCTCACGATCTTCATCATCAAGAACAAGAATACCCTTACCTTGGCGTAGTGCTTCTATAGCATTTTCAACACGTTCGTTCGGGTTACCGAATTCTGAAAGTAGCGTCTGATTCATGGTAAAAACCTCTTAAAAATGTAAATTATTTAGTTACCAGAATCAGGGCAGTCTTAGGAGTACGAGAAATGATGAATAGATAAATGAGCCATCGCCATTTATAAATTCAGGTATGCAGAACAATATTGTGCTAAATAGCACAAACATGCAGATACAGTTAATTCTCTCCCATCCGGACTATAACCGTCGGCTCCAGATTTACACTGGATCTGCTGACCTTTACCACCAAAATGATAAAGCGCTCGCGGGCTTCATGCTCGATGCATGTTACCGCCGGTGGGGACTTACACCCCGCCCTGAGATAAACGCAATTAATATAGCGCCAATATTTCGACTGTGCAACGATGAAAATCAATATTGGAGAACTACTCACATTTTTCGTCAATAAAAATGAATGACTTAGTCGATAAT
The DNA here is from genome assembly GCF_052096715.1 of Providencia sp. Classification (NCBI taxonomy): domain Bacteria; kingdom Pseudomonadati; phylum Pseudomonadota; class Gammaproteobacteria; order Enterobacterales; family Morganellaceae; genus Providencia; species Providencia sp. Next base: position 58,456 of record NZ_JBQDNB010000008.1, read on the forward strand.
GAGCGAAACCAGAACTATGATGCGTAAAGGGAATAAAGAGGTTTATTGATTGCCCTGCAAGTATTAAACTACTGAAAACCTTTTTACTAAAAATTTAAGGACCCGCGAATGCTCGATCCGAAAAAACTTGAACAAGTTGCACGTCAAATCCAAGGCGCTTTACCACAAGGTGTCCGTGATTTAGGTGAAGACTTTGATAAAAAACTACGCTCACTATTACAATCACAACTTGGCAAACTTGATTTAGTCAGTAGAGAAGAATTCGATATTCAGACTCAAGTTTTATTGCGTACTCGTGAAAAACTCATGCAAATGGAACAGCGCGTTAGTGCACTGGAAGCACGTTTTAATGACGATAACGTGACCGAAGAAAAGTAAGCTCATTAATTGACGGGTAAAGTGATTTCAATTAATGAGTCACTTTATTTGAAAAATTCAAATAGATATTTAGCTATAAAACTATTTAAGCTATATTCATATGTATTTGAGGGTTTATAAAATATAAAGAAAAATATTTTTTCTCTTTTTAATTATCTTAAAAAATAACGTCTATATTGAGATTACATTTCGTGCCGTAATTCCCATTAAGCCTCAGATAATAAAAACACTAAAAAACAAATAATAATCAATTTGTTAGCTGTAATTTAAAATATCTCTTTATTATCTATTTAATCCTTATAATCTGTATTCACAATATTATTTTTTTAATCAATAGGTAAAAGCTATTTTATCAATCGATTAAACCAATGGCTATCTTTGATAAAAATCAAATCTAATTATATTAATTTATCCATTATAGGGTGTTGTCTATAAATTAATTAAAAATAATTAACCGCAATATCTCAAGGATAGTGTAATGAAAAAACTTACTCGTATTACGGTTGCCATCGTATTTTTGCTTTTATTTGGTTATTTCGGATTATCGGGCTATGTCTGGTATCATGATAATCAACGAAAGCTTAATAACGACATTCCCGCTTCAACGCTAGCGGAAAATACTCAAATCCTAAACTTTTTTAATGAAAAAGGATGTGATTACTGCCATACCCCGTCAACTGAATTACCCGCCTATGCATCGTTCCCAATCGCTAAACAATTAATGGATTATGATATTCAACTTGGCTATAAATCCTTTAATCTTGAAACTGCTCGCGCAGCACTAATATCTGGGACAGCGGTTCCACAAAGTGAGCTAAATAAAATTGAATGGGTTATGCAAAATCATACAATGCCCCCTACTCGCTATGTCGCTCTTCACTGGGCAAGCAGTGTAAGTGATGAGGAACGCGCTAATTTACTTAGCTGGATAGCAAACCAGCGCAAACAGTATTATGCAAGTGCGGATACGGCAAAAGAGCACCTTAATGAACCCATTCAGCCCATTCCACAATCAATCGAAGTAGACGAACAAAAAGTTGCTCTTGGCTTTCGTCTTTATCATGACTCACGCTTATCAGGAGACAGCACAATATCCTGCGCGCACTGCCATGCATTGAATGCAGGGGGAGTTGATGGTCGTAAAACATCCATTGGTGTTGGTGGCGCAGTAGGACCAATCAATGCACCAACCGTCTTTAACTCCACATTTAATGTTGAACAATTTTGGGATGGAAGAGCACCTACCTTACAAGTACAAGCTGGTGGCCCACCATTAAATCCAATTGAGATGGCATCTAAATCTTGGGATGAAATCATAAGTAAATTAGATAAAGATACCGTTTTAAAACAAGATTTTAATATCGTTTATCCTGAAGGATTTACGGGAGATACCATCACTGATGCGATTGCTGAATTTGAAAAAACATTAATTACGCCGAACTCCCCATTTGATAACTGGCTACGGGGTGATGAAAATGCGTTAACTGCTCAACAAAAACAAGGTTATCAGCTATTTAAGGAAAATAAATGTGCAACATGCCATGGTGGTGTGATCCTTGGCGGCCGCTCTTTTGAACCTCTCGGTCTGAAAAAAGACTTTGAATTTGGTGAATTACACCCGGCAGATATTGGTCGTATGAATGTGACCTCAGATGAGCGGGACAAGCTTCGCCAAAAAGTCCCTACTTTGCGTAATATTGCCTTAACAGCACCTTACTTTCACCGTGGTGATGTCGCCACAATGGATGAAGCTGTCAAATTAATGCTACGTTATCAAGTTGGTACTGAACTGCCTCAAAAAGATGTCGATGACATTGTGTCCTTCCTTGAGAGCCTAACGGGTGTATATACCCCGTATGTGCAACAAAGTAAAGCACACTAGCCTTTGATACTCATTAAATAATGTATAGCACCACAAACCATCAGCGTGGTGCTATTTTTTAAATTGTCATTAGTCATTTCTATCATCGTCTTTTCCATGGCGTAATTTTGGTTACACGCAAAAAAAAGCCCAATTTTGGCATCACACCAAGATTAGGCTCTATTAACAACCATAATTAATCCAAATTAATTAGCTTGTTTTCATGATGTTTTTAATAATATTTGTGGTGGAAATACCATCTTCAAAATTAAGTACCATAACCTCACCACCTGCTGCCCAAACCTCTACACTACCCGCGATATCTTCTGGGCGGTAATCACCACCTTTGACTAAAATATCAGGCAAAATTTCAGCAATTAAACGTTGTGGGGTATCTTCTTCAAACGGTACAACCCAATCGACGGCACCGAGAGCACCAAGTACAATCATACGCTGCTCTAATGGGTTAACCGGACGCGTTTCACCTTTCAAACGACGGGTTGAAGCATCACTGTTAACCGCCACAATTAACCTATCACCGAGCTTACGGGCATTGGCTAAATAAGAAACATGACCAGCGTGAAGAATATCAAAGCAGCCATTTGTCATAACTACGCGCTCACCACGCTGCCTTGCATTTGCAACCGCGAGCTTTAATTGATTTTCATCCATCACACCAAAACCGTTATCCGCTCGACCTCTGATGGCATTTTCAAGCTCAATAGGTGAAACCGTTGAAGTACCGAGTTTACCCACCACAACACCCGCTGCCGCATTGGCTAATGCGCAGGCCTCATGCAATGGGCGGCCTGAAGCGATTGATGCCGCTAATACGCCAATAACCGTATCGCCAGCACCAGTTACATCAAAGACTTCTTGTGCTTCTGTTGGCAGGTGTAAAGGCGCTTCGTCACGACGAATTAGACTCATGCCTTGTTCAGAGCGAGTAATTAACAATGCGGTCAAATCTAAAGATTCAAGCAATTGCATGCCTTTTTCTTCCACATCTTGATTATCTTTACAGCGACCCACAATTGCCTCGAACTCAGTCATATTAGGCGTCAATAATGTGGCACCGCGGTAGCGCTCAAAATTATTTCCTTTCGGATCAATCAAGACAGGCACACCCGCTTTATTCGCTAACGCTATCATTTTTTCAACTTGCGTTAGTGCGCCTTTCGCATAATCAGAAAGCACTAGCGCGCCAATATGCGGTAACGCTTGTTCAATGCGCTCTAACATTGGCTGAGCGTCTACGTTTTCAAAACCTTCTTCAAAATCCAATCGAATTAATTGTTGGTTACGCGATAAAACACGCAATTTAGTAATGGTTGGATGAGTAGGAATAGCCACAAAGTCACAACGAACTTTGACTGTGTTTAAGGTCTCAGTTAGTGCTTTTGCCGCATCATCAATGCCAGTCAGCCCAACAAGGCGTGAATTTGCACCTAATGAAGCAATATTCATCGCTACGTTTGCCGCGCCGCCAGGACGCTCTTCAACCATTGTCACTTTAACAACCGGAACAGGAGCTTCTGGTGAGATCCGATTAGTCGGCCCATGCCAATAACGGTCTAACATGACATCACCAACAACTAGTACACCTGCTTGTTTATAATCAGGAAGTGTTACTTTCATCCCGTACTCCAGTTTTAAAAGAAATCTGATAATGAATAGCGCCAATATTAGCATATTGGATAATATCAGCTACAACTCAAATTGTTTAGGATATTAACCCGTCATACCTCAAGATATTGGCCCTAAATAGCGAGCCCAACTCTCAAGCACTAATTTTCTTTCATTTGAAAAACGGCCAATATCTACACGACTAGGAAGCGATTGCAACGATAAATGGTGAAGCTCATCACGTAGGGTGACATAGGCATGCGTTAATGCATCCGCTTCATCTTGAGGCATCAAATCATTTTTCGCCATTAACTCAAAAATACGTACATTATCTGACCACTTCGTTAAGACATCCTTCTTTGATGCAAAACGTAATACCAAATATTGTGCGATAAACTCAATATCCGTAATGCCGCCTGGGTCTGCTTTTAAATCAAATAAACTCTGTTCATGGCTGCCTAAATGCTGATGCATTTTCAAGCGCATATCACGCACTTGTTGGCGTAATACATCGGGGTCACGCACGGTACAAAGTGTTTCATGACGAATTTGATTAAATTTTTGCTGTAGCTGCGTATCCCCAAATACCATTCGCGCACGGATCAAAGCTTGATGCTCCCACGTCCATGCTTCATGTTGTTGATATTCGCCAAAAGATTGGATAGTACTCACCAACATACCTGACTCGCCAGAAGGTCTTAAACGTGCATCAACCTCATATAAAACACCCGAAGTCGTTCTAGTACTAAAAAGATGAATTATTCGTTGCGCGACACGTAAATAAAACTGCCATGCATCGATAGAGCGTTCCCCGTTAGTCACGACGTTTATTGGGCAATCAAAAATGAAAACTAAATCAAGATCAGAACTATAACCCAGCTCCCATCCCCCAAGTTTCCCATAACCTAATACCGCAAAACCATATTGTTTTTCATCTTGTTGCAATAAATGAGCTGGTTCGCCGTAGCGTTTTGCCATTTTCTGCCATGCTTGATGCACAACAGCATCAATAATAGCTTCTGCCAAATAAGTCAGATGATCGCTTACTTTCATCACAGGTAAAACGCCAGAAATATCTTCTGCTGCAATGCGCAAAAGTTGAGCCTGCTTAAATTGGCGTAATGCCTCGAGCTGCTGTTCTTCATCATCTTCTGGCACACGCATTAAATATTGACGCAATTCATCACGATAAGATGTTAAAGGTAAAGGTTGATATAAAGATTGAGGATCAAGAAGTTCATCGAGTAATAATGGATGCTGAGCCAATTGTTCGGCTATCATTGGTGAAGCCGCACATAAGCGGATCACATGAGTTAGCACCTCATCAAACTCAAGCATCAGTTCAAGGTAAGTGGTTCTACTAACAATACTGAGTAGCAATGGAGTCATCCGCTCAATGACCTGCCCTGCATCATCTCTCTCACCCACTTTTGCGAGCAATTTTGGCATCAATTCATCAAGCACATCACGCCCTCTCGGGCCTATTGTGCGTTTATTCAAATCATGACGAAACATCAAAATGGCATGAATAATTTTTTGTGCAATCTCTTCATCTGCTGACGGCAAATATGTTGCAAGTTCTTCTTTAGATAATTCACTTTGCCAAAGGGTGATATAAATTTCATCACAAGTATTGGTATCGTCGGCTTCATCATCTTGACCGATTTGCTCAGTAAAAATATGATGCACTGCGGCCATTTTTTGCGTCAAAGCTTGATAAAATGCGTGCCAATCGGTAAAACCCATTCCCCACGCAATTCGAGTTTGATTCAAATTATCGTCTGGTAAGGTTTGTGTTTGTTGATCGTCAATACTTTGCAGCAAATTTTCAACACGACGCAAGAAAATGTAGCTATCTTCTAAGATAACTACCTGTTCATCGGGTAAAAGAGTTAAATCACGAATAGCTTGTAATGTAGCAAATAAAGATTGGGATTGTAAAACAGGTTCTCGGCCACCCCGTATCAACTGAAATACTTGAGAAATAAATTCAACTTCACGGATACCACCTGCGCCTAATTTAATATTATTCACTAAACCACGGCGTCTGACTTCCCGTTCAATCATATTTTTCATATTACGCAAAGATTGAATAACACTGAAATCAATATAGCGACGGTAAACAAAAGGGCGTAATAACTTACGTAAGCTATCCGCATAATGCAGGCTATCAGGCCCCATAATGCGTGCTTTAACCATCGCATAACGTTCCCAGTCTCTCCCCTGCTCTTGGTAGTAATCTTCAAGTGCAGAAAAGCTGAACACCAGTGGCCCGCTATCACCAAACGGACGCAAGCGCATATCGACTCGATAAACAAAGCCCTGAGCAGTCACTTGATCTAACACACGAATAAGCTTTTGACCTAATCGCGTAAAAAACTGTGCATTATCAAGTTCTTTACGTCCCCCTCGCGTCACTCCATTTTCTGGATAAGCAAAGATTAAATCAATGTCAGATGAAAAATTAAGCTCTCGCCCACCCAGTTTACCCATTCCAAGAACGAGTAAAATTTGCGGATAACCTTCACTATCACAAGGTGTACCCCACGATTGGCAGCACTCGTGATACAACCTGTCTCTAGCCGCGACGATTAAAGCTTCGGCGAGTTCACTAAGCTGTTGAATTGTCTCTTTTTGCGAACATGTTTCTAATGTTTGCATCCAGGCAATACGCACCAATACTTGATGACGAAAAGTGCGTAATACCTGCATTAGATGTTCTTCATTCGAAACAGATAATACATCCTCTTTCAACCAATCGGCATAATGTTGCCACTCATCTGCTTGAGGTGGTTGAACACGAATTTGTAGCAAAAAACGTGAATGAGCCAGTACCTGTTTAAGCGCAAAATCACTAAACGATAAAAAGTGAAGTTCTTGCTCACTGAGCGGCAGTAACTCGCTCGCTTGTTCTGTTAACTGACTTAAAATACGTTGACTATTATTTTGCAGCAACTGAGGAAAAGGATGCATTTCATCAATACCTTATGGAACATCTGAATAAGTTAAGGCGATCAACCATTGTATAAATGCTAATTTACATTTTAGCCAAGGACTACTATAGCAAAAGGTATCGGCACTCATACTTTCATCAGCCACATTTAAGCGCAGTTGCTCAAGGGGAGTGTCATGAATAAAGTGCGGAGCTGAATTTTGATAATGAATTAAAAAAGCCTGAACAAAACGTAAAAACTCTTCTAACCCTTGCCTTGCATGATTACCATCCGCTAACCAATAAGTTTCATGCTGTTGGCACAGCAACTGCATGCGTGTTAATGACTGTTCTAATGGTTGTTGTTCATAATCAAACACTGCGTCAGGCGGAGTTAATGGCGCAACTTCGGGAGAAAGCAGCGAATAACCACGAGCCGCTTTACTGATTGAAGAAAGATGCAGGCCATCAATATCTGCCAACTTTTTAGCTAAATTAAGCACATCGGCGACAAAACCTTTTTTCAGTTCTAGTTCAAACTCTTGTATAGGAAGATCTTTCGAACCGGCAGATATAGTGCCTTGGTCAAAAACAATTTCAATTTCACTGTCTTCAAAAGTAGTTAACCACTTTTCACGTACAAAATTAGTGCTAAATAAAATCTCTAGTTGTGTTTGTAACGCTTGAATATCTGTGTCTTCTGGCCAGATCTCAGCCGGAAAAGCGGCCAGATCAAGTTCAGGGGAATCTATATCAATATTATATTCAGGACGCTGATGTAACCCACTAATAGCCTGACCGGCTGTCTTAATAGTCATTTCATAGTGTCCATCATAGCCACGAATTCGCAGCCCCATATCCCATTGACGTAATTGCCTTTCTTTCGTATCAAAATAAATATTTGTCAATTTACTGGGTTCGATATGCTGATGAGAAAGTGCCGATACACACTGGCGAACAGCATCAATAGCAGAACTCTTTGCATCTAGTTTGAGTTCAACTTCTATATGGCTCATATATTTCCTTATTTGACAATTTCACTGCCTTCATATTACCCCAATCAGAGTTGCCTGAGAAAACAAACTGCACAGAAACCAAAAATTCTACACTTTCACCTTCTTGTAGAGGGTTATATTGATATCCGTACTAAAAAATGTCTTATTTAGTGAGTTAAGATAGTTCTCATTCTTTACAAACATTTAGTGTTAAGCATTTGCACACGCACACTTAACTCATTAGTATTTGAATAATATAAAATCCATTCACCTAAAAAAAGATACTAAACACCATGCGAAAAATTCCATTATTATTAATTTCAATCATGGGGCTAGGCCTATCAGTTAGCGCTCACGCAGCAGAAAAGCGTTATGTATCAGATGAGTTATCAACTTATGTCCATAGTGGCCCAGGGACTAAATATCGCATTGTTGGTACGCTCAATGCTGGAGAACCTGTTGAACTTATCTCAACAGATGACAAATTTGCTCAAGTCAAAGATGAAAAAGGGAGAACAGTTTGGCTTCCTATTGAGCAATTAAATAATACGCCGAGTATGAAAATACGTATTCCAGAACTTGAAGCTGAAAATCAAAAACTTCGTCAACAATTAGATAATATCGATAATACTTGGAATACGCGTACTGCCAATATGCAGCAAAGCGTTGCCGATAACGATAGCATCGTTAAACAGTTAAAAGCTGAAAATGAAAAATTAAAAAACGAGTTAATTAAAGCAGGCAAAAAGCTCGAAATTGTCGAAGTTAACCTTGATGACCGTCGTCGCGAACTGATCTTACAGTGGTTTATGTATGGCGGTGGCGTTGCAGGTGTTGGCCTTATTTTTGGTTTGATTTTACCTCATATTATTCCACGTCGTAAAAAACGTCATGACCGTTGGATGAATTAAGATAATGAAAGTTTATCTCGTTGGTGGTGCAGTACGAGACCAACTACTTGGGTTGCCTATTTCAGATAGAGATTATGTGGTGGTCGGCACCACACCTGAAGCTATGTTAGCGCAAGGGTTTCAGCAAGTCGGAAAAGATTTTCCTGTTTTTTTGCACCCAAAAACGCATGAAGAGTATGCGTTAGCAAGAACAGAGCGGAAAATTGGCACAGGTTATACCGGATTTAGTTGCTATAGCGCACCAGATGTCACTATTGAAGATGATTTGTTACGTCGAGATCTGACAATTAATGCGATTGCGCAAGACGACTCAGGTAAACTTGTTGATCCCTATCATGGCGTTGATGATTTAAACAATCGTCTACTACGCCACGTTTCAGCGGCTTTTGCTGAAGATCCATTACGTGTATTACGCGTCGCTCGCTTTGCAGCACGTTACCAAGAACAAGGGTTTAGCATTGCGCCAGAAACTATGGCGTTAATGCAATCGATCACTATTTCAGGTGAGTTATCGTACTTAACTGCCGAACGAGTCTGGACAGAAACACAAAAGGCATTAATGTCGAACTCACCTCAAGTGTACTTTGATGTTTTACGCCAATGTGGTGCTCTTGCGGTCCTTTTTCCTGAAATAGATAACCTGTTTGGCGTTCCTGCGCCGGAAAAATGGCATCCTGAGATTGACACAGGAATTCATACACTAATGGTGATGAAAATAGTGGCAAGTTTATCTCAAGATATCGATATCCGTTTTGCCGCGCTATGCCATGACGTGGGTAAAGCGCTAACGCCTAAAAATATCTGGCCGAGCCATCCAAATCACGGTGAAGCAGGTATCCCGCTAATCGAGCAGCTTTGCGAAAGGTTAAAAGTGCCCACCAATGCGCGTGATCTTGCCCGCCTTAGCGCGCGCTATCATGATAAAGTCCATGTTATCGATAAGCTGAGCGCGGTTAACTTAATTCAGTTGTTTGATGGCTTAGATAGTTGGCGAAAACCTGAACGCGTGTTGCAATTAAGTATCATCAGTGAGGCCGATGCTCGAGGAAGAAAAGGCCTTGAGCAACAAGCTTACCCACAAGCTGAGTTTCTACGCCAAGCCTTTAACGTTGCACAAAGTGTCAATGTAAAACCGATTGTTGAGCAAGGTTTCCAAGGTCCGCAGATTAGAGATGAATTAACGCGTCAGCGAATTGAAAAAGTTGCAAACTGGCAGCAACAGCAGCAAATATTAAAAATGAAGCTATAGCGCTTGGCGATACTGGCGGTAGAATGCCGCCAGTCATTTTTTAAGCCGTTTTCGTGCCTCTTTCGATTATAACCCCAACTTGAAGTGCCCGAGCGACAGCACCCGGTTTGGCGACTTTAATTCGAACCCAAGGACATTGAAATTGATTAAGCAAAAGTTGAGCAACTTCTTCAGCAACTCGTTCTACTAGTCCGAATTTATTTTTCCCAACATGATTAATTATCGCATTGCTAACTTGCGCATAATCTAGACAGTATTCTACATTATCGCTCATTGACGCGCGTTTATTATCCCATCCCATTTCGATATCGAGCACTAGCTTTTGTTCAATATCTTGTTCCCAGTCATATACACCAATGGTGGTAATGATTGATAATTGTTCAATAAATACGATATCCATCACGTCATTTTCTCGTTTCTATGCTGAATTGATACCACTTCTGGAAAAATATGCGTATTATCCAAGACTGAAGTGAATATATGGCCTTAACCGTTTTGGAGTTAGCTATGAGTGCAACCGCGCTTGGCATGATAATCTTCGCCTACCTTTGTGGATCAGTTTCCAGTGCGATACTGATCTGCCGTTTAGCAAGACTACCTGATCCGAGTCAACACGGCTCAGGAAATCCTGGTGCAACTAACGTATTACGTATCGGTGGTAAAGCTGCCGCTGCCGCAGTACTTATTTGCGACGTGTTAAAAGGGATGATACCTGTTTGGCTAGCTTACTATTTAAATGTGCAACCATTCTATCTTGGCTTTGTCGCAATTGCAGCCTGCCTAGGCCATATTTATCCGGTTTTCTTTCATTTTAAAGGTGGTAAGGGCGTTGCAACAGCATTCGGCTCAATCGCTGCCATTGGCTGGGATCTCTCAGGCTTGATTGCGGGAACTTGGCTACTAACGGTTCTTCTTAGCGGTTATTCATCACTGGGAGCTATCGTAAGCGCACTGCTAGCCCCTTTCTATGTTTGGTGGTTCAAACCAGAGTTCACCTTCCCTGTGGCGATGCTTTCTTGTTTAGTTCTCGTACGTCACCACGCCAATATACAGCGTTTATGGCGCGGACAAGAAAGTCGTATTTGGCAAAAATTGAAAAATAAAAAGCAAAAAACAAACAAAGAAATTGCTCAAGAAGTCAAAGATCAGGAACAAGACGATTAATTCTCGGAATTGGGCTGAGCTTTCAGCCTAATTTTTAACGCCTATTGCCCATGTTATTTTCCCATCCTTTTTCCTCTCTACAAAAAGTCATGAAGAACAAAAGTGATATATCTACCCTTAAAACTGTATGAACAGCAGATCGTGCTATCGCACCTATTTATCATAGGTAGCGCACATTTTTAAAAAAAAGTTAAATAATTGCAAATTTATTACTAATGAATATTTACAAGCTGTCGACTATATAGAAGCAAAATAAAACCATACCCTAAATAATTCGAGTTACAGATAGTCGGAAAATGAATGTTCCTGATGAATTTTACGTCAATCTCTGACCATGAAGTCCAAAGGACGTCCTTTAGCGAGAACCGACACTCTGTTACTTCAAAAATGGTGGGTATAACATAATGGTAATAACATGAGCAGAACTCTTTATATCACTCAAAACGAACATATCTTAGATGAAGATATAACATTAATGACGACAAGTGACTTACAAGGAAACATAGTCCATGCCAATGATTTCTTTGTTCAAGTTAGTGGTTATGAATTAAACGAATTACTCCATAAACCTCACAATATTATTCGCCATCCTGATATGCCAAAAGAAGCATTTGCTGATATGTGGTCAACTTTAAAAAAAGGAGAACCATGGACTGGCATCGTCAAAAACAGACGTAAAAATGGTGACCATTATTGGGTAAGAGCAAACATCATTCCCATGGAAAGGCAGGGTGTAATTACAGGCTATATGTCAATTCGAATCCGCGCTACTCGCCAAGAAATCGCCGCCGTAGAACCGCTTTATGCCGCCATGTGTGACAATAGATGCAGTAAAAAAATCTACAAAGGTATTGTACTGGCCAAAAATAGATTATTTCATTGTTCAACCATATCCACTCGTTGGCGAATTCGCTTGTTAATGGCTTTATTGTTTATTGTGTGGATTTCGATGGCAGCAGCCATTGGGATGCGCGAGATGCCCTTAATCACCTCGAGCATTTGTACATTCTTGACGCTAATAATCGGTAGTTTGGCTCTTGAACGAATAATCGCAAAACCTATCGAAAATATCACAGCACAAGCACTCAATGTGGCAAAAGGTGAACGCAATAGTATTGACCATATGAATCGTGTAGATGAAATAGGCCTACTTTTACGTGCAATTGGTCAACTTGGCTTAATTTGTCGTTGGCTAATCAATGATGTTTCTGAACAGGTCGATAATGTACGTAAAGGCAGCGAATCCATTGTCAGTGATTGCGGTAAACTCGATAGCCACACACTAAAAACGGTAGGTTATATGCAGCAAACGGTCGCCACCATGAATCAAATGACGGTATCCGTTAAAATGAATGCTGATAATACAACTCAGGTAGATAAGCTTTCAAATCAAACCAGTGAAACCGCTCTCAGCGGTGGCGCTATCATGGAAGAAGTCGTCAATACCATGGATGATATTGTACATAGCACCAGTAAAATAAACTCGATTACGGATGTGATTAAAGATATTGCTTTTCAAACCAATATACTGGCTCTTAATGCTGCTGTAGAGGCCGCACGAGCCGGAGAACAAGGGAGAGGCTTTGCTGTCGTCGCCAAAGAAGTTCGCAGCCTTGCCAGCCGAAGTGCTAGTGCGGTTAACGATATTCGAGAACTGATTACCGATTGCGAAAAGAAAGTTAACTCAGGAAAGGTACAAGTCAATACCGCAGGCAGCACAATGAAAGATATTGTGAATCAAGTGCAAAATGTTACCCAGCTAATTACCCATATTAGTCATGCGACTTCTGAACAAGCCGCAGGATTATCAGACATTACACAAGCCGTTAGTGAGTTGGAATCCATTACTCAGCAAAGTACGATGTTAGTAGAGCAAAGTACTCAGACATCCAATATGGTCAAAAATCGTGCTATTCGCCTTGAAGATGCAGTGACGATTTTACATTAATCACACATTCAATTTTTGTAACTAAAAATTTGTCATTAAAAAAGAGCTGATTTCAGCTCTTTTATTCAAAAATGAATTACGTCTTATTTTTCGAGAGGAGGAAGTTCAGCGAGAGGCCAACGTGGGCGCACGGTCACCGCAAGTCCTGTCGTTGAACCGCCTTTAAGACGGATCAAACCGGCCAATGCAATCATTGCGCCATTATCAGTACAAAACTCAGGGCGTGCATAGAAAACTTCGCCTCCACGTTGTTTAAGTACAGTTTCCATTTTTGCACGTAAAGCACGATTTGCACTTACGCCGCCAGCCATAACCAAACGCTTGAATCCTGTTTGTTCAAGTGCACGCTTACATTTAATTGCTAATGTATCAACGACAGCGTCTTCAAATGCTCTCGCAATATCAGCGCGTGTTTGCGGGTCATCGGCATTATTACGAATAGTATTTGCGGCAAATGTTTTTAATCCTGAAAAACTAAAATCAAGACCTGGTCTGTCTGTCATTGGTCGTGGGAATACAAATCGCCCTTCTACACCTTGTTGCGCCATACGCGACAACACTGGCCCGCCAGGATAATCTAATCCAAGAAGTTTGGCCGTTTTATCAAAAGCTTCACCGGCAGCATCATCAATCGATTCGCCCAGTAACTCATATTCACCAATTCCAGTCACACTAATAAGCTGGGTATGACCACCTGAAACGAGTAGTGCAACAAAAGGAAATTCTGGCGTTTTATCTTCAAGCATTGGCGCCAATAAATGACCTTCCATATGATGAACTGCCACCGCAGGCACATTCCATGCAAATGCTAAAGAACGCCCAACAGTTGCGCCAACCATCAATGCACCGACAAGTCCAGGACCTGCGGTATAAGCCACCGCATCGATATCAGCACGCGTTAAATTGGCTTCTTTAAGTGCAGCTTGGATTAACGGCACTGTTTTACGAATATGATCGCGAGAAGCCAATTCAGGAACAACACCACCGTAGTCTGCGTGGACTTTAATTTGGCTGTATAATTGATTAGCTAACAGACCTAGTTTATCATCATAGATTGCGATCCCGGTTTCATCGCAAGAAGTTTCAATACCTAAAACGCGCATGACACTACCCTTGTATATTACATCTGTTCGAGTTTATCATTAAATTTGGACTATCGTGTAATTAATGTTGGCATAAAGGCTGACTTTCCCTGTTGTATAGTCTATAATCAACACCCTGTAATAAAAATTTCGTGTGGCTAATTCTCATTATTATTTGGTTTTGCTTGTTTTTTCAACGAAACAGCAGAAAAACAGATAATCTTGCGTGATTCAATTTTATACGGCACTTTACAAACCCGTACTCATTGAAGTAAAATTCCGCACCATTTTAAATGAAGGCTGGTGAACCAATACCAGCAACAAACCGATTTCTATTGAGGTGAGAGGCACATGCCGGTAATTAAAGTACGTGAAAACGAGCCATTCGACGTTGCACTACGTCGTTTCAAACGTTCTTGTGAAAAAGCAGGAGTTTTAGCAGAAGTTCGTCGTCGTGAATTCTATGAAAAACCAACGACTGAGCGTAAACGCGCTAAAGCATCTGCAGTTAAGCGTCATGCTAAGAAACTGGCTCGCGAAAACGCACGCCGTACTCGCCTGTATTAGTATCTCTCGGTCGCGATACTAATCGCAACCATTACAGGCAGTATTAGTAAGCAGTTAAAGGCCGTGCTTTCCGAAAGGAAGCGCGGCTTATTATCGTTCATCAACAGGCGAAAAAGAGGCTTATGGCTGGACGAATTCCGCGTTCATTTATCAATGACTTGTTAGCAAGAACAGATATCATTGATTTAATCGATGCAAAAGTCCCGTTAAAAAAACAGGGTAAAAACCATCACGCTTGCTGTCCGTTCCACAATGAAAAAACACCATCATTTACTGTTAATGGTGAAAGACAATTTTATTATTGTTTTGGTTGTGGTGCTCATGGTAATGCCATCGATTTCTTAATGAATTACGACAAACTTGATTTTGTCGAAGCAATAGAAGAGTTGTCATCATCACACGGTCTTGATGTTCCATACGAAACAGGAACAGGAGCAAGCCAAATTGAACTACATCAACGACAAAATCTTTATCAGTTGATGGAGAAAATAAATCAGTTTTACTGCGCTGCCTTAAATCATCCAACGGCAAATAAAGCCAAAGATTATTTAAGCCAACGTGGTTTAAGTGCAGATATTATTGCGCATTTTTCCATAGGTTTTGCCCCTCCGGGCTGGGATAATTTGCTCAAAAAATTTGCAGTTAATCCCGAAAGCCGTCAGCAACTTGATGCTGCTGGCATGTTAGTGACTAATGATAAAGGCCGCACATATGATCGTTTTAGAGAACGAGTCATGTTCCCAATCAGGGATAGACGTGGTCGTGTTATCGCTTTTGGTGGTCGTGTATTAGGTGACGCATTACCTAAATACTTAAACTCACCAGAAACTGACATATTTCATAAAGGCCGCCAATTATTTGGTCTATATGAAGCAACAAAAAATAGTAATGAACTAACAAAGTTACTTGTCGTCGAAGGCTATATGGACGTTGTGGCACTTGCTCAGTATGACATCCGCTATGCGGTCGCCTCACTAGGCACTTCAACAACGTCAGAACATATCCAATTATTATATCGCTCAACGGACACTGTAATTTGCTGTTATGACGGAGACCGAGCAGGAAGAGAAGCTGCATGGCGCGCCCTTGAAACGGCACTTCCTTATCTAAGTGATGGTCGCCAACTACGTTTTATGTTTTTACCTGATGGCGAAGACCCTGATACATTGGTACGTAAAGAAGGTAAAGAGGCTTTTGAGCAGCGAATGCAAAATGCCCATACCTTATCAACGTTCTTATTTGATTCACTGGTTCCTCAGGTTGATTTAACCATACCTGAAGGGAGAGCAAAATTTAGTAAACTTGCTATCCCATTGATAAAGCAGATACCAGGTGAAACTCTGCGCCTTTATATGGCCCAAGAATTAGGAAATTTTATTGGTATACCGGATATTTCTCAAGTTCTTGCTATGATTGATAGAGAGACTACTGAGCAACCAAACTATCAGGCGCCAACATTAAAACCAACAACAATGCGAATATTAATCGCACTGTTGGTACAAAATCCGAACCTTTCGGAACTTGTTCCCTCATTAGAGGGAATAGCCCATATACAAATGCCGGGGCTTTCACTATTTCAGGAATTGGTTGATGTTTGCCGTTCCAACCCCGGAATGACCACAGGGCAACTGCTAGAGCGCTATCGCGATAATAAATATGCATCACAGCTTGAAAAACTAGCAACTTGGAACGATATAGAGATAGAGGAGATAGCGGAAAATACATTTATAGATGCGCTAAACCATCTATTTAATAGCGCACTCGATGAACGTTTCAACTATCTAATAGCAAAAGAACGAACACAAAAACTGACCTCGGAAGAGCGTAAAGAAGTCAGCTTGATAACGCTTTCTCGAATGAAAACGTAAATATAACCCAGAATTAGTATACTAAACGGCTTAAGTGCCGCATAAAACAAGGCTGATGCCTTAAATGCTACGAAATATAAAGGGCGTAGCAAACAATAAAAATTCCCTTTGTATGTTCTTGTTGGCCGATAGTTTCGCCGACCGACACCAATCTAAATACTCAGAAGTGTGGATACCGTCTTATGGAGCAAAACCCGCAGTCGCAGCTAAAGTTACTCGTAACCAAGGGTAAAGAGCAAGGTTATTTAACCTATGCTGAGGTCAACGACCATCTGCCGGAAGATATCGTCGATTCAGATCAAATTGAAGATATCATCCAGATGATTAATGACATGGGCATCCAGGTCATGGAAGAAGCACCTGATGCTGATGATTTAATTTTGGCTGAAAATACTTCCGATACTGATGAAGATGCAGCAGAAGCTGCTGCACAAGTGTTGTCCAGTGTTGAAAGTGAAATTGGCCGTACAACTGACCCTGTACGCATGTATATGCGTGAAATGGGTACTGTCGAACTCCTCACCCGTGAAGGTGAAATCGACATCGCAAAACGTATTGAAGATGGTATCAATCAGGTTCAGTGTTCTGTTGCTGAATACCCTGAGGCCATCACTTATCTACTTGAACAATACGACCGTGTTGAGGCAGGAGAAAGCCGTTTATCAGATTTGATTACAGGCTTTGTCGACCCAAATGCTGAAGAGGATTTCGCTCCGACCGCAACACATGTTGGCTCTGAATTACCAAAAGAAGAGCTTGACAAAGATGATAATGAAGATGAAGACGAGGAAGATGAGGAAGATAGCGAAGATGATAACAGCATCGATCCTGAATTAGCTCGTCAAAAGTTCTCTGATCTTCGTATTCAATATGAAAAAACACGTCAACATATCAAGCAATATGGCCGTAGTGATGCAAAAACAGCCGCAGCCATTCAAGAGTTGTCTGATGTTTTCAAAGAGTTCCGTTTAGTACCTAAGCAGTTTGACTATTTGGTCAACAATATGCGTGAAATGATGGATAGAGTGCGTTTGCAAGAACGTACCATCATGAAATTCTGTGTTGAACAATGCAAAATGCCTAAGAAAAATTTCATCACGTTATTTAGTGGTAATGAAACCAGCGAGACTTGGTTGACTGCTGCCAAAGCAATGAACAAGCCGTGGTCCGAAAAACTGCTAGAAGTTGAAGAAGAAATTTTACGTTGCTTACAGAGACTACGCCAAGTTGAAGAAGAAACGGGTCTAACTATTGAACAAGTCAAAGATATCAACCGTCGCATGTCTATCGGTGAAGCGAAAGCGCGCCGTGCGAAAAAAGAGATGGTTGAAGCAAACTTACGTCTGGTTATTTCGATTGCGAAAAAATACACCAACCGTGGCTTACAGTTCCTTGACTTGATTCAAGAAGGTAATATCGGCTTGATGAAAGCGGTTGATAAATTTGAATACCGCCGTGGTTATAAGTTCTCAACTTATGCAACTTGGTGGATACGTCAGGCTATCACTCGCTCCATTGCGGATCAGGCTCGCACAATTCGTATTCCGGTTCATATGATTGAAACTATCAATAAATTGAACCGTATCTCTCGCCAAATGCTGCAAGAAATGGGCCGTGAGCCATCGCCAGAGGAACTGGCTGAGCGCATGTTAATGCCTGAAGATAAAATTCGTAAAGTGCTGAAAATTGCTAAAGAACCTATCTCCATGGAAACACCAATTGGTGATGATGAAGATTCACACTTAGGCGATTTCATTGAAGATACGACTTTAGAATTACCTTTAGACTCTGCTACGTCAGAAAGCTTACGTTCAGCGACTCATGAAGTATTAGCAGGTTTAACTGCTCGTGAAGCGAAAGTGCTACGTATGCGTTTTGGTATCGATATGAACACTGACCACACCCTTGAGGAAGTGGGTAAACAGTTCGACGTTACCCGTGAACGTATCCGTCAGATTGAAGCGAAAGCATTGCGTAAATTGCGTCACCCAAGCCGCTCAGAAGTTCTGCGTAGCTTCCTTGACGAATAATTAATTCGCAAATTTGCTCGTTGATATAAACACCTGCTTCGGCAGGTGTTTTTTTATTTACCGCACTAAATCATAATGACTAACTGTATTATTGAACTATTTTGCGCCTTGTCATTAAACTTAAGCTCGCCAAAATCACCACTGCCCCCCCCAACATCGCCACATTAAAACCCGAGGTAAAAGCACTACGAATGGTATTTTCAATTAATATAGATGAAGTGATTGGTACGCCATTAATCATTTGCTCAAGCTCTTTCTCTGTAAATACGGCCGCTAATTGATTGTCGTTCAGTAGCCTATCCACCGCACGATGAGTCATCAATGTACCAAGTAATGCAATACCAAGTGTCATCCCTGTCTGCCTGAGCGCATTCATCACCGCAGAAGCAATGCCTGAGTAAGCTTTTTCTACGCTAGCCATTACAAGCGAGCTAATCGCTGGTGTTGCCATACCCATTCCCGCCCCCAAGATAAAGAGCATTAGAGCTATAGGAATATAAGGCGTATCAAAATTAACCTGAGTTAGCATCATTGACGCTATTGCTATTAAAACAAAGCCCATCATCATCAAATTTCTGACACTAAAAAATTTCGATAGCTTACCAAAGGAAAATGAAAAAAGTGCCATGGCAATAAACTCTGGTGCCATTCTAAGGCCCGCTTCCAACGCTCCCCAACCCTGTCCTTTTTGTAAGAAAAGTACAATAAAAAAAACATTGCTGTAAGTCGCAAAACCTAGTGAAAATGAAGCCATATTGTATTGAAAGAAAAAGGTATTCTGCTTAAATAAAAATATGGGTAACAGTGGCTTAGCCACTTTTCCTTCAATAAAAATGAAACATAGTGATGCAATGACACCAAGCGTTAAACCACTTAATGTTAAATAATTTCCCCAGCCTTTATCTCCAGCTTCAATTAAAGCAAAAGTGATCCCTCCCAGTGCAAAGATGCTAAGTATTTGACCTATCGGATCAAAAGCGGCTTTATCAGGATCACTACTTTCCTTAATACCTAACCAACCTACAAGCAATGTAATACATCCTATCGGTATATTAATCAAAAATAGAGTTGTCCAATCCAAGGTAT
Organism: Providencia sp.; assembly: GCF_052096715.1. Taxonomy (NCBI): domain Bacteria; kingdom Pseudomonadati; phylum Pseudomonadota; class Gammaproteobacteria; order Enterobacterales; family Morganellaceae; genus Providencia; species Providencia sp. Next base: position 78,153 of record NZ_JBQDNB010000008.1, read on the forward strand.
CGACTAAAAAACCACCGAGTATCGGCCCTATAATTAATGACAGCGCACTCACTGCTGACCAAATACCAATAATTTTTATCCTTTCTATATCATTGGTGAAAGCTTGGGTAATAATTGATAATGCCCCCGGAATTAATGCTGCCGCCGCAATACCTTGAATTATCCGCCCACCTATAAGCGTAGATGACGTAGTTGAAAATGCGCATATTGCAGAACCGAGTGTAAAAATGGCAACACCAATCAACCACACTTTTTTTCTCCCATAGCGGTCGCTAATAGGACCCACAGATAAAATCAGCGCTGATAAGCACAATGCATACGAATCAATAATCCATTGCAATAATGACATATTCGCATTCAAATCTTGCCCTATTGCAGGTAAAGCGACATTCACAATGCTGATATCTAAGGTCGCCATAAAAGTACCCAGACAAACTGCAAAGATCAAAAAAATACGTTTCATATTATGTTGTCCATCTTAGTAGATAAATGGCATCATAACACTCGACCGACCGACGGTCAATCACAAATGAGAATAAATATCATTTATTTTATCAGGAAAATAAAAACGGCTCATAAAAGCCGTTTATCGTCTATTGATAGATACTCTTTAGCTTATTTATTTAAAACTGGTGTTTCATGTAAATAAACCCAATCACATCGTTCAGATTCAACCTTGATACAGACAACCGATGTGCGAAGGGTATTGGTATTGTCAGTTTGTTGCTGCTCCTGATATTGAATCCAGCAATAGTTTTCAAGCTCATATAGAGGAGTGATATTTTGTAGCGTGATTTTTAGCGTTGGCTTTCCTCCTCTATTTTGGCTAAATAATGCGGTGACTTCAGCCAATCCAATACGCATACCGCTTATAGTGACCATCTTAAAATCATTATCGAAGCTCTCTAAAAGCTGATTTAAGCTTTCTTCTTTATTATTTCCGGTGAAAACATCTTCAATCAAAATATGTAAGTCAATCACACTTTGTAGTGCTTTATTCATTTTAGCATTCATTGTTTTTTCCTCTTAAAACTGAAATTAATGATAATAGGCCGAGTATCGACGCGATAAAAAAGGTGTATTGATAGCGCATTAATTCTGTTGATGCAGAAGAAAAACTAAAAATGGATATCAAGACCACTGTGCCCACACTAAATGCGACTTGTCGATTAATGTTCCAAAGAACACTGCCTTGTAATAAATCTTTATCAGCAAAATCGATTAATGAGCTTATTTGAGCGGTATTTGCACTGATCCCCCCACCCATTCCCATTAATAAATAAGCAAGAATAAGGGTGCTTAAATCTGTGGAACTCGACACTAGAAATAAAAAAAATATACCGACACTGTGTAAAAGAATACCAATAACAAATAGGCTTTTCTTTCCCATACGATGGTAAAGATATCCACCACTTATCATCGATACCAGCGCTCCAGCAGCGTATATCAACATGAATAACCCTGTCTCGCCGGCATTAAAACCAAGATTTATCTGTAAATTAAAAATATTCAGCAAATTTACCCCAGTAAAAATACCGGGCACGGCGTAATAAACAATAAAGGCATTTCGCAAATTATAATTTTTTAACAATTGAAGATTAAGAATAGGCGCTTGGCATTTTTTGGCATATTGAATATAAAAAAACAGCATAGCACCCGAAAAAACAAAACTACTCAACGCCAAAATAAGACTGTGGTAGTCATTATAAAAAGAAAATGATAATAATAAACTTAATAAACTTAAGCTGACGATCAGTAAACCAAACATATCTGGTTTTTCTCTTTCTTGTCGTTCGCTATTTTTAATCCATTCCCACGCTAAAGAAGCCGCTAATAATGAAAAAGGCAAATTAGAATAAAAAATCCAACGCCACGATAATGAATCAATAATAATCCCACCAAGTGCAGGTGAAAAAGCTGGTGCTATTAGTGCGACTGTCATAATCATAGTGGAAATACGATGACGCTCATTTCCTGGGAATAATGCAAAAACTAATGCCTGTCCAACAGGTATTAATAATCCCCCCGCCATTCCTTGAATAAAACGCCAGAAAATCAAACTATATATAGAATCACTCATACCGCAAAGCCAAACACTGATAGAAAATAGTAGCATTGAGTAACACATTAGTTTTTGATTACCGAGCCGACCCGCTAACCATAAGCTTATCGGCATAATCAGCACTAAACCCAAAATATACGCATTTGATACCCAAGCAACCATTGACTGGCTAGTTGAAAATGCCCCAGCAATGTCAGGCAGTGCAATAGCTGACATAAAAATATTAATACAATCAATAAAGAAGCCGATCAGAAACACTGTTGCGATTTTATATCGATAAGACATAACTACCTCCGGCGCAAAGAATAGGGTTTAGCCCTTTCTTTGTCGATGCAAGAGAAGTAAAATCATTGTTTAATATAAGCAAACAATTGAACAGATTATGCAAAAAAATCTTAAGCAGATAATGAGTTTTCTACAGGTCGTAGATTCGGGGTCATTTACCAAAGCAGCTGATATATTAGGTTTGAGCCGTTCAATGGTCAGTATTGATATTAAACAGTTAGAAACAGAGCTTAATGTGAGTTTATTGACGCGCAATACTCGTAATATTGCACTGACAGAGGTAGGAAAATACTTTTACGATGATTTCAAACGTATTCAGCTACAAATTGATGAAGCTTTTGAAAGAAGCCAAAATTTAGGCACTAGTGTGACTGGTTTATTACGCTTTTCATCAACCAATGAATTTGGACAACGATTTATCTTGCCATTACTTCCCCAATTTTGCCGCCTTTATCCTAAATTACGTCTACAATATTCATTTAATTCATCCCTTGATGACTTAGTCACTGAGAAACTAGATTTAGCAATAAGACTTGGTAACTTAAAAAACTCATCGCTTAAAACGCGTAAAATTGGCGATTATTCTATTTATCTCGTTGCAACACCTCAATTTATTGAAAAATATTCAATCAACAGTATTACTGATTTAGCTGATATTCCGTGGATCACTCACAGCTTATTAAATTGGCAAGATACACAATACTTTTTACAAAATAATAGAGGTGAAAAAATCCCTTTACCCATAATTAAAAGTCAGTATGAATCTAATTCTGCTGCCGTTATTCATCAAATGGTATTGTCTTCTTTAGGTGTTGCAATTTGCCCCGCTTGGTTAATTGGGGAAGATATTAAGCATAAACGGTTGACTCATTTATTCCCTGAACTCCACTTGCCTTCACAAAATATTCAATTGCTTTATCCAAATACCGTCGCATTACCTGCTAAAACACGTGCATTTATTGATTTTTTGGTTAGCCATCTTGCCATTAAATAAAACAGCCACCTAAACAAGATGGCTGTTTTAAAAAATATAGAGCTATACCACTAAATAGATTGCAACTTCATTTCTGCTGGATCTTTAATTGGCTCATTAACAAAGAAAAAATAAACCAGTGATGCTAGAAATGCGACAACAGCACAAACAACTAGTGCCAATGTAAATGAATGCGTTTTATCAACAATCATACCTGTAATAATAGGAGCAAAAGATCCACCAATGAATCCGCCAAAATTCTGAATACCACTCACCGAGGTAATCAAGCGTGAAGGTACTGATACTAAAATCAATCCCCAAGCCGAGGTACCCGCAAAGTGGATTGAGAATAATGCTAAACTAATACAAGCAACAGCTGACGCAGTACTTTCAGTATATGCTGCCGGCAATGTAAACATTGCTGCAAAAAGAAGCCCTAAACAAATCATCCATTTACGACTTTTCATTTTATCGGCACCGCGCTTAACAACCCAGTCAGCTACAACACCGTTAACTAACATTCCTAATGCACCGAACAAGAAAGGAATAGCCGCCACCCAACCTGTTTTTTCTAGACTCAATCCTCGAGAGTTTTCAAGATAAGCAGGTAGCCATGTTAGATATAACCAAACCATATAACCAACACCATTAAAACCAATAATCATGCCCCATAAAGAACGCTGCTTAAATAAGGATGCCCATTCTTTAAATGTCACTTTATTTGTTGATGACGGCGGAGCACCATCATTTAAATAATTCAGCTCTTCTTCAGTTAAATCTAATTGTTCACGATTACGATAAAAAATAAACCAAAGAATAGAAAGGATAATCCCGCTAATACCAATAATAATAAACATGGTACGCCAACCAAATGCAAGCATCAAAGCAATAAGCAATGGAGGTGCTAATGCTTGTGCCAGCGTTGAGGACATGTTTACAATACCCATTGGTAATCCACGTTCACGAATATTGTACCAATCATTAACGACTTTTACGCCTGTTGGTAAATGTGGTGCTTCACCAACTCCTAAAACTACGCGAGCAATAACCAAGTGGGTAAATGAAGATAAAAAGCCCGTCACTGTCTGCGCAAGTGACCATAAAAATAAACCAAAGCCATAGATTTTTTTAACCCCAAAACGCTCCATGACCATACCTATCGGTAATTGACAAAGCGCATAACCGAAAGAGAAAACGGATAACAATAACCCCATTTGGGTTGCACTAAAACCAAGTTCTTTACTAATAGTAGAATTAGCTATTGAAAGTGAGGCTCTATCAAGAAAGTTAATAATGCCTGCTATCAATAAGAATGTCAGCGCAATAAATTGCCAACGCTTTAATCTTTTACTCGCGTGTAGTGACATAGTTAAGTACCTTTAAGACGTAATCGGACCCTGCGGAATTTAATAACATTCCGCAGATTTATATTTTTAATATATTTTCTTTTATTATTCAGGTTTAATTTTTATTATGAGTTCAATTTCAACTGGTGTATCAAAAGGTAACGTATTGGTTCCTATTGCTGAACGCGCATGCTTTCCTTTTTCACCTAATATTTCGATTAAAAAATCAGATGCTCCATTCATCACATAGGGTTGATCTTTAAATTCAGTCGTACTTTGAACAAAGCCAAGTAACTTAATACATTCATCAATTCTATCTAAATCACCTAAATAATCTTTCAGTGAGGAGAATATATTAATAATGCATTGTTTGGCGGCTTCATGCCCTTGTTCTAGTGTGAGCTCTTTTCCTAACGAACCTTTATAAATTAAATTCCCATTTTTTTTACAATCGTGGCCTGATGTATAAATTAAATCACCACATTGTTTAATTGAAACATAAGAAAACTTAGGTTTCCCTGGCATTGCTAATATAATCCCTTTTTCTTTTAATTTTTGTTCAATAATCATTAACACATCCTATTTATTTAATATATCTTTTGCTAAGTCATAATATATTTCAGCTGCAAGATATAACTCTTTAATTTCAACAAATTCATCTTTAATATGAGCCTGAGCCAAACCACCCGGCCCCATAATCAATGTTGGGATATTACTCGTTACCGAAAAAAATGGTGCTTCACAAGTAGCTTCAAATATTTGTGGTTGCGCATCTCGTTTTGTAAATCGACTTACTGCATCAAGGGCTAATACTGTTAATTCATGATCTTTTGAAATATCAGATGCAGGTATAAATAAATAATTATCGAGTTCGTATTCAATTAATTCTTGCTCATTATAATCAGCAATTGCTTGGTGAATTTTTTGTTCTATTTCCTGCTGATTTTCGCCAGGTATTAACCTCCTATCAATCTCTATATCGCAATGTTGTGGAACAATATTTGGAGCAGTTCCCCCTTTAATTGTAGTAATAATCATTGAAGCATTACCTAATAATGGATGTTCAATCTCTTCAACTAAATAGCGATGATGTTCCAATGCTGGTAATATTTTAGCCATTTTAGCAATGGCGCTATCTGGATAACGTGTTTTAGCTGCATGCCCTGCAGTACCTTTTGTACTTAAGTTATAACGACTGACACCTTTATGAGCAATACACACATCGAGTGAGGTTGGCTCACCAATTATTGCATAGTCGGCTGTAATTCCATCTTTAATATAGTGCAGCATGCCGAGATTAATTCGTTCTTCATCAACATTAAAAATTAATGTTAACTCACCCGAAAATTGATCTTTATTACGCGTTAATAACGTAGCAGCATACATCATTGCTGCTACCCCTGACTTCATATCAGCAGCTCCACGACCAAACACTTTGCCGTCTTTAATTACGGGGTCAAACGGCTCACTACTCCAGCCACAACCACAAGGAACTACATCAATATGGCCATTAAATAAAAGATGCTTTCCTTTACCTGTTCCCTTTAAATGCGCAATAACATTCGGTCGACCTGGTGCAACCTCTTGGAGTTCAACCTCTATATTTTCCCGCTTAAAGTGAGTATAAATAAACTCAGCAACTTGTTGTTCTTCACCTGGTGGGTTTTCAGATTTGTTTCTAATTAAAGCACAAAGAAGCTCTAGCAACTCATTTTGTTGCTTATTGTTTAATTGATACATTTTACTCTCCGATAATTAATATCGTGCGTTTGGTATTATAATATGATCTAATTCGTTATTATTTAATGCATAAATTTTATTAGTTAAATTTGGAATTACACAGCTATGATTTGGAATAATATTTAATATATCACCAATTTTTAATTCTATTGTCTCTGGATCGTAACGAAGATATCCATGCTCTTCATTAAGCTTAACAAGCTTAATATTAGGTTCCTCAACAATGTAGCCATATCCAGCTTCAGCAGATTGATCTGATGTTAATGTTTTCGTTCCTGCATCTACTGTTGCATATCCTTTAATAGGAATACTCACAACTGATGTTCTAATCGTTAAAGCACAATCTTTGGGAGTATAAATACCCGCATATATTGCATTCATATCACCAAAAATAAAATTACCTGCTCGAGACTCAGTTATGCCTTTTAATTCTTCAGCATAAAAAGATGATAATGTTGAACCTCCAGATGTTCTTTGTATATCAATACCTATTGCTCTCAGTCTTTGTGCACATAATAATAATAAATCAGCTTCTGCTTTAGCGGCTTTACGTATTTCTGGTTCTGTTGTATATTGATAAATTGTACCTGCATAAGTAAATACACCAATAATATTCAAGCCCGTATATTTTTTAATTTTTAATGCAAAATTCTCTAAATCTTCCAGCTGAATACCTTCACGATGCGCACCGTAGTCAATGGCAATATAAATATCAATAATAAGGTTTTCGTTCGTTGCAGCGTTAGATAGTTGTTCCGCTCCTTGTAAGCTATCAACTATTGTTCTTATATTGGCTAATTTAGCTAACTGTACAAATTGCTGGCATTTTTCTACTCCGACCATTGGATACGCCAAAAGAATATTATTAATTCCCCCTTTAGCCATTACAGTCGCTTCCTGTAATGTGGCACAAGTAATGCCTTTTGCGCCACATTCAATTTCAAACTTTGCTAATTCAATAGATTTATGTGTTTTAACATGAGGCCAATGTTCAATACCTTGTAGTGTTAATTTATTTGTCATTCCTCGGACATTTTTTTCTAGTTGCTGTAAATCTAAAGCAACATAAGGTGTTATTGGCATAAATTCCTCTTTTATTCATTATCATTGTCTTCCCCCTTTAATTCAGCTAAATATGTGTAAAGGGTATATTTAGATATATTCAAAAATTCACAAATTTTCTCACCCGATTTTTTTATTAAAAAAGCACCTCTGATATCAAAAAATTTAATAGCATCCATTTTATCTTTTTTAGTCATGTTAATGACGGGAACTTTTATCACTTGAATACATTCTTGAATAAGATGATCCAAAATTTCATTTACATCAGTTACGAAAACTTCTTTTACTGTGTCTTGCTCAATGCTATTTCGCTGAGTAATCCCTTGAATTGCCTTTTCAGCAGCAATAAACTCAGAAATATCTTGATTAATACATAAAGCACCTACTACTTTTCCTTCATCGTTACGCAAGTAAATCGATGTTGAGCGTAACATTTTGCCATCTTTAGTTTGGGTAAAATAATTATATTTATCCCCATCAACATCAGTACCACGTAAAACTTCAAGACCTAAATTACTGCTAGGATCACCCACTTTACGTTTTGTCACATGGCCATTAATAATGGCAACAATACTACTTTCGAGCCCTTTACTGTGGTCATGCAACACCACCTCACAACTCTCACCAAATTGGCCTGCAACACCTTTCATTACAGCCAAAAACATTTCAAAATTGTCCTGAATAATCTTCATATGATACCAAACTTTTTTTTAGACTAACTGAATATTAGTTAGATTATTATAGGAGCTCAATCAAGACTTGACCATTTTGTGATCTATATCTTAATTATAGCTAACAAAAATTCTGCCTTACTTAAAAACAATGAAATCTAGCATTTTCAGTATAAATGCTAATTATATGATGATGAAAGAGTTTTTAAGGAAATTACTTTATTGTGAAATTAAAGAAGCGAATAGTTAATAACCAAACTTTTTGTTAGCTAACGCCTGAGCATATAGAATTTGAACTAAAGGATTAAAACTGTTTTTTCACTATTTTGAAAAAGCAGCTAAAAGTACATTGATTGGAAAGGATAAAGATTTTGAGGAAGAACAAAAAATATAGCAAACTAACTGGAAAAATTTAAGTTACAGACTCTCAAGAGCCAATAAAGTAAAACAAAAATTCTTATCATAAATAATCAGTCTTTGTATTATGCCCTACTATCTAGTGTTTGCTTTTGTACTAAACAAAAGCAAACATCTATTAAATTTACTTTAAAAATAATGCTTACTTATTTTTTTGACGCTAAATAATCTTGTAATGTGCCTTCAGGCTTTTTCTTACAGAATGCCACAATCTGAGGGGCTTCTGTGATACTTTGTTCAGTTAATGCGACATAATCACCGCCTTTAAACTGCGTTTCCTGATTAGTGACCCAGAGTGCTACAGGTGCCCAACTTTGTGGGTTCAAATTAATAAATTCCTGACAGGTCATCTTTTCAGGTGTGACACTACTCGTGTCAGCGGCCATAGCACTAAAAGAGAATGCTGCGGTCGCAGCCAAAATACTAGAAATAAAAATTTTCTTCATTGAAAACCTCTTGTGTGAATCAATAATAAATAATTATCTGGCTGTTTATTTTTATCACAATATTATTAAGTTTAATATACTCTTTTTTTGATGATTAAAATAAAGCAAAACAGTTTAACTCACTTTAAGATATTCAAATAAAGTCATTAACTCCCAATAATAAAAAACAATTTAAATAGGTATTATTTTTTAATAAAATACGATGATAGTTTACTTAATGATTTAATTGAAGATACAGCTACTTCTCTGTTCGGATCTTTACATAATTCAATCAATCGACTCACTGCATCTTGTTGCTCTAGCGTTGCCTCATAATCACCTAACGCTGATATTGCTTCGATCTTCACATCGTCATTACCCCGAAATGTCAATTCAAGTAGCGTTTTAATTATTTCTTCTTGCATATAATCACTTATTAATATCAATCTAGTAAAGACACAATATTATATTATATTAAGGGTAACATTTATGTATATTATGATATATAAACAGGGTGTTTATAATTAACTTACACTTAAAAGGTCTAACATTTGAAACATTCACCACACCTGATTATTTTAAGTGCATACTTAGTTTGGGTATAGAATAATGTTACAACCCTTTGATTACTCTAATTAGTTGTTATTACTGACGTACAGACTTTTTCGAGTAAAGCTTTATTGTGGCTAAAAATAATCATCGCAAGGGGTCGCTCTTGGGATAATTTAATTAATTGCTGCCAAATATCCTGCTGCAAGTGTGAATCTAATTGCGCAGTCACTTCATCGGCAATTAATATTTTAGTTCGCGGATCAAGTGCTCTTAATAGCGCAATACGTGCGAGTTCACCACCAGAAAGCTCATTAGGACGTCTTTCTAGCCATTCAGATTTAATTGAAAATAATGCAAGCCATTGTGCATCGGGTTTCCATGCATCATGTAAACTATCGCCGACTTTACGGTAAGGATTAAAGCTCTTCTCAGGATGCTGGGGAACCAGCTGTATCGGACAATAGCCATGCTGAGCTAATGGTTTACCTTCAAATAGAATAGTTCCTTGGGAAAGCGGTTGCCATTGCGCTAGAACACGCCCTAATGTGGTTTTACCAAATCCACTAGGGGCAGAAATACCGAGCCGCTCATTATTCGATAATGAAATACAAAGGTTATCCCAAAGCCGGTGACCACCTTGTTCAATACATAAATCCTGAACCTCTAGCATGTTATTCATTTTCATTATTTCATTGCCATAAACTGATGTTCAGGCAATGCATTCCATAGAGATTGCAGCCATTTTCCCCCACCGCCTTGCTTTAATTTTTGACTACTTAAAATATCTTCTAAGGTGCCATTGCGTAGCAAAGCAATGCGATCCGCAAAACGAACAGCCATGGCTAAGTCGTGAGTAACCCACAAAATACCTCGTCCTTCACGGCACAGTGATTTCATATTTTCCAGAAGCAAAATAGCATGTTCATCATCTAACCAAGACGATATTTCATCCGCTAAAATATATTGTGCTTTTGATAATGTGGCACTAGATGCCAAAACACGCTTCGCCATCCCTCCAGATAATTTACTTGGATAGCTATTCACTAAATTTGCTTGCAAATTATACTGTTGCAAGTGCTGAGCCACATCGTGCATTTTGATATGTTGTCCACTGAGCACTGCTGCACGCTCTAATTGAGGACCTATAGGGATGAGTGGATTTAATGCACTGACACCTTGCGGCACATAACACAAGGAGTTACCTCGATATAGTGGTTTCGTTTTTTCTGTTAATGCATTGCCATTCAACTCGATATTTCCATGACAACGCATATTATCAGGCAGTAATCCTAAAGCACTTTGTAAGAGGATACTTTTACCTTCGCCACTCCCTCCCACCAGCGCCACCATTTCACCGGGTAAGACATCCAATGAGATATCATTCAATAGAGGAGACCAACGCTTTTTGCTGAACCAGCCAAATTGTGCGACATCAACAGTCACATTATCAAACCTCAACATGCTCCCCCCCTTAACCACAGTTGTTGGGATGCCTTTGCAAACTGATCGAATAACAGCACTAAACCTATCAAAGCTAAACCGGGGAAGACCACCAGCCACCATGCGCCAGTGCTGAGATAACGTAGTGCATCTGACAACAAAATACCTAACGAAGGCTCATGGGGCGATAAACCGAATCCAAGGAAACTTAAAGCGGCACTATGCAATACTGCATGTGGAAACATTAATAACGTTCCTACCATCCATTGAGGCAAAATAGTGGGTAAGTAATGGTATCGGCAACGGTAAAAAGCACTATTTCCAATCCGTTTTGATAACATAATGTAGTCTGTTTGCTGCACACGAAGTAATTCCGAACGCAAAATTAACGTCAGTTTTGGCCAATGAGTCAATGCTACAGCCCAAATCACGCCTACTTTCCCGCCACCTAAAGTGAAGCAAATTAAAACTAATAACAATAAATGTGGTAAAGCGAGCAAAGCATCAATAACCCCACGTACGAGGTAATCAGTGGTTTTATTTAATGATGATAGCGCAGCCATGACGAGTGCGATAAAACCACTGGAGATTGCGGCAGTTAACCCTATTTGTAAACTGGTTGCCAGTCCTTGAAAAGTTCTATCAAATAAATCGCGCCCTAAATTATCAGTACCAAAAAAGTGCGCAAAAGAAGGCGCTTGCCGACGGTCGAGTAAATTCATTTCAATATCAGTGTGTAACAAATTGAATGCATACAACGCCAATATGACAAGCAGCAACAGTGAAATAAATAATCGAATTAACGCGCGATTAGGATTATAGGTCATGATGCTCGGATCACTCCCTTATTCACTTTCCTCAAAATGATATCGGCGGCAGTATTACTGAAAAAAATCACCGCAGCGCAGAGTAAAACGATCCCCATTAAAAGTGGGATATCGCCTCGTAATCCCGCATCAATTGTGGCTTGCCCTAAACCGGGATAAGCAAATACTTTTTCAGCCAAAAGCGCCCCGCTGAGTAATTCCCCTACTGAGGCAAATTGTAAACAAATAGCAGGAGTAATTGCATGTTTTAAAACATGAAAACGCATCATTGCCCAGCCTTTATCTCCCTGAGCTTGTGCATAATGAATAAATTCACTGTTCATCACATCAGCAATTTTTGCACGTGTATGCAATGCAATCGTTCCCACCCCTAGCATCCCTAAAGCTATAACGGGTAAAACAAGGTGATGCAGTTTCTGGGAAAAAGTTGCGGTTTGCTCATCCAAACCTATCGGCCAAGCGCAGCAAATGGGCGCCCACTGTAATGACACAGCAAACAGGGATAGGAGCAGTAAACCAATCCAAAAAACAGGGATAGAAGCTAATAAATAGCAAAATAGTGAAATGAGTTTATCTGGCCAGCGATTTAAATGACGTCCGGCGATCACCCCTAACCCGAACCCCACTACGCCTGAAAATACCCATGCGCAGAACAATAATGTTAATGATGGCACTAACCTGTCGGAGATTACCTGTATAACAGGGGTGTTATACAGCATGGAGTATCCCATATCCCCTTGTAATATTTGCGAAAACCAACGCCAGAACTGCATCCACAATGGCTGATCAAGCCCCCAGCGAGCCGCAATCAGCGGATATTGCTCTGGGGGAACATGCATTAAATCATTACCAATATAGGCTTTGATCGGATCGATTGGCGAATAACTCAGCAGGATAAAAATACCTGCCGCAGTTACCGTCAATAAACAGATAAATCGAAAAAAAAGCCCAATTGCTGACCGCATTACTGACAGGTCCAAGCCCATTCATCAACATTATTTAATACAGACCAAGAACCGTGAATTTCCGGTGCACTCTTGCCAAGTTCAACACAATTATTCTGTAAATAAATATGCTGAACATTCATGAGCCAAGCCCATGCCGCATCACCTTGAATACCCGTACCGGTTTTACCGTCCCAATCTACTTTTTGCCACAAAGGTATCGCTGCGGTTTGGTCTGGTTGACGAAGCGCTTCTTCGATTAACTCATCGACAGCTGGATTTTTATAATAGCCTGCATTGTAGAAACCTACACCCGCCGCTTTACTGCTGTAGTTATGGACTAATTCCATTGGATCAAGGCTGCCCCAACCAAACAATGTTGGATTTGAATGCATATAGCGCTCTACCGTTTCCCAACTACCTGATTTTAAATCCATCTCAATACCGATAGGTTTTAAACTAGCGCGAATAGCTTGAGCTAAATCTCGACGTGTGGTGTCACCGCTGGCATACCATAGGGTCAGTTTTGCCACTTTGCCGTTTTTCTCTCTCAGGCCATCTTTATTCATTTTCCAGCCAGCGTCTTCCAAAATTGCTTTGGCTTTTTCAAGATCACCATCTTTAAAGCTCGATTGAGGGTTATTCCATGGAAGCCCCTCAACCCCAGTATAAGCAGGAATAGCAAAGCCTTCTAATACTGATTTAGCTAATAGCTTACGGTCAAGTGCATAGTTAATTGCCTTACGAATCGCGACATCTGAAGTAATATCGTTACCGATAGCGTTACCTTGTGCATCTTTTTCCCCCGCAGGCGGAATTGGGAAAGAAATCCCCCGATTTTCAACACTGTAGCGCTCTGTTAGCTTCATATTAGCAACTTGACCTACACTGGTTGCTGCCACAGCAGGAATACGCACGATATCTAGTTGACCGCTAAGTGCCGCAGAAAATGCGGCGTCTTCATCAAGAAAAACAAATACCATTTTGTCGAAACTATTTTTTGGCCCTGCATAATACGGGTTACGTTCTACAATTAACTGTTGGCCTGGTTGAAATGCGACTAAGCGATAAGGTCCCGCACCGATAGGATTGTGCGCATAGGTTTTTGCATCGTATTTATCAGCTGAAACAATACCTAACGAACCCAATACATTGATAAAGGTACTTTGTGGGGATGATAGAGTCATTTTTACCGTAAGAGGATCAATTACTTCCGCTTTTGCGAAATTACCCATATCCACTTTACCGCCACTTGCTGCCGCATTGTTGTAAGTAAAAACAACATCTTTTGCGCCAAGCGGCGAACCATCAGAGAATTTTAAGCCGTCTTTTAAGGTTAAAATCCACTCTTTACCATCATCATTATGTTTATAGCTTTCTAGCATATAGCTATGCCAAGACAAATCTGCATTTTGCTTTAATAGCGGACTATGAAGAAGTAAATAACTGCCATGACTCCAGCCCAACATTGGGTCAAAACCTTCTGTCGGTTCTGCGCCTATCGCTAAGCGTAAGGTTTGGCTATTTTGTAGATCGGCAGCCTGAGCTTGTAATGAAAGTCCTAAAAAGCAGGCCGCCTGCATCGCAACAATCAGTTTTTTTATCATAAATCCTTCTATAGTCCGTTTTAGTGCTTGTTTGAGTATCTAGCAAATACGAGGTAATGGTTCGCTATGCGGTAAATCCAACAGTCTTGATGCCCCAAAGATACCCACTAATTTGACTTGTTTGTTCTCAGTGACGCTGCCAATAACCGCTGCATTTACGCCAAGCGGATGTTGCTGTAATGCGGCTAACACTTGTTTTTCAACTTCAGGTTTCACCACAATCACTAATTTGCCTTCATTCGCAAAATTAAGCGGTTCTAAACCTAATAATTCGCATACACCACGAACCGCAGAAGAAACGGGTAAATCCGCTTCTGTTATCGAGATACCGCAACCACTAGCATCAGCAAATTCATGTAAAATTGCGGTAACACCGCCACGCGTTGCATCCCGTAACGCCTTCACGCCCTCAATAGCACGCAGAGGTTCAATTAACGGAGTCAATACGGCACAATCGCTACTGAGTTCAGCTTCAAGTCCCAATTGTTCCCGTAGATTCAAAATGGTTGCCCCGTGATCCCCTAAAGTCCCACTGACAATCACACTATCTCCCGGCTGAATTTGCTGCGTGCCCCACTGAATATTTGTCGGGATCACACCGATCCCTGCGGTATTGATAAAAACTTTATCTGCTGCGCCGCGTTGAACCACTTTTGTATCGCCAGTGACAATTTCAACGCCAGCTGCTGCTGCCGTTGCCGCCATTGATTCCACAATGGTATGCAAATCAGATAACGGAAATCCCTCTTCTAAAATAAAGCCACAAGAGAGGTATTTAGGGATAGCACCACTGACCGCGACGTCATTCACCGTACCGCATACAGCTAATTTACCAATATTTCCACCCGGGAAAAAAATAGGATCAATAACATAACTGTCAGTGCTAAATGCGAGGCGATCGCCAAGGGCACTTAATTCAGGTAGAGATAAACGCGCCTGATCTTCCCGCTCATTCAAAGCACGGTTAGCGAAAGCCTGTAAAAATAGTTGTTCAATTAATTGCTGCATCGCCTGACCACCGCTTCCATGAGCCATGGTCACTACATCATTGGCAGTAAAGTTCATTTTATGGTTCATTATTGTGGCTCCCGACGATATTGATAATACGCCGCACAAGCACCTTCAGAAGAGACCATTAAGGCGCCGAATGCAGTCTGTGGCGTACAGCGTTTACCAAATAAAGCACAATCGATAGGTTTACATCGCCCAGTTAATACATCACCACAACGCGCTTGTGGATCATCAGCGACTTGGTACGGCTGAACGTGAAAACGACTCTCTGCATCAAAAGATTGATAATCCGCGGTTAATTGCACACCGGAACCGGCGATTTCGCCCAACCCACGCCATTCGCTGGATGCTTTCAATTCAAAAACATCGGCCAAAGCTTCCAATGCAAGGTGATTACCGTCTTCAGTCACAATACGTTTATATTGATTTTCAACCACACATCGACCATCTGCAATTTGATCCACCAACATGGCAAGAGCTTGCAAGATATCTAACGGCTCGAAACCTGTCACCACTAGTGGTTTATGAAACTCTTCGGTAATAAACGCATAAGGATGCGAGCCAATTACCATGCTGACGTGCCCCGGCGCCAGAAAACCATCAATACGCACATCTGGCTGCTCTAACAAACTACGAAGGGTGGGAATAATAGTAATATGTTGGCAAAATACGGAGAAATTTTTGAGGTTACGACGGCGAGCTTGCTGCAATGTAAGTGCCGTACTCGGCATTGTGGTTTCAAAACCGAGTCCAAAGAAAACCACTTCTCGATTAGGATTTTTTTCCGCAAGAGATAGCGCATCTAGTGGAGAATAGACAATTCGGACATCAGCCCCTAGACGTTTAGCATCCAATAATGAGCCATTTTTTCCGGGAACACGCATCGCATCCCCATAGGTACAAAAGATGACTTCAGGGTGCTTAGCAATATCGATACAACCATCAATACGCCCCATCGGCAGTACACAGACCGGACAGCCCGGTCCATGCACAAATTCAATCTCAGGGGGTAATAGTTGGTCAATGCCAAATTTAAAAATGGCATGGGTATGACCGCCACACACTTCCATTAGCTGTAATGGGCGTTGTTTCGCACGTGGTATTTGTGCAACACGCTGATTGATATGATTCAGTAGTACTTTAGCTAAGGCCGGATCACGAAACTCATCGACATACTGCATCTGCGGCTCCAGCGTTTAGCCCACTAAAATCATCGACTTCATGCTCTAACTGACTCATGGCCCTTAAGGCATCTAGTGTGGATTGCGCTTCTTCTTCATTGATCACGCTCATCGCAAACCCTACATGCACCAATACCCACTGCCCCAATAAATCAGCAGTATCACCCTCGCAGATTAACCCGATATTCACTTCACGTTTAACACCACAAACGTCAACTTGTGCCAATTGATGAATATCTTCACCTACTGCAACAACTTTTCCTGGAATACCTAAGCACATAGCTGTTGCTCCAACCAAGCCAGCCATGCATCCATGCCTTCTCCCGTTGTGGCTGAGAGTTTGATCACTTGAATATCAGGGTTTACTCGTTTTGCATTAGCGATACAAGCATCAACATCAAAATGCAGGTAAGGCAGTAAATCGATTTTATTTAAAATCATGATATTTGCGGCAGCGAACATATGCGGATATTTAAGCGGCTTATCTTCCCCTTCAGTGACAGATAACACAGCAACTTTATGACGTTCACCTAAGTCGAAACTGGCAGGACAAACTAAATTACCCACATTTTCAATAAATAAAAGACTGTTATCTTCTAGATTTAAACGAGCCGCCGCATCGTGCACCATTTGTGCGTCTAAATGGCAACCTTTACCGGTATTGACTTGGATAGCGGGCACACCCGTTTCACGAATACGCTGCGCATCATTAGTGGTTTGTTGGTCTCCCTCAACAACCGCACAATTGATTTTGTCACGTAAACGTAACAGCGTTTCAGTTAGCAAGGTAGTTTTCCCTGAACCGGGACTCGAAACTAGATTTAGCGCTAAAATATTTTTTTCGACGAATGCTTCACGATTATGCTCTGCAAGGTGGTTATTTTTGCCTAACACATCCATTTCAATTTGCAGCATGCGTTTTTGGCTCATACCAGGGGCATGAGTTCCGGCTTCACCGTGACCATAATCGAGATCATGATGTTCACCTGCGGGTATAAATGTTTTTTCTACATTTTCATAAACATGTTTATGTTTGTGCTTATGTTTTTGTTTCTTAACCTTCTCATCAATTGAAGTCGGTTCATACTGATGATAATGGTTATGGACATCACCTTGATGATAATAGTGGTGATGAATAATCACGGTTTGACCCTCTTTTTCATGGTCATGGTCGTGATTATGGTTTTCATGATTATGGTCATGATGATCGTGATGGTGGTGGTCATGGCTATGTTCATGATGATCATGGTCATGACTGTGTTCGTGATGATCGTGGTGGTGATCGTGATGATGATTATGCTCATCACCTTCTATTCGACGCTCGCCTGTTGCACATCCACAAGTACTGCACATAAGATTCGCTCCCAACTACGTTTTCTAAAATTAGAGTAGTCCAATATCAAAAAAAAGGGTTGATTAACCTCAAAATTAGGCTAGATAGTTTCACTAAGATAAACCTGAAATACCATTGGCGTTGAACTACTCCACTTCGAGCTCTTTGATTTTTAAACTGTCTCCACCTTCCACTTTAAGGTTTAGACCTTGGCATTTAGGACAAACAGAATGGTGCTCACTAACTTCAACACTTTCACAGCAATCCCAACACCAAGCTTGCGCGGGTCGATAAATAATATGTAACTGACTTCCCTGTGCAACCGTACCGCGACACGCGATATCAAAACAGAAACGAAACGAACTTTCTTCGACACAAGAAAGCGTTCCAATTTCTAGCCACACCCCCGTGACCTTGCTCACGCCATGTTGTTTGGCTTGTTGCTCAATAATCTCAAGGGTGCTTTGGCACAGAGAAACTTCATGCATCACTATTTCTCATATGGCGGGTAAATAAGTCTCTACGTGCTGGTGAGGTTGGTATATTGGAGTCAACTATCGGTAATGACAGCAAGATACGGCGACAATCATCCACAAGATGAAGCCCTTGCTCTGCACTTAAAGTTCTATCCAACGGTGACATCAATGAACAAGCAAGGTATTGCGTGAGGCCTTCTAATTCCCCCACCGTATAGGTCATTTCTCCATAGGGTAGTATTAACCCTAATTTTTCACCTATAGCACGGTGAGGCCAATATTGGTTTGGCCCCGGCAAAATCATAGCACTAAGCATCCAAGGGGTTATGACAACGCCAACCCATTGATTTTCAAATAAAGCAAATTCACTCGCATAGATCCCCATTGTAGGATGAAGAAATGAAAGATCATGCATAGACTGCTTCGAGACTCGCTCAAATGCTGCTTGAACGAGTTCCTGAGGGTTATTTTCATAACCCTTGATTTCATTACTGCTAATTTCATCAGGCATGTAAACGCTCTTCTTTCGCTACAATGTCTAGACCTTCACTGCGTAGTATCTCAATCACTTTCTGTAATGCAGGTTCCAGCGCAGCTTGACCAATTGCAGTCAAACCAATACGTGGCTCCAACGAGTCAGGCACAATGCCGACTAACGATAATTTTTGTGGGAATTCATCAGTGAGATGTAATGCGGATAACACATCAGATAAACCAAGCTGATGAGGCGAAATCTTACGGGT
The DNA here is from genome assembly GCF_052096715.1 of Providencia sp. Lineage (NCBI taxonomy): Bacteria > Pseudomonadati > Pseudomonadota > Gammaproteobacteria > Enterobacterales > Morganellaceae > Providencia > Providencia sp. The sequence goes on from NZ_JBQDNB010000008.1 coordinate 97,248, forward strand.
AAAGAGTGCGGGAACTTCGGCGTCCCGCAACACTAAAATACTGCCGGGTTTCTGACTAGACAGCACCACATCGGCGATGATCAGATGGTCACGATCAGCCATGGGCCCAATGAGCTCCATGCCTGCCGTTCCGCCATCTAAAACTTCAACACATTCAGGTAAATGGTAACGCTGCTCAAGTGCTTCAACGATCCGAACACCGATCCCTTCATCACTGAGCAAAATGTTACCCACACCAAGGACTAAAATACGCATTACAGCACCTTAACCTTAGTCACTTCAGACCCTTCAGTATCGACAATATGTACAGCACAAGACATACATGGGTCGAATGAATGGATAGTTCTCACCACTTCAAGTGGTTTTGATGGATCAGCAATCGGTGTACCGACTAGCGCTTGTTCATAAGGACCCGGTTCATCATTAAAATTACGAGGGCCAGAATTCCATGTTGAAGGAACAACTGCTTGGTAGTTCTCAATAACACCGTCTTTAATCACCACCCAATGAGACAACAAGCCGCGCGGAACTTCACCAAAACCGACGCCTTTAATAGTCATATTTTCAGGGAAAACAGGCTTAACGAAAGTCGTGAAATCACCTTTACCAATATTATCCACCAGCGCTTGCCACTGAATTGATAACGTATCGTTTAAAACGCAACAACGCACACTACGACCAATAATACGGCCAAGGGTTGAATGAAGTTGGTCGATTTCAATGCTATTGCCCGTGAGCGTTTTATACAGATTAACCACATCATTAAAATGTTTTTCTGTCGGCTCATGCTTCGCTGCCAATTTACATAACAGGTCGGCTAATGGCCCCACTTCTACCGTTTTATCATAAAATGTCGGCGCTTTTACCCACGAGTATTTACCGTCTTCATCCCATCCGGTGTAATCTGGATTAGTCTTTCCTTCCCACGGTGCTAACGGCTCATCTTCTTTATACCAAGCGTGCTTACCACTTTCTTTAATACCGTTAATCAGATACTCATCCATGTGGCTAGTAATCGGACGATAAGTACTAAAATCACTATTTTCTAAATAGCCACCCGGTAATAAGAAGCTACCATTTTTACCATCCATCGGTAATTCAGGCATACACATGTAGTTTTTCGCGCCTTGTCCGACTTCAAGCCATTCAGGATAACCCGATGCAATTACCGCAGCGTCAATCTTATAAACTTGCTCGATGAAATCGCCTAAACGGTCAATAAAGGATTTCACATACATCAAACGCTCAAGGTTTAATACCCCAATACCATCAAGATTGATTGGGTTCGCCACCCCACCTACCGCCAAGTTTTGAATGTGTGGCGTTTTTCCACCTAACAATGCAACGATACGGTTTGCATCGCGTTGGCATTCTAAAGCTTGTAAATAGTGAGCTACAGCGATTAAATTCACTTCCGGTGATAGTTTCATCGCTGGGTGTCCCCAGTAACCGTTGGCAAAAATACCTAATTGGCCACTTGCGACTAAGCTTTTGATCTTTTCTTGTACACGCGTGAATTCTTCAGGGCTATTAAGCGACCAAGTTGATACACCTTTTAATATATCCGCCGCTTTATTAGGGTCGGCTTTAAGCGCCGATGTAATATCCACCCAATCTAACGCTGATAATTGATAGAAATGTACAATATGATCTTGAATCGTATGTGCCGCTAGGATCATGTTACGGATATACTGCGCATTCACAGGCACATCAAGATTAAGTGCGTTTTCAATGGTACGCACTGAAACAATACCGTGCACCGTGGTACACACGCCACAAATGCGCTGCATAATCATCCAAGCATCGCGAGGATCTTTCCCTTTAACGATCTCTTCCATTCCGCGCCACATGGTGCCAGAAGCCCAAGCTTTGGTGACTTTTCCATCTTCAATTTCGCAATCAATGCGTAAGTGACCTTCGATACGAGTGACCGGATCAATTGTTATACGTTGGCTCATGCTTTACCTCGGGCCTGAGAAGGATTCAAATTAGATTTTTTTAATGCAGGGATAATTGGTAATAGACGTATTAGCAAGATATAGGCGCATATCTCGATAGCCACAAAACCAATTGAAATTAATAGTTCCGCTGCGGTTGGAAAGTACTCATAACCGCCACCTGGGTTGAATGCCACTAATGAATAGCTCATTCGCCACATTGCCGCACCGACCATCATGCTAAGACCGCTGATATACAGCCATCTGGAATCATTACGTAATGCAGGTAAACGGAAAATAATTAACGGAAAGACCAGCAATGCGATTTCAATCCAAAACATCATTGAATAAAAATCAAATGCCATAATGTAATGAATTTTTTGGTGATAAATCAGCTCGCCAAAACGACAAGCCAAAAACAGCACCAAAAACACTTGAAGGATCCGCGTTAAGCGGACAAACAATGGACGCTCATCAGCCCCTTGCCCTTTCAGTGCAGCTTGCATCAAAGAACCTTCAAAAATAAGTATTGAGAAGCCCATGATGAACGCAGTCAACAATGACAATAGCGGCAACATTTCATAACTTTGCCAAATAGGATGAACTTTATAACCTGCCGCAATCATTAATGAACCCATCGAGGATTGGTGCATCATCGGTAGCAAAGCACCAAACGCAATAATAATAAACATCACTTTATTGAGGCGTTTTAATGATACTTTCCAACCAAATCGTTCACACAGTGCAGGCGCAAATTCCAATGCCATGATACCGATGTAAATAGTCATACATACCGCAGTTTCAAATAGCACTGAATTAGTATTAAAGAATCCCGGAATATAAAAATAAGGTAGATTCCAATAACGACCAACGTCAATCGCAATCGACAAGCCACCAAGGGAGTAACCAAATAAACTAGCCAGTAATGCGGGGCGCACTAGCGGGTGATATTCACCTTTGTTGCACACATACACCGCCCAAGCTAACGCCCAACCGCCACAGGCAAAACCAGTTCCGATCAACAAGTCAAACGCAATCCAGATCCCCCAAGGGTATCCACCGTTCAAATCTGACACAGAGCCCAGACCAAAAACCAGCCGTTTAATGATGAAAAAGACACACAATAAAATAAATGGCCCAAAGACAATCACAGGCCAACTGACTAAACGCCCGCCAAGAGGCTGTTCTTTATGATGCGTCGTCATGATGATCGTCCTCTTCATTATCTTTTTTCTTAGTATTGCGATGCACCAAGAAACTTAAACCGGCTAATGCTGCCAATGGCAGAACCATCCCTTTGTACAACGTATGTTGGACATGCTCAGACCGTGCCCCTGTGGATAATTGCTCCAACTCAGGCAATCCAAGATGTTGATATGGCACGCCAGATAACACCATAACTTGTGTACCGCCCGCTTCATATTCACCATAAATATGAGATTCATATTTAGGCACAGCCATGACATTCGGATCATTACTATTAAGCGTTTGGCGTGGATAGCCATATTGCTCACCCGCTTTTAGCGTCAAACGTTTTTGCGCCTCAGCGAGAAGTTCTTCGCGAGTACCAAAAATTACCGCGCCAGTTGGACAAACTTCAACACAGCCCGGCAAACCGCCTTTATCTAAACGTTCTACACCTTTTTGGTTACACAATTCACATTTGTGAATAGCACCAAATTTATCGTCATAAGCATATTTTGGAATATTGAACGGACAGCCCACCATGCAGTAGCGGCAACCCGTACAAATACTGGCATCATAATGAACAATACCGGTTTTAGGATCTTTTTTGAGCGCTGAAACTGGACAGACAGAAACACAGTTAGGGTCAACGCAATGCATACATTGTTTTTTAATGTAGGCATATCCGTCTTTTTCCTGATCTTTATTAACCCCTGTTCCACTGCTCCATACCTGAATAATATTATTGGTATAAGGTGTTAATTTATCATTGTTAGACCACGTTTTTTCCCCAACAGGGTTCGGTACAGGATTGTTAATTTCCTGACATTTAGTCACGCAAGCCTGACAACCGACACACAAAGTCGAGTCGTATAACATACCGAGGGAATTAGGTATTGGTGGCCTGTTTTCTGCTCCAGCGCAATAGGCTGAAGTGCTGCCAGCCAACAACGCTCCCCCTGCCGATATTTTAAGGAAATTTCGTCTATTCACGGTTATTCCCCCCGTGAGTCTGTATCGTTATGACGTTTTTGACGCCCTAATTCACGTACAGCCATCACACTAACACCCGCAACTAATCCTACAACACCGCCAATTAAGCCCACTGCGGTCGCTGACACATTGCCACCTTCACGAATATTCACATCGGGTTTATCAACACGCGGGGTTGGGTTTTCAACATTGGCAAGCTGGTGAATCGCTTTATGGAAACCGACATTTTCCTCATTACAGCCGTAACATGGATGCCCAATTGCTACTGGCCAAACACCACCAACATCGCAAAATTGCAAGGTTGAACAATTACCGTAAGTTTCGGGTCCTTTACAACCTAAGTGATACAAACACCAGCCTTCACGGTGCCCATCATCACCAAATTCTTTAGCAAAACGGCCTGCATCAAAGTGTGGACGGCGCTCACAATGCTCATGAATCAAACGTCCATAGGCAAACATTGGACGATTTTTACTATCCAATTTTGGCGGACGATTATAGGTAATCAAATGCGCGACGGTGGCGAGGAAATTATGTGGATTCGGTGGGCATCCAGGAATGTTAATCACAGTTTTATCTTTTAATACTTCACTTAAACCTACCGCACCGGTTGGATTACTACCTGCGGCAGCAACGCCGCCCCATGAAGCACAAGAACCAATTGCAATAATTGCACCTGCATGTTCTGCGACTTCACGAATATGCTCAACAATTGGCTTACCTGCTACCATACAATAAATACCGTTATCTTTTAATGGGATAGAACCATCAACAACCAGTACGTATTTACCTTTGTATTTCTCAACTGCGTTATGTTTATTTTGTTCAACTTGCTCACCAAAAGCCGCCGATAATACCTCATGGTATTCAAGCGAAATGGTATCAAGAATTAAATTTTCGAGAGTTGGGTGAGTTGCACATAATAATGATTCTGTACAGCCAGTACATTCTTGAGCACCAATCCAAATAACCGGTGGACGCTCAGGATTACCCACTGATTCAGCGATTTGGGCAGCAGCCTTGCTACTTAATCCCATTGTTGCTGCTAGCGCTGTACATAATTTCATAAAATCACGGCGATTAATGCCATGAGGAGAAAAAATAGAGTTATCTCCAGCCATTCTTTTTTCCTATTATAGGTAACTTATTCGACATTGCCTGATGTATAAATATAAGAAGAGATCCTAGTCCTCTCTATTATTAATCACTTGATCTTTATCAACAGGAAATAAGATAGGCGTTATTTTTTATATGTTTTGCTAATAAAATCGATTCAGCATCAATGTACTATCTAATAGATATTAAATTAACAAAATAGAATTTATTATTCAGTATTGGGTTATTCATCGCAAAAATAAATCATTATAAATGCTTACTTATCAATTAAATAAATTAACTCGATCAATTTTGAAATTATAATTAAGCTAAATTAGCGTATTAATTAACCTGCAACCTTTAATTCAATAAATACAAAGTAAATAAGAATCAATATCAAAAAAAAATGAAACAAGAGTTATTCATTTGATTATTATCACTCCATCTTGTCTATACATATAAATGCGATTTTTTAATCCACTAATTTACGCTAATATTAGTTATATTCATTCCTCTATTTATTTTTTAATATTGCCGCCGCAATTGCAACCTGTCCTAATGCTAATCCACCATCTCCCATTGGTAATTGACGCGCATACATCACTTCCAGTGGCTGAAGTTTTTCAATTAATAAATTTCTGAATAATTGATTATGCATTACGCCTCCAGATAGAACGACACGTTTAGTACCATGCTGATGAGCAGCTTGTTTCGCCAAACTTGCAAAACCTTCAGCTAATCCCACATGAAATGCATGCGCTTTGTCTATCGCAGGCGCTTGATAATTAATCCACTGATGCCAAAATGTTGCTAAATCAAGATATTGACCGATTAAAGGCAAAGTCACTGGGTGATGATTCCGTTGGCAATGAGAAGCCAATGCTTCAAGTTGGCAAGCTGCCTCCCCCTCCCAACTGATTTCTTTGGTACAAATACCTAATGTTGCCGCAACAGCATCAAATAACCGTCCCGCTGACGATGCAGTCGGTGCATTGATTCCACGCTCAATAGCTTTTTGTAATGCGACCCATGGGTGAGGCGATAACACAGTAGCAATATTTTCATTTTGCCAGTCAGGAACAAAACGCTGTAAATGTGCCAATAAATTACGCCAAGGCTGACGAGATGCCAGAGAACCACCGGGCATAGCGACTGGCGGTAAGCCACCTAGCCATTGACTACTTTTATAATCAACCAACAAACATTCACCACCCCAGAGGCGATTATCATCGCCATAACCTAATCCATCTAAGGCTAAACCGATAACAGGCTTTTCATCTAAGGGAATACCATGTTCAACCATAGCCGCCGCGATATGGGCATGATGATGTTGTACTTGAATAAACGGTATTTGAAGCTGTTCGGATAGCTGTTTTGCGTACCGATGACTAACATAATTCGGGTGCATATCACCAACAATTATTGACGGCGTAAAGCGATAAATTGATTCAAATAATTTTATTGTTCGCTGGTATTGTTGATAAATATCGATATCATCCAAATCACCGAAGTGTTGACTCAGCACTGCACTTTTATCTCGTAACAAGCAAAAAGTATTTTTGAGATCAGCTCCTAATCCTAGTATTGAAGGCGAATGTTCAAAACCTGCGGGTAAATCAATCGCATCTGGCACATAGCCCCGCGCGCGGCGCATCATTTCAGCCTGTCCATCATGATAGCGAACCAGTGAATCATCAGCACGCTGCACAATGTCACGATTATGCATTAGCCACACATCCGCAATATTGACTAAATCTGCTAATGCCTCTTCATTGGTTAATACCGGTGGTTTTCCCGATGCATTTCCTGAAGTCATAACAAGTGGGCGATCTACTGCTGCCATCAATAAATGTTGTAGTGGGTTCGCGGGCAACATAATGCCAAGCTCTTGCAGCCCGGGTGCAATATCATCATTCAAAACACCTTCAAAACGATGTTTAATCAAAACAATTGGCGATGCCGCACTTTGCAATAGAGCGCGTAACCCATCACTAACATCAATACCTTGTTCTGCCAACCATGCCAATGATGGGATCATCACGGCAAATGGCTTCGTTGGCCGATGTTTACGCAAACGTAATTGTTTTATCGCCAGATCATTCGTGGCATCACAAGCTAGATGAAAGCCACCCAGTCCTTTTATTGCAGCAATATTCCCTTGCAACAACTGTGCTGCTGCCTGCTCTAATGCATTATTTTTAATAGCGAGAATATGGCCTGTTTTATCACAAAGCTGAATTTCAGGACCACAAACAGGGCAGGCATTTGGTTGTGCATGAAAGCGCCTGTCAGCAGGTGATTCATACTCTTGTAAACACTCAGGGCACAGAGGAAAATCAGCCATGGCGGTATTGGGCCTATCATAAGGCATCTGACGGATAATAGTAAAACGAGGGCCACAATGAGTACAATTGGTAAATGGATAACCAAATCGGCGGTTTTCAGACTCAAATAATTCACGTCGACAAGACTCGCAAGTAGCCGCATCGGGGATCACTTGCGTATCCATTCGACCCGCGCCGCTATGTCGAATCGAAAATTTGTCAGGGAGTTCAGTCCATTCAAAAGGTTGCGGTTGAATACTTTCAATATGAGCTAAAGGTGGGCAATATTGATATAGCAATTGCGTAAACTCGGCAATATCAGCACTAGCAAGCAACCGCACCAGCACGCCTTCCCCATCATTGCATACATCCCCATTGAGATGACACTGATGCGCAAGCTGCCACACATAAGGCCGAAACCCAACCCCCTGTACTTTGCCTTTAATCCTAATTTGTATCCCGTTTTTCACTCATGCACCCTCTTAATACCTAAGTTATTATTTTAGGCGCTAATCAAAGGTATTACCCGCTATCGAGATCAAAAAAGGGGGAGATAGGTAGTAAAGTTCAGAAAAGACTCAGCAAATAAATATTGAGGTGATAAAACCTATTTTATAATTCAATATCATATATTCAGCCCCATAGTGTTATATAATATTTTATACGACACTATGGGATATTCTAATGAAAACAAATTTTAAACAAACAACACAAAACTTATTGGCACTATTACTGCTTTCTTGTGCTATATCCGCACATGCTGACCGCGAATTTACCGACCAATTAGGTCGCCAAATCACTGTGCTAGACATCCTAATATTGCCGACAACATACGCCATAGAATAAGGCATTTAGTCGGTGGTCACGGCAATGATAATATCAAAATACCCGTAGGTAATATGGCATCTAAATGGATTGTAACGACTGGTAAAGCAGATATTTGGCTATCAACATTATAAAAAGCGGATTGAACAAGAACAAGGTTTGTCGGTAATCGATATACCTGCTGATTTTAATGTTACCGCCATTTATACGATGGCATTATTAAATAAATCAGCCAATGCACTTATGGCATACCTAACCCAACCCGTAGCAGAAAATATATTTTTGGCGCATGGATTTATGGGGCTAACTACTCAAATTTTCGATAAAAATAAAAATTAATAAACTTATTATCGGTGTAAGTACGACTTACAGAAATAGCTTCATGCTTTATATTTTTATTAATAACTTTATTATTATCAATCTTTATCTTACCCATAGCATAATAATGTATATCAATTCTCTACCGTTGAGATTGATTTAGTATCATTCATAGGTAAATGTAAAATCTACCTTACCATTAGCACTACCCTCAGTAACAAACTCATTGCTGTAACGTATATAACGAGCAAAAAAAGGAAAAAGATAAGTTTCATCCTTTTCTACATACGTTGTCATGAGTACTTTCTGCCCAATAATCACTGGATTTTCATTTTGATCCAGAATCTGAATTCCCGCACCTTTTGATACCGATGCATCTTGTGTCAACATCAAAATATCATTATTCCCAATAACGACTTGCCCATCAAAACGGATAGATACATTTAGGTTTGGATCACAATCTTTTAGTTCAATGGAAAAAGGAACTGGTGCTGTTGTACTACCAGTATATGGAAAAACCAGACGACTGTTATACTGTTCACCTTCACCTGTCAGTGCAATTTTATTTGTATAACTACTTATTTTGCAGGTTCCTTCTTTAATATTACCTTGTAAATTAATCCTAACTGAACTATCGGCACTCACTGGGTTGTTTACCAGAGAAGCCGTGAATATTATAAAAAATAATGTAGATAACTTTTTATTATTCATCCTCTTCTCCTACTGTTTTATTGATATGAAAACGTCAGCGTGACAGAGGCATTTACATCACCCGGCGCCACCGTCTCATCCGTCTTCAAATATTTAAATTGTAAAGCGATTGGCACTGCTTGATTATCAGCCGTCGTTACCTGCCCAACTGGAAACTGGTTTAGAGTTCCTTTATCTGCGCTTTTGGGACCTAAAGACTGACGTTGATTATTATAAAAAACCTGATAGGCCACACCTTTTGCTGTGGTCGTTGCAGTAGGAGATGATAATGAAATAACGTTACTTTCATTGGCGGTATTATTATTATCGCTGATAGTAACAAACGGGATAACATCTTTATCGCAGCTTAAATTTAACGTTGCTGTATTACCAGGTTCAATGTTTTGTCCAATCGCCAGTCCGGAAAAATCTTGACGAGTTAATGTCCCCATCTGTAGTGTCTGATCACCCGTCTGTATACGACAGGAGCGGGCATTAATGGTCATTACCACCGCAGCAGTACGAATAGTTGCCGTTTCTATCAGGGTTTTATTATTATAACATTTCACTTTGGCTATATCCTGCGCCGGTAGTGTAAATTTACCTGCATTGAGTACTCCTGGAAGCCGAATATAAGCAAGTCGGATATTAGCCCCTGGTTGTGGGTAACTAGGAAGGCCGCCAGGGAAAGGGAATACTTGCGTTTCCCCAGATGCCAAAAGCGGTGTCCAACTTCCGGATGCTCCGCCATCTTTCCCCCCCATAATCCAGCCAATTCCGGTCTGAGTCGTATTAAAAACATCATATGATACCGATTCAAAAATAGTGTTATATCCACTAGCTGCCTGAACTGCAGATATTGTCTCTAAATCTATTCCAGGACCGTATGAACAAAACATAGACTGATTTTTTTGTATATCCCACCTTCCTGTGAGTGAACCTCCGATATTTACTGAGTTCTCGGGTGCAGAGTAAACAATCGGTTGAATATCAAGCAATAAATCATAAGCTGCGGCTAAAGACACGGAGGAATAGCACATAGATATAAACAGAACTGAGATATTCGTTTTCATTATTTTCTCCATAATGGTATTACAGGCATTCTGCATTTATCTGTTTAACTGGTTTATTGTTTTGTATCTCAGGGAGCACATACTTAGCACGGCACTGCTGATTGCCATCTGTACCCCACTTCACCTGTAATTCCCCAGATTCTGGCATACCACTCATATACACAATCCCATTATCCCCAACAATCCCAGTAATATTGGAATAAGTACCAGTATTATCAGTAAGTAAAACTGCCATCGAACCAAACGGAATTTTTTGTTCCTTATTGTTCAATGTGATTAATACTCTGACACCTTTTCTAATATCAAAGTCGGCCAATACAACAGCACCCTTTGTTGGAATAACTGTTTTGCTATTCCCTATTATTTCTATTTCATCATTCAGAGTGTCGACATTCAACGCAATATCATTACGTGAATATGGTGATATGTATGGAATTACAGCATAGCCACGCCAATCAGTTGACACGCCAGTCAGATTTTTTACTTTGATATTATCTGCACCTGGAGCTCTGACCACAGCCAGTGTTTCACCAAATGGTTGGGATAATGTGATACCGTATGGATGAGCAACTACCCCACCCTGAAGACCATAATTAATTCGCTGATAATGTGAGGAATAACCGTAACCGGCATTAATATTGCCATAAGCACCTCGGTAAGCGATATCCGCATTTCCGCTAGCTCCCTGACCTTTGGTGGCATAACTTTGACTGACGTTATAATTTAACTGATTATTTTCGAGCGCATTTCCGCTGAAACCTGCCTGGAAGTTATTTCGTCCTTCACGAGAAAAACTCATATTTGAAGTCAGATAACTGTTGCTGTCTGGATACCAGTTAGATAGCGGAATATTCACGCTAAATGCTAGTTGATGATCTGTTTGCGAGTATGGCATTTTATTATAGTTATAATTCAAGCTATAAGAGATGTTGCTGACACTTATGTTATAGCCCACACTGAAATTGCTCTCAGTTCCAGAACGTCCCCAGTAATCCTGCTGATAAGCACTAAAATAAAGACTGCCAAAATTATCCAAAGATTGGTTTAAGTTTACTTGTAAACGGGAACGTCTATTGTACTGAATCTGATTATTGTTATTTGCTTCACTAAAGGTATAAAACTCTTTAGTTGAATAACGGTAACCAGCCAGCGTCAGCAATGTTCCGCTTTCCGTCATACTCTTAGAATATTGAAAACGATAGGACTGACCACTATTTTTATCTTTCTGATCTTTATAGCGAGTAACGGCATGAGTCACGTCAGCTGAAACCGCGCCTATCTCTCCTAAACTGAGCCCAAGACCAGCCGAGACTGAATTATACTTCTTCGAAAAAAGTTGCCCACCATAAATCGTAATATCATATGGCAAACCGTACATTGCAGTTGTCTGAATAAACTCTGGGCGATGAGTATTCGTATTATTTCTTAGATTATATTTACCGCTACTGACGGAGTATTTCAGACTACCCTCTCGCTGCATAACAGCCAACGAAGAAAATGGCACTACAAATGTCCGTTTATTGCCGTTAGCCTCTTCGACTGTCACATCCAAATTTCCACTGTAAGACGTCGGATATAAATCATTAATTTCAAATGCGCCTGGTGGAACATATGTTTGATAAATAACATTATTATTTTGTCGGATAGTCACTTGTGCATTGCTATTAGCAATGCCTCGAACAACAGGAGCAAATCCTTTCAGACTATCAGGCAGCATTCCCTCATCAGATTCTAATAAAATACCTGTATAAGCAAAACTATCGAAAATATTACCAGAGCTGTTCACTTCGCCGACAGAAAATTGTGATTTAACCGATATAATCTGATGACTCATATAAGTTTGAATACTATTCCATTTTCTATCATAGTTATTTCGATTGTATGTGGAATAATTTCGTAACCGCCATCCAAATAAATTAACTCCACTGCGCAGGTTAAGAAACTGATCACTAGTATGTTCTTTCTTATCATAATCTTGCTGTGCTTCTGAGCCGGTAAAATTGTAATTCAGCATGGCAGTAGGGATCCCTTGATCCCATAACTCGGGGCTGATACTACCCCGTGCATTTTTATTTATATAAATCTGAGGAATACTAATATCCAACTGTTGAAGCGAGAAATTAAATTTACTATCCGCATTAGGAATAATACGATTGATTACAACAGCTTCATCATCCGGTAGTGAAACAGCTCCAGTTTCCTTTGTTAAATCCACGCCCCACTCAGTAAGTTGTTTTTTCTGAAATACTGGATAAATTGAGTTATCAGATTTATTCAACATAAAGGAAACGGAGGCACGCTCCACGGGTTGTCCATTGATGTAAATATCAATAATATAATTACCAGGGCGCTGACCGCTAGGATGAGAAAAGACTTCAAGATCTTCAATATTGGCAACAGGTTGCCCCTCTCCGTAGCTCAATGCCTGAGGATCAAAGTAGTCAGCAGCTAAAACATATTTAGCCGAAATAGTGGGTGACATGACCGAAATGATACAATATAAATATATTTTATTTTTACTGTATTGCATTATTATAACCCTGCCTTATTAAACCAAATCAAATTAATTGACTAGATTTTCAGTTACACCACCATAACTGTTAATTGCACTCCAGCTTATTTTCCTAGTCGTCGTATTATCTGGGATAATAAAATTAATTAGGCTTTCAGGTGCAATCATCCCTGGTTTATCAATTTCATGACTGCCTACAGCCAATTTTGCCAAGGTCACATAATAAGGTGTCGGGTTTTTCACTGTCAGTTGATTTCCAGAAATAGAAAATGTCAGCTTTTTGAATGCCATATCAAACGCATCCTGCGATAAACCATCAGGAGTATAAAATAACTTAATACGAGTATTGATAGATATTGACAATGTATCTTTCGCACTCGGATTGGAAGAAGGAATTGCTTTCACATTCAACCAAAAAACAGACTGTTTATCTTTCGGTAAGCTTCCTCTGTCTTCCATATAAATAATTCGTAATGTATTAGATTGTTTTGCATCCAGGCGAAAAAGTGGTGGTGTGGTAATAAAAAGAGGATTATTTTCAGGTGCGTCAGAATTTTCATTGCCGACCCAGGACTGAATCAAATAAGGTTGATCATCAGGAAAAAATTATTCTTTATTTAACAGTGAATTACGAAGTGATAGTGCGGGCGATACCTTATTTTTACGTTACTTTATGCAGTTAGAATTAACCGGAATGCCGATACAGGCAGGCGATTATCAAGGGCTAGTAAGCTTTTTTATCGATTATCAATAAAAAATACCAATGAATTTTCTCGATAGAAAAAATGTTGAGAACGTGGTTTTGCCGCAATAAGAAAGGGATAAGGGATGAGCTTTAAACACAGCATTGTTAGGCAAGCTATTTTGCTAGCGCTTAGCTTTTCCGCATGGACAGCTTATGCCTCAGAATTTAATACCGATGTATTAGACACAGAAGACATACAAAATATTGATATGAGCCAATTTTCGGTGGCGGGGTATGTTCCTCCTGGCAATTATAGCCTAACCGTATTTGTTAACGGGCAGCGCTTAGGCGCACCTCGTGATATTACTGTTTTTACACCTGAAAATGACACTCAAACGCCTTTGCAATTAACGTGTATTCCTGCTGACCTGCTTAATCTTATTGGCTTAAAGGGATCAGCTCAGGAAAAAGTGTCGATTGTACATGATGGCGAGTGTTTAGATTTATCAGCCTTAGAAGGTGCTCAAGCAAAAGTTGAGCTGTCAACATTATCACTTAAATTGACTATCCCACAGTTGTGGATGGAATATCGCGATCCTAATTGGACGCAGCCTACTCTATGGGAAGAAGGCATTAATGGCACATTTGTTGATTACAACGCCAATATCTCAATAACGGAAGAAACCGGCGGTAATAAACGAATTTATCTATCAAGTAACGGAACGTCAGGGATTAATCTCGGCGCTTGGCGTTTACGTGGTGATTATAGTACCACTTATCAAAAACAGCAGGGTGGTCATAATTCAATAAAATCTCATGATTTTAATTTTAACCGCTTATATCTCTATACATCATTAAAAAATCTCGCGTCTATTTTGACGATTGGCGAAAATTATTTCTATTCTGATGTATTTGAGTCTTGGCAGTACAGCGGTATTTCATTAGAAAATGATGACCGTATGTTGCCACCCAAATTAGTCGGTTATGCGCCAGAAATTATCGGTGTAGCAAATACTAATGCGACCGTGATTGTGCGCAGTAAAGATAGGGTTATTTTAGAAACCACCGTTCCGCCGGGACCCTTTCGTATTCAGACACTAGAGAGTGGTGTTCGTGGAATACTAGATGTCACTGTTCGCGAAGAAAATGGTGAAGAAAAAAAATTCAGCTTAAATACAGCCTCATTACCTTATTTAACCCGTCCAGGCCGGATCATTTACAAGTTGGTTGCAGGTAAAACACGTTATAACGGACACAATTTAACGGGGAAACCAGTTATCAGTGGTGAATTTTCTTATGGATTATCGAATGCATGGTCACTTTATGGTGGTTCACAGTTTAATGCTGATTATCAAACTGTTGCTGTCGGTATAGGGCGAGATCTTTTTGCTTTTGGTGCCCTTTCGTTAGATATCACTCAGTCTCTTGCGCGTTTTAAAAATGATAATTTACAAGGACGTTCATATCGATTGAATTATGCGAAATCTTTCGATGATTTACGCACCGATATTACATTCGCAGGTTATCGCTTTGCAGATAAAGACTATCGAACATTAACCCAGTTTGTTGATGAAAATCGCACCGGTTATGTAAGTCGAGCCCCCAAAGAAAATTATCAAATTTATTTAAATAAGTATTTCAATGATTTTAATCTTTCATTGAATTATCAATACAGTACCTATTGGCAAAATAAACCTCAAACACAATATGGTTTATATGCAAATACAAGTATCAGTATTCCAGGATTATCACAGCAAAATACGAACTTATCCTTATCCGCGACAAGAACACTGCGGGAAAATGGCTATCAAGATGATGCAATTAACTTATATATCACGATCCCATTATACAGCGGTCATAGCCTGACATTATCCGAAGCCTATTCTCGCTCAGGAGGAAGTAATCAATATAACCATACGATAGGTTATAGCGGGTATAACGATCGGGATAATTATAGTCTGAATGTGGGATATAACCACGGTCAAAATATGGACAGTCAATCGAGTATCAGTGGTTATTATTCGCAAGATCTGTCTCAAGCCAGCATTTCAGCCAATGCGAGCTATGTACCACAACAATATCGCAGTATTGGCGCCTCACTGAATAGTGGGATAACCGCAACAAAAGAAGGTATCGCCTTGCATCGAAGTGCAAACGGAGATACGCGATTAGTAATTGAGACGCCGGGTATCGGGGGCGTACCATTAGATAACGGCACAATCAAAACTAACCGATTTGGATTAGCGGTGATCCCGAATATTAGCAGTTATCGTAAATCTATCGCCTCGATTAACACCAGTCAGTTGCCGGAAAACTTAGAAACGTTGGATTCAACTACCGACATCACGCTGACGAAAGGCGCCATTGGTTATCGCAGTTTATCAGTCATGAAAGGTGAAAAATTATTTGCCATTCTATCGTTACCGAATGGTAAGAACCCGCCTTTTGGTGCCAGTGTACGTAATGCCACGAACCGAGAGCTGGGGATCGTGGGTGAAGAAGGTGTGACCTGGATGGTTGGGCTTTCTCCTCAAGAAAAACTTTCGGTTTATTGGGGTGGAGAGCCTCAATGCGAATTAATGTTACCTGCGAAATTGAATACGATATCCGACATGTTGCTGTTGCCATGTTTACCATTCAATACACAGCGATAACTACCCTATTACATTTTATCGACTCAACGAGAGTCATCACTATTTAAAAATACTTAAAACGTTTTAAGAGGTCAATTATGTTTAATTTACGTTTACGCCATGGGCTATTAGCAACATTACTTTCTATAGCAACGCTAATATCAATCAGCGCACACAGCGCCGTCACGTTAGATAGAACACGTATTATTTTTCCAGGCACAGAAAAATCAATCAATATCACTATTAGTAATGATAACCCAGAAGAAGCGTATTTAGCCCAAAGTTGGATTGAAGACTTACAAGGTAACAAATTAACCAAAGGGGCTATTCTAGCCACCCCCCCATTGCAGCGTATTGAACCAAACAGCAAAAGTCTTGTAAGGTTAAGTACTACGCCAGAATTTAGTCAATTACCTCAAGACAGAGAATCTGTTTTTTATTTCAATTTACGCGAAGTACCACCTAAATCAACAGATGGCAACACATTGCAAATTGCATTGCAATCACGCGTTAAATTATTCTATCGCCCTGCCAGTATTTTATCCGAATCAGAAACGAAATGGGCACATAAAGTGACATTGACAAAAACGACTAAAGGTTATCGTCTTAATAATATGACGCCATTTAACCTCACGGTAATTGGACTGGGAAACAGCAAAACACTGTCAGAACAAAGTACCTTTGAGGTGGTAATGGTGCCACCGAAATCAACTCAAGACATTCCATCACCTTCATTATCAACGCCTTACCTAACCTACATTAATGATTATGGTGGAAAGCCGACACTATCATTTCGCTGCCAAGGCGAGACTTGTACGGTGATGAACGAGAAATAGCGCTATTGAGCTAATCGAAAATTTTAGGAAAAGGAAATGAAAAAACGCAATATGATTTGGTTGTTACTGCTCATCGTGGGGTGCACTTTTAATACGTATACCATGGCTAAAAATCCTGTTGCGAATACGCCCGTAAAACAATCGGATTATGAAATGTTACATCAGGGATGGATACAGGTGAATACCACGGTGTTTAACGACGCACCTTGTAATTTAAAAACCCATAATAAGAGTATTGTAATATTAACAGAATGTGGCGCTGGCAGTCTATTTAGTCAAGTGAACTTAGAAAATACAACGGTAAAGACGCCTGTGCGATTACAATTTTATAATATTCAACAAGAGTATTTTTATCCTCATTTCACGGCCCAATTAGCTAATGGTAATAATAGTATTCGAACTCCATTGTTGATGCGAAATAACATAGTACACCGATTAGAGGTGAGCTATGAATAAGCCGATAACGGGGCTCTTGCTCGGATTACTATCCTTTTTTTATGAAATACCAACAACGTTAAGTGCGAATAGTCTTAATGTTGAATTTAGTGGTGAACTGATCAGAACTGCCTGCCAAGTTTCATCGGAATCGCTTAATCAGAAAATCCCTCTTTATAATTTGAATTCTAAGTTTATCAATGAACATAAGACCAGTGCAGTTACACCATTTTCTATTTCCATTGAGAAATGTAGCAGCACTGATTTACAAAAACAGATTAAGATCACATGGGAAAGTAATCAGCTGGTCAATGTCAGTGGTCATGAGTTCGTCGTGACACAAGGTGACAGTAATATTCTTTTAGGTGTCATCGATAACGATGAGAAACCTATTATTTGGAATAAACCCACAACCGTAGATACAGTTTCGGTTGTTGAAAATACCCAACAAATAGGCTTTGGGGTGTTTGTTCGAAAGCCGGCGACGGGGGAAGCAAAAATTGGTGATTTTTCAGGGATCGTGACGTTTAAAGTGGACTATGAATGATGAAAATACTCAATAAAATAAAGCTACTCCTCGGGTTATGCACATCATTCGTATCTCTATTTTGTCATAGTGATGTGCTCATTAACGTGTCCGCAACCATGATCAGTCCTGCTTGCAATATTCGCAGTGAAAATAATAGCTCACCGCTCAAAATTAATTTTAATACATTAAATCCAGAAGAGTTGAATACATCAATAAGCACCAGAAACTTTCCAGTCTATATTACGGGCTGTGATTTTAGCAAAAATCTAGCCATTATATTAAACCCAAAGGGAACTAATACCTTGCTTTATAATGGAAAAAAAATTCTCGCGACAAATATCGATGGCTTGGGTATCAAATTTAATGAAATAACCGGTGGCACAACTCGCTCATTAGAAATGAATCAAACACAACGTATTTACCCTGAACGTATTAATAGTGCTTTGTATCGTATGGATCTTCAGGCACAGCTTGTTAATTCAATCCCCATTACCCAATTACAATTAGGTAAATTTACATCTTCAGTCACTATTGCAGTAACTTACTATTAGTAGGAATAATAATGATATTTAACATCATAAATTTTAAACAGAAAAAAAAATTCACCTTCGACACTTTCATTTTATTCACCCGCTATTTTATTGGGTTAATACTGCTAAGTGCCCAAGCTCAAGCTGACTATGCGGCTAAAATATATAACCCAAGTGATGGCTTCTTAATTAATTTATCTAATGATAGCTTAATTAATCCCACCCCCATACTAGGCTCAGATAATGGCAAAACTTACTATAAGGTAGGTCAACCTATTGTCGTTAACGGTAATGGCCCTGGTGTTAAAGTGACAGGTTGGGTTTATTGCGCAGGAAAAACATGGGGAAATACGTCAACAGATATCGGCAAAGAGAATGCTTTTCATCGTTTGTGGATAACCACACCTTTTGAGGGAACAAAAATTGAAGGGTTGATTGGTTATCGAATTAATAGCAATGTCGTCATGACAGTTGAACGAAAAATGTATTATTGGACAAATATTCCAGCACCGACATGCTCATTAGCTAATCCTGGAACGGTAGAGCCTGTTGCTTATTTTACCGCGCAATTTCCATTTACAGTACGCTTTTATCTCCATGATGTTATTATTGATGATAAAGTTTTAATCCCAGCCGTCGTTCTTGGTGGCTATGTTCGAGCCTTTACCTCTGATGGGCAAGCGCCTCCATATTCAAGCTGGCCACTGGATGAAGTCTCTGTTCCTATGCGTTTAGCTGCGTCTCAAATAACAGTGAAATCATCTTGTGAAACAGTAGGTAGTAATACTATAAATCTAAGGCATGGACAACTTAGCAACATAAATTATGATAGCCGAGTGACAGAAGAAGTTACTTATAACTGTCATTTTGCGGCATCAACTGGTGTCCGTTTAAGATTAGATTATGCAAAAGATAATGATGCTCAAAAGCGTTTACCCATGACGAATAATCTCAACGCAAATGAGAAAATATACAGTGATTTAAAAATAATTGATGAATCGACAGGCCAATCAGGTACTGATATTAAAATTAATATTAAAGACTTTAAAACGATCACCCTTAGTAGCCATATTCAAGGCAATAATGCCCGCGAAGGGGACTATAATGGCTCAGCATGGCTTATTGCAACGTATGACTAATTTAAAAATAATATAATAAATTCATATTTCACCAAAAAAATTATTATATTTTTTATACTATAGGCATGGTTGCTGTGGATAATTAATTTTAAAAAAAACATCAATTAGATAACTATCCAACGCAACCTAATTTAACGCTAAAAATCACCTTAAACTATCAATATAAAAAATATTTTCATA
This sequence comes from Providencia sp., assembly GCF_052096715.1. Lineage (NCBI taxonomy): Bacteria > Pseudomonadati > Pseudomonadota > Gammaproteobacteria > Enterobacterales > Morganellaceae > Providencia > Providencia sp. The sequence goes on from NZ_JBQDNB010000008.1 coordinate 117,167, forward strand.
TTGATACCTTTCACAAAATAAAAAATCAAAAATTAGCAAAAAAAATAGATATAGATATAGATATATTTTATTGTTTACTCTTAAAAAAATAGGCTTTATATGGTAACAAGACTAGACTCATGGAGCGCAATAAACTCCATGCTGATCAGTTGAGGAAACAAAATATCCATTATCACCTTGCGGGTAAATAGAAAAATCCGCCTTTAAATTTTCATAAATATATACTGATGGTAATATTTTCTCTAACACTTCATTACTAGAGTCATCTAATCTATTAATAATAATACCTTTCGATTTAACATTAAATAGATTAATAGACCGGGTGTGATTGAAAAAGATTTTTCTTCGTATATTAGTTATTTTTTTTCCATCGATTATATCTCCTTTGATACTAATCCACCCATCACTTTCGTTTAAAGCCAAATGAATCATCACATGAGCAGTTATATCGTTATCTAAAGATTTAATATTTAGTCTTGCCTTACAACTTATTTCCGATAAATCATTATTAATCTTATCTTTCACAATAAAACTAGAAACTGTGAATACAGACAAAAACAAAATTAAATAAGAAACCTTATTCTTTTTCATTATGGCTACCTCCTTTCATATAATAAGAAACACAATTATTAGGCGATAAACGAAAACGACTAAACTCATTTGTGCAAACCAGGAAAGAAAAATCATTTATATATTTATAACTTTTCAAGTAAATCACCTTGTATTTTTTATCTAAATTAGAAATTTCGTTATTTATCAAATTCATATGATAGCCATCATAATAATTATCCAGATTACAATATATTTCTCTACCATCAAGCATTCCACACCGATTATAGTTATACAACTCCTTTTTATTATCAGTAATTTTGACGACGAAGAAATAAAAAATTATGACCATTAAACTAATAACCAATGGAAAAATATAGCTATATTTCTTATAGTTAGATATTTTACCTGGTAATTCTCTTGGTTTTACCTGCTCATGAAAATCGATTGTTTTTTCTTTTTCTGATACTTCATGATTTACATCAGCAGTCTCTAAATTAGTTAATTCGACGTATTCAATCTGAACATTAATATTTATTAAATACCCTTTTTTAGGTACTGTTTTAATAAAGTCCTCATTTAATTCTAAATCCTCAAATGCCTTTCTAATTAAAAGAATGTTTTGATAAAATGCGTTACTAGTAACATATTTTTCTTTCTCTCCCCAGCCTATTTTAAATAACTCCTGTTGAGTAACCAAAGCGCCTTTCTTATCAAGAAGATACTTTAATATCTTAGTTGATGGCGCTAATAGTTTTATATTTTTACTTAAACTACGCGATGTTAATAGACCTTCATCATAAAGGAATTCAATATCGTTATTGATAAGATATATCATAGAATGCTCATTATACTTACGAATTAAGAAACTAAAGGTTGCTACCTTAACTTTCAATTATAGCGAATAAATAAAGAGCTGTGAAGTATCATATTCAGTTTGAAGAATTTTTAATGCTTTACCCTGCTAACCATAAAGGGCTATTTTCATGAGTCGACTTAAGTAAAATAAAAAGAACTAAATTAATCATATTAAAAAGTCTGGTGATGTAAAGATTAATAGACACTTTTCATTTATATAATAAAATAAATTTTTAACCGACCCACTCGAAATTTACTTATATCATTAATAATGAAATATTTTAAATTAAAATCGTCTGCTATATTGATGTTTCCCTTTTTCTATAACTCACTCCTAAACAGCGTATGCAAAGCTCGTTAACGTTAAGAAAGACTAAAATGGAAAATTTTGAATTATGGCTTAATGCTTTTGAAGCTATGAATCTTAAAATTTTATCTCTAAATGACTAATAATATTATTAATCCAAATAGCAAAAATAAAAATTCGAATCTCCCCCGCCCCACTTCAAAACGTCACCTGACCAAAAATCAGGTAAAAACAAAAAGGCGTTAGGTGAAAATCACCTAACGCCTTGATAAATTTGGTGGCCCCTGCTGGACTTGAACCAGCGACCAATCGATTATGAGTCGACTGCTCTAACCAACTGAGCTAAGGGGCCAAAGTGGGAGCGATTATACGTGCAGTTTTATCCTAGGTCTAGTGTTTCAGAACTGTATGGCGATTTTGTGTGCAAAATCATGGCTAGACTTATAATTCAATACGATACCATTGGTCACAACTATAGTTTTTAACTAAATTATCTTCCTTTACTAAAACTCATCATATTTGCCCATAATACTCAGCCGCTCACGCTTTTATATTCATCACTAACTTATCTGCAACTATTCACATTGCAGATCACAGCATACAAAGATAGTTCAAAGTACCTAGGTCAACCTGTGACCTAGGCTGCTGAATGCAATAAGCACTCGTGTAACTATGAATACATCGAATTGATACCTAATTAATTCAAAGGGCATATTGGTTACACCAAAAATCACAGGAAACTATGCAGCTTTGATAATTAAACAATAATGACACCTATGAAAATTGAAGTACAAAGGTGCCTAGTTATATAATTTATAAGCAATTTACATCGAGGATAACATACCATGAAAAAAATACGTGCGGTTCAATATGGTTGTGGAAAAATGGGGAAATTCCTTATTCGTTACCTACAAGAACATGGTGCTGAAGTGGTGGCAGCTTTTGATATCAATGAAGCCGTTATAGGCAAAGATATTGGCGAAATCGCAGGAACAGCGCCAACGGGTGTTAAAATACAATCATTACAAGAGGCAGATAAAGCACTTGCAACGTTAAAGCCCGATGTCGGTATTATTGCAACACTCAGTACAATGGCCGATTTAGAAGAAGCGTTTTCTTTATTTGCACGCCATGGTGTCAATGCTATTTCAACAGGTGAAGAAGCCCTATATCCTTGGAACTCATCTCCTGAAATCACCCAAAAACTCGATAAATTAGCAAAACAAAATAACTGTACACTAGCTGGTAGTGGCTATCCTGATATGTTTTGGGGAGTCTTAATCGACACCTTAGCAGGATCAATGCATAAACTAGTTAAAATCAAAGGATCTAGCTGCTATAACGTCGAAGATTATGGTATCGCATTAGCAATAGGCCACGGTGCAGGTCTGAGCGTGGATGATTTTAATGCACAAATTGGTAACTACAACGACTTACCTTATGCTGTTATCTCTCAAAAAATTGAGAGTGGAGAGTATGCCCCACCTTATATGTGGACACAAAATGGTTGGCTATGTAGTCGCCTTGGTCTCACTATTACTAACCAAACCCAACGTTGTATTCCACAAATTGCGCTACAAGATATCTATTCTGACACATTAAAAATGACAGTAAAAAAAGGTGATGTTCTTGGCTTGTCTGCCGTCGTAATTACTGAAACAGCAGAGGGCGTCACCCTTGAAACTGAATGTATAGGAAAAATTTTAACGGCTGATGAATGTGATAAAAATAGCTGGCAGCTCATTGGTGAGCCAGATACTTCCATTGAAGTGAATAATCCAGCTACAGTAGAGCTTACCTGTGCAAATTTGGTGAACCGTATACCTGCGCTGATTAATAGCCCTTCAGGCTATACAACAACAGAGAAAATGCCGAATAACGTCTATATGACTAAACCGATGCACGAATATTTATAAACTTATTTAGCCCACAATTTAGTGGGCTATTTTATTTGAATATGATGACTAACATAGCGATTAACGTGGTTTTGCCATTTGCCATGTGAGATGACGCTTCACTGCCGCCCATTCAGAGTCGATGATGCTATAAATACAAGTATCTCTCAGCTCTCCAGTACGTGTAAAAGCATGCCGCCTTAATATACCATCCAATTTTGCCCCTAAGCGTTCAATCGCTGTACGACTTTGGTGATTTAAAAAGTTAGTCCGAAATTCAACTGCAACACAATCTAACTCTTCAAAGGCATATTGTAATAACAAGTATTTTGCCTCTGTATTAATCGGTGAGCGCTGCACTTCAACGCCATACCATGTTCCGCCAATCTCAACTCGTCTGATGCCCTTTTCGATACGAAAAAAACCAGTCATTCCAACCGCTTTTTCCGTTCTTTTATCAATAACAACCAGAGGTAGCATCTCTTTATTATGAAAACGCTCAAGACGACTATCAACATCAATAGCAATATTTTCAGGTTCAGGCACCGAGGTATACCATAATTTATGTAGGCCATCTCTTTGGATCATTTCTGCAAATGCACGATCATATTGATGAGATAACAATTCCAGCCGGACATGCTCGCCTTCTAAGATCACTGCTTGGCAAATCTCTTTCATGGTATATTCCTGAATGAAAAATGTGATTTGTATTGAAATTTAATGACTTATTATGTTTTTCATTAGTTTTAAACTGTTTTAATGACACTAGTTTGAAACGCATACCAGTATTTAGACTTAATCGAGTATTTTCAACAAAACATATGATAAAAATCACAAATTATTAACATTATTCTTAATTCATCCCCCTATTAGGCTAAAGTTAACTCATCTGACCTGTTACTAGAGCCCCTAATGGGAGCAATTATGAGCAATTTTAAACATTTATTTACCCCTCTTGATTTGGGGCATACGGTACTGAAGAATCGAATTCTAATGGGTTCTATGCACACAGGGCTTGAAGAACATCCTCAAGGTAGTGAGCGGCTTGCCCATTTTTACCGCTTACGTGCTGAAAATGGTGTTAGCCTAATCATCACTGGGGGAATTGCCCCTAATAAAGAAGGAGCGCTCACCGCCCATAGCGCTATTTTGAATAATGAAACGCAGCTTCCATTTCATCAAGAAATAACCCAAGCCGTACATCAAGCAGATGGTAAAATAGCCCTACAGATCTTACATGCTGGTCGTTATGGTTTACATCCCTCCTTAGTAGCACCAAGTGCTATTCAGGCTGAAATTAACCCTTTTGTGCCGAAAGCACTTTCTAGTGATGAGATAACCCAAACTATTTGTGATTTTGTCACCACGGCTAAACTCGCTAAACAAGCAGGCTATGATGGCGTTGAAATTATGGGTTCTGAGGGATACTTCATTAACCAATTTATCACTGAGCGCACTAATCATAGAGCTGATGAATGGGGTGGAAGTTATGCTAATCGGATACGCTTGCCTTTAGAAATCGTAACACAAATCCGCCAAGCTATTGGTGAAAATTTCATCATTATTTATCGTCTTTCTATGCTGGATTTAGTGGAAGGAGGGTCAACTTGGGAAGAGATAGAATTACTTGCCAAACAAATAGAAAAAGCGGGCGCTAGTATGATCAATACCGGTATTGGTTGGCATGAAGCACGAGTGCCGACCATTGCAACTCAAGTACCTCGCAGTGCATTTAGTTGGGTGACTGAAAAATTGATGGGGAAAGTGTCCATCCCATTAATTACTACCAATCGCATTAACGACCCTTTCGTGGCTGAACAAATTATTGCTGATGGCCAAGCCGATATGGTCTCAATGGCACGCCCTTTTCTAGCCGATGAAGCTTTTGTACGCAAAGCAGCAGAAAATAGAGCAGATGAAATTAATACCTGCATTGGCTGTAATCAAGCCTGCCTTGACCAAATATTTAATGGAAAACTCGCCAGTTGCCTAGTAAATCCACAAGCGGTTAGAGAAATTGACTATCCGAATGAAAAAGCAAACCTAGCCAAATCCGTTGCCATTGTCGGCGCAGGCCCTGCGGGTCTTTCTTGCGCTATTTATGCGGCTAAACGTGGGCACAAAGTCACGCTATTTGAAAAATCTAACCAAATTGGTGGGCAATTTAATCTAGCCAAACAAATTCCAGGCAAAGAAGAGTTTCACGAAACTATCCGTTATTTTTGCCGCCAGCTAGAAATACTCAAAGTTGATGTCCACCTTGAACACGAAGTGAATGCTGCGAGCCTACTAGGTTTTGATGAAGTCATTATTGCGACTGGTGTTATGCCTCGCGCCATCAAACTTGACGGCATCGAGCACCCTAAAGTCATGACCTATATTGATGTTCTCGCTAAACAACACCCCGTTGGCAACAATGTGGCAATTATAGGTGCAGGTGGAATTGGCTTTGATATCGCCGAATTGCTGACTCAAAAAGGACAAAGTAGCAGTTTAGATACTCAACTATTTAATCAAGAGTGGAATATTGATACCAATATTAGTGCCACTGGCGGTATATTTCCCCCCAAAAAAGAACGCGAGAGCTCAGCTCGCCACCTTTATTTATTACAGCGTAAAAATACCAAAGTTGGAGCAGGTCTTGGAAAAACAACAGGATGGGTTCATCGTCTATCATTAATGAAACGCGGCGTTCAAATGCTCAATGCCGTTGAATATATGCGAGTTGATGATGAAGGTTTACATATTCGCCATCAAGATAAAATACAGTGCCTACCCGTTGATAATGTTATTCTTTGTACAGGGCAAGAACCTTATCGACCATTAAAAGATCAGCTTGCTCAGCGCGGTATCAACGCATATGTGATTGGTGGTGCAGATGTCGCAGCTGAGCTTGATGCACGCAGAGCAATAGAACAAGGCATGCAAATAGCTTATCAGCTCTAACATGGTGAAATGAATGGATATAGCCCGTCGCTGCGCCATCATCAAACACAATGTATTCTATATTTGATTGCTTCTAAAGATTCATTTTAGAAGCAATCATGCTATCAACCATAATTAAATCTAGTCCACTTTAAATTAACGCAGTAATGTTCACAAAACAGAATAATAAATGAGTCTGTATAGATGCGCATTATTCAAGAAATCCGCCTTTACATCCTTCTGTAATATAGCCTTGACAATTATTTTGGTAATATCACATATTATAAATATGTCGCGGTAATTGTTATACTACTTGTGTACTTATTAATCGGTGTTTGAATCGTCGGAGCGGTTACTGGATTTTGATAATCATTCACTAACCATACATAAAAAGGGTATTTCCCTAACGTTCCCTCCCCCCCGGTGAAATTGAGCTTTAATGCATCCGTCAGCGGATTTCCGGTTAAAGGCATCACGTCTTCACCTCTGAATTGTCCAGCAGAAAAAGGCAATGCAAGGGTTGTTGAAACACCTCCAGTGGCGGCTTTGAGCTCACTGGCATTATATGTCACAAAATACTCAAAATAACGAGCTCCTGTGTTCACATCCGGAATAGTGCCTGCTCGAAAATCGCCAACATCTGGTTTATCTTTAGCTTCAAATAGAAAACGCATTCCACCAGTAGCTTTAGTACAATCAAAATTTTTCCCTGTTATAGGGTCAATCTGCACAAAACCGGGGTCGCTGAACCCTAACACTACTTTTCTCTTCAATATTCCAGCGCTTCCAGCAACAGAGACAGTATTATTCGGGCGTGTCGTTATCCCCACATTCCACGAAATATCAGTCCCCCTAGAATCTAGCGACAACGACATCACACAAGTCACCGCTTTAATACGAGCACTCACCTGTGTGCTTTGCGCAGGAAATGAACAAGCAATTATCAGTAATCCTCCCCCCGCAATAATAATGGGATGTTTTGCCCTTCGATTATTACTCATGCTCCCCCCACTCACGATTATAGTACGTTAATTTGTCTATCTCGGATTGATATATAAATGCATAACACTGAAGTTTATTTTTTGTAATTCAACAGGTTATATTCGTTTTTTACACGCCATCACAATACAATTATTATCAGTCCGGAACTCAGACTTAATCATCGCTCTCGAATACGCTAGCCTCACCAATACAGCCTACAGATAGGTCATAGTCAACGTTACAACCCCCCGATACTGTGTGCCGGGTGCTGGTGGAGGAGTTGGCCAAGCATCAGTGGGAATGCTTCGCGGCCCCGAGAACCGGAGGTTATAACTTGTATTTCGTGCCAATTGGCCACTCACTGGTTTAATAGCCATTGTATTCTGGCCAAATGCACCAGACCGGCACCCGAATGCTTGCCCCATTGCTAGTGTATATCCAGATACATTTGGATATGATGCCAAAGATTTTCCTTGTTCATCAAAACCGGTGACAAATGAGCTCTTCGATGTTGGAGTGAACTTCCACCAGTCTCCATTAGAAATCCCACCTTGGCCGGTAGCAACATAAGTATAGCCATTCACTACGACGCCAAACATCCACCCACCGTCCGAATTGATCCAACGTAACTTAGAATTAGCAGAAACCCCATTCATCTTTGTACTTACGCTACACAACATTCCATATAAACCTGAAGAGCCCTCTGAGTGCACCGATTTTGCTGAGATAGCCGCCCAGACAGGAAATGTTGACTGACCGTCCTCAGATGTTAATACAAATACCGGTCCACTAGCCTCCGTCATCCCTACTGCACTTTCCATTTGCACAGACCTTGGTGCGCCTGTACCAGGGAATCTTATCATTAATCCTGCCATACCACTGGCTCCACAACTGGGATCCACAGTGATCATACTGTTCGCGGTTCCGGTGCCTACACCGCTGCCGACTGGCAGTAATTGCCACACACCTCCCGCTGCGACGTAGTTCCAATCACCCAGATCAACAGCACCGCTTGTACCCGAAGATACATTAATGCTACACGTTGACTCCACAATACGAGCAGAAACATCCATTCCAACAGCACCTGCCCCGTTGGGAATACCATAGAATGCCAATGACGTCGCGATACAAACCCCAGTCAATGGTTTACAGGGAGAAAAGTACATTGTAGATATCTCCTATTTTAAAGTTAGTTGTAAGTTACCGTACAAACACGAGTAGAAGCATCGGAACAATCGGTACCAATATGGAATATTGTAGGCAGGCTATGTACCTCTGTACCTGCGACTCTGGTCATCCCAATACGAGCACGATCTGGAAATATAAGATATGCATCTACTGCGCTCTGCCAACTAGACCCCATTTGAATGATATAAAAGGGCATGATGTTGATAACAACAGCAGAGCCTGGGCGTAAAGTCGTCGGGTAGGTTGCTACCGTCGGGAGTACTGAAACACCGACTCTTATCGTATTTTGGTGAGGAGCCGGTGGTATAGCATAAATAGGCACCGACAGTGTGGTAATAAACACCGCTGACGGTACTAACCAAACCGCAGCCGAACGTAATAGTCTTATTCGCATATCCAGCCCCTACCAAGCGAGTGTCCTAAAATAATCAAAAAGAGGGAGCTCTCCCCCCCTCTTCTGGTTCTCAGGTTTACTGATAGGTAGCCTGGATAGTGAAATTACCTCTATATATGTTGTCTGCCGCAGTTGCCGCCACTTCAGGGAAGCTGGCATTCGTATAAGATGATTGTAAATAAATTTCAATTGGGTATTGGCCCAATTTGAAATCTGGATCTACGTTACCTGCTGCCTTAGAAATCTTGATATCACCCGCAGTACCTTGTAAATCTATCGCATCAGAATCGCCGATTAAGCCTGCTGATGTTGGGTAAGCTACTGTTGCTTTACCTGCACCTGATGCGGCTTCTACTGCGGCTGTAAAGGCAGTTTTATTCACTGCAACTGCATAGTTGAACCAACGCGTGCCATCTATACGCTCAATTTTCCCTTGGTATGGTGTAGTTAATGCGGCTGTATCTGTAGCATGCGCTGTAAATAACAGATCTAACCCATTACCTGCCGTGTCACAAGCCACTACAGCTTCTGGACCACCTGGTACTGTTGGGTTGGTAAAATCGATATTCATAGAGCGTTTTAATGAAGTCGAATTATCAGTGATTACCGAGCCCGCAGCGCCTACCGCTAGACCAGGTGTCCAACGGAAGAAATTACCTGCCGTCGTTCCGTTTGAAATATTCATTTCGCACGTAACTTTTGTCGGAACTACTTCTAAATCAATTTGTGCTTTCGCTGTTGAACCTGGTGCCGGAGCAACTGCTAATGCGTGAGTAGATAGACCGGCTAGTGCCATTGCAATCAAACTTAATTTTACATTTTTCATATACATTTCCTTTAAAGAAATAAAAAACAACCATTTCCCTCTCATATCAATACGATCGGGGATCTACCACTGCTCGACTCGCTAACTTAATCAATACTCACTGTGATAGTCAGCTTTGATTTATAATCACCAAGTGGAACATTGTCCTTATTTGCCGTACTGTCTCCATGATGCAATCGCACAGTGAGCGGCAATATTATCGAAGCCTTCGAAACAAAATTAGAGGGCAAATACCCACTTTCTGTCTCTGCCGTATTGATTAACTCATCCAATGTTGATTCCGCTGGTGTCCATTCACCATGCCAAACCTGACTAGCATCCAATACATGCTTCTGTTTCCATTCATTACTGAAGCTATATGACGTCCCATCCAGCTTCACAACACAATAATTTGCCGTGTTGCACTGCATACCTGTCGATAGTTTTTTCAACGGCAAATACGAAGTTTCTTCACCATTCACTCGGGCATCACTAAGTCCAACGGTGTAATACAACCATGATTGGCTGCTGGTATTTTCTTCAGTTTGCCATGGCGATACCGGTGCTCCTGGCACTACTGGTGCAGCCATATCACCTAGATATGTCATAAGCCCTGCATAACCACTTTCCGCACCCGTTGTTGAGACGTTATCTGCCATCAAATTAATATTAAGTTGAGACAGCGAGCAGTTCTCAATCACCAAATTCACACGCTCCGCTTGCATGACTTCATTACTAGCTGCTTTCGCCCAACGAACCCCTGATATCTCAGTGAACTCCATCTTGTAACCTCCGCCGTTGGCGGTTACCGCACTACCATTCATTGTCATTGTGTTTAATTGGCACGAAGGCACATATAAATACCCCTTCATCACCATATCGCCGCTTTGGTAGGATACGCCCCCTAAATCTGTCGCTTGGCTTTGCGGAAAACTGCCTATCACACATACTGAAACCCAAGAAAATAACTTCCGTATACCAGCCGATATCATCGTCATACTCCTCCCCTTATTGGTAGCTAAGGGTATACATGCCCTTAGCCACAATGGCTCCAGCATCGCTCACACTCAGATTAGTTCCTGGTTTAATAGCGTAGCTCGCCTTAAAGTTCACAATAATATCTGGGGCGGATGCTGGTCTTGGCGTAGACAACGTAGCTTGTGGCAACAGACTCGTCACTTGGCTATCCCATTTCACCAATTTCTCATTCCCTGTTCCCGGCCACTCACTCGAGTTAAACCACAACTGGAAGCCTACTGAACTATTCGTACCATCAGATTTTTTGGCTTGTAAAATTTTGTCTCCATCGGTTGTACCTGTCATTGGCGTGAATTGAATATTCAGCTCAGTATTTCCCACACAAGTCAGTCGCAGCTCACGTCGAACCGCATCAGAAGGTGCCTGGCTCTTCACGTCATACAGGTTGTGATCTCCCACTACATTGATGCTGCGCGCAGGTAAATTAAATATCAAAGATCCTGAGTTAACATTGCAAGATGCCAACGTGGTATTTCCCATCACTTTCACTACGTCTTTATATTTAGCAATTTCGACATCACCTTTTTTAAAGGTCACCACGCGGCTCAATAACTCACGATCAAGCGTAGAAATATCACCCGGCTGAACATCATTTCCGATAATCAGTAACCCCACCTCCAGCTCTATTGCAGGAAATGCATTACCGTTTTTATTCGTCAGCTTGCACTGGTAAAAATCATTCGATAAGCTCAAGGGATCGCAGTTTGTTCCCCCTATACTGCCTTTATGGCGTATCATAGTTTCAATATTACGCACCACTCCCGTAGTGTAAGCTGATGGACGAAATACCCAGACTTGTGAACCGCCACCACCATTACTGGCTATCAAATTTGTACGTTCAACATCCAAATAAGCTTGGTCAGAAACCCACTCCACGCTATAGGTGTAGTCATTGATATTGCCTCGGCATGATCCACAATTAACCGCAGGTAAACTCACCATCTTCGAGACAATAGGATGAACACTGCTCACTCGTACGGGAGCACTAATCGTCTGTGTACCAAAGGACACAGTAAAATTACGATTAATAGTGTCTGCTAGACTGACTGTTGATATCGCCATGGATGCCGTGCTTGTCATCAATAATGTCAACAGTAAACGCGATATTTTCGGTGTAGATTTAAGTAATGAATTCACTATTGACATTGCACCGTCTCCTCCGTAAATGTTCCGTCTTCTTCCGGTAATGTGAATTCCCCTTCACACCCCTCGTCATCATACTTGCCCCACTTGGCCTGTAAGACGCCGCTGTTAGCAAGACCCGACAAGTACACTTTGCCTTTCTCAGCAACAATCCCAGTACGAGTAGTTCCTTTGGTATTCACAGTCACAACCGTACCAAATGGTAACGGCTTCCCCTGATGTAATAATTTCAATAACACGCGACGGCCCACTTCAGCATCAAATGGCACTTTTACTAGTGCGCCTTTCGAAGGAATAAGCACTGCATTGTTATTACGAATTTCCACGTTCTCAGGTAAACTCGCCACATTAATAGACACTTCGTTACGGGCGTAGGGGATAAGATTCGGTACAACGGCATTCCCAAACCAATCAGTTTGAATATTACCGTGAGACATACCCACACCTGATGCTCCCGGAATTTCCACTAATGCCATGGCACTTTCAAATGATAATGGTTGTGATAATGTCACACCGTCAGGATGCACAATCACTCCCCCACTGATACCGTAATTGGTCTGCCATGCATCACGTTGGCGACCATAACCTACATTCATGTTTCCATAAGCGGCGTTATACCCCAGGCTCGTATTGGTATTTGCACCTTGATCCTGGTTATCCCACCCTTCTGATACTGAATAATTTAAGCGGCTGTCATCAAAGAAACTACCGTTCAGCCCCACGTTGTGTTGTACACGATTGTTATAGCCATACATTGCGTAATTCACTGATGTGTTACTTGAGCCTAACCAATCCCCAAAGGAAGTAGACATCGTCAATGAAAACGTTTTATCTGTACCGCTACCAGGGGAACGATTGATGCCACCAGCGAGAGAAATAGACACTTGATTAATACTTTTACTGTAACTTACTGACCAATTTTCACTGTAACCGGACTGGTTCCAGTAATCGTCCCGGCTACCCGATAAAGATGCAGACCCATAATCGCCTAAACCTTGAGAGAGTGACATTTGAAGGCGAGAGCGTTGATGTTTTCGATTATCCTCATCCCCCGCAGTAAAAACCCGAGGGTCAACCCTCAATGCTTCACTGAAAGTGTAGTAATCACTGGTTGCATAGCGGTATGCCATCAAGTTAACTGATGTCTCGTCAAAAGCTCGTGAATAGGATAATCGGTATGCTTGTCCCCTCTTGGTACCGTAATTCCCAGGAAAACGTGCATCGGAATAGATTACATCCGCCGATATTGCTCCAATAACTGGCAGGTATTGCCCTACACCTAAAGACAATGTTGCATAATCTTTACTCAAAATACTGCCACTATAGAGCGTCGTACTATTCGTTGCTCCCCAAGCTAACGACCCTAGCGCAAAGTCCTTACTCATACTGTTACTATTCAGACTTTCCACGTGGTAACGCCCCGTCGCTAAGTTGTAATATGTTCGACCTTGGCGCACCAAAATCGGTACTTGTGCACTGGCTTGGGTATAGCGGCGAATGGTACCGTCCGACTCTCGGATCTCAATATCCATATCCCCGTTATAGTTACGAGTTAAGTCTTTGAATTCAAAAGGCCCTGGTGGGACATTTTGTTGAAATATCAACGAATTCCCTTGATACACCGATACCACCGCATTACTATTCGCAATACCACTAACGACTGGAGCAAAGCCGCCTAAATCCGGATTTAACATAGAGTCATCAGACTGCAACATCACCCCTTCGAATGGGATGCTTTCTAGAATATTACCGTCGGTAGACGTCTGTCCCACCGTAAGTTGCCCGCCTTGCCAAAAACTATAATCGTGTTGCAAATACGTATTTAGTACGTTCCATTTAGAATGCCCTGTTGAACTGGTGGCATAATTCATATCATTCCGAACTCGCCACCCCATAATATTCAACAAACCACTCAAATTTAAAAAATCAAAACGATAAGTTCCATCCGAGTTATTGTTCATGCTAGAACCAGAATAATCGTAGTTAACCATTAACGCAGGAACCCCCTGTTCCCATGTTGATGGCGGTGTGCGAAGCCATCCTGGTGGCGTAATGTAAGCCTGTGGAACGGTGATTTTTAATGAACCATCTTGATAATTAAAAACCTCTTTAGATTCAGGAACCCATTCGGATATTCCTCCTCGAAGGCCCATTTCATCTTCTGTACCCCTAGCGCCCTTGTCTTGAGCAGTAGGTACTGTTTCAACAGGTAAAGCATGCAGAGTTTTATCTGACTCAATGCCCCACGCCTCCAGTAATTGCGGAGTAATAACCGCTTGTAATACACCAGGATCTCTTTCGCTAGCGACAAAACTTACTGGACGTTGGTCAACTTTCTTATCATTGACATATACGGTGACATCGTATTCGCCTGGAAACATTCCGCCAGATTTGGCAAAATAATCTAAATTGAAAGATGTTGATTCAGCTTTGTCTGAGAACTGTAAAAACCAATGTCAAAATCTAATGCCTCTTCTGCAACACCCTGAACAATAAATCCCCCAAACGCCAATGCACACGATAAGCTTATCTTTCCCTGATGGATTAAAATTCGCCATTTCATTATTATTCTCTTAGGTTGTGTTCAGAGTTCAGGGGCTTACCACATCAAAGCAACTAGCCCACCATCATTAAAAGGCTTTACTAACCTTGTTTGTCTTACCACCAAAATCATTGATAGTTTGATAAGAGACAGTGCCACTCTTTACCGTTGACTCAACCGCAATACTGCCAAATGGCGGTATCATTGGATCTGCAGGAGTCAGGGTGGTTGTGTCATTTAAAATAATATTGGTCAGTGTCAAGTAGTACGGCGATGGGTTACTCAGCATTAGGGTATTGCCATTCAATTTAACATTCACACCACCATATGCTTCCACCAACGCACGCTCATCACTTAGAGACTGCGGTCGGTAAAATAATTTAATTTGCGTATTCAGTGCGAATTGAATAACACTGCCTTTGGCATCTTTCGGCTTTGGCGGTATTGCTAGAACATTGATATAAAAAACTGACTATCGGTCTTCAGGTAATGCTCCCCCCGCCCGATTCACTCGTAATTGCACAGATGAATTTGGATCTAGACGGTACAAGGGTGGCGTGATAACAAAGCTTTCCACTGCATCATCTTCTGTCACTTCTTTGCCCGTTTTTTCATACGGTGAAGCCCAAGAGCGAATTAACCATGTATCTGTTGCAGACGAATTATTCGCAGTAAATACAGCAGCTTTCTCATTCGAATTAAACACTACTCGGGTTGTACCTAAATAAATACCGCCTTGTGAGATACTGCCTTCCGCTAATACGGATGCAGACAATATCAGTAATAAAAACCCGAAAATCCTGTGCATGATGAGTGTTCTCTCTTTTGTCTAATATCGCCAAAAATAAAATGTAAGTACGGCCAAGGAAATAGGCGATACCGTCGCAATAAAATCCGCAAAGTTACATTTCATTCTATTTATTAAAATCGAATAAATATGGAAACCCGTGTTAACGACAATAAGCACATTGAGCATATGCTCTTTCCTTTACTCCGATAAAAATAATTGAGCATGTTTTATATATTCATTTAAAATATGAACTATTTATATCAAAGTAAAAACTGTGCCATAACGTAAAAATACTTATCATCAATAATGTAAAAAACAAATAAAACTCTATATTTTTTATGTGGACTTTTAAAATAGCCTATTATTCATATAATAAGTAACTCAGATTCATTACCGAATACTTAAGTATTCAATATCAGCCAAATAAGCTTCAAAAGGATTAAATGAAGTGCAATATTTATTGTCAATAGCTGACTGTATTTCTGACGACTGTAACTTAACGTCAATATAATTAAAAAAATGCGACATTGGTAAACCTAAAACCGTGACATAATTAAAAATAAAATCCAACGATACTTTATTTCTTCCACGCTCATAACGTGAGATTTGTTGTTGGCTCATATGCATCACAGTTCCTAACTCCTTTCCTGTTAACCCTTTATTAACACGTGTTGCCCTAAGGTAATCTCCTACCATACTGTCAAAATCATGGTCACTTGAATTTAATAAGGTGGCCTTTTTCATATTCACCTCTATTTAAGTTAAGGATTATTCCTTGAAGCACAATTTAGCTTTTGGTGTCTTGTTAGTAAAATCGTTTATTGCATCATAATAAGTCATTTTTGATAGATTAAACCTATCAAAAATTGTCAACTAATCGTTAATTACGATCAAAAACACACCAAATAAGCGTATATTTGAATTATTCCTTAAATTACAACCAGATACGAATTACTCATTAAATGAGTTAAAACTAATGCTTTATGCTGCAATAATGCAGTGTTATTAATATTGATTAGCAGTAAAAGGATAGCCACAAATTTTTATTCTAAATATTTTACTCTAATATCTTTGGATAAATAAAATAAGGTTATTTTTTTATACTTTAAAATTAATAAAAAAAACCAAAATAAAAGAAAAATCGTTTAATTATTACATTAATAATGTAAATTAAATGAAAAAACGCTGATGTAAAGTTAAAATAATTCAATATAAAAACCGAGTTTAGAATAAATAAATGTGATCTCAAACGAATAAATAACAAAAAAAAACATGATTATATAGCATAAGAATAATCTCAAAAAAAACACATTAAAATTAAAGAACATAAAAAAAATTCAAATAGAAGATCCCTTCATCATTAAATTGAGTAAAAATAAACTATATTTTCCTATCCAAGCTTTCATTTAAATGAAGATTGACATAAAAAACCATATGATAGAAATTCTGATAATTAACGATTAACACCATTGTATAATGTAATAAATCATTAAGAATAAAGTCATATTACATTGCAGTTTATGATTTTTTATCTTCATAAGCCCAGTTACCTTTCTTTTTACATTACTCATAAGCATTAACATCTCAAACTCAACAATCTTATTCGATGAATTCGAAAACCAATTGCTTAGCTAATTGAAACAATAAAATAAAGTATATCTGTAGCCATCAAAAGTGCTTCTATCATGCTATATAGCCTAGCAACGTTGTAACACACACATAAACCGTTGTAACAAAATCAACTCTAGGCAAAGAAAAATTCCACGAAACCATCCGTTATTTTTGCCACCAACTAGAAATATTCAAAGTTACTATTAACCTTGAACACAAAGTGGATGCTACTAGTCTGATAGCAAAGTAGTCATTGGCTGCATCAATGAAGAATCTGTACCTACGAAGGCATTAACTTGAAAACTAAAGCTTCGATTAGTGCAGTGCCTATATGATGAATAGAGCCAATAATATGAAACCTCATCTGTTTCTACATTTTCAACTTGACTTAAAGTTAACTTGAAGTTGTATCATTGCAGCCTGTAGCGGATTTAATCGTTCGAGTAGATTTTGAAGATAGTACAAAATGATTTGTGTTGCCTCTAATTTAGATTGTCGATTCTCTTAATTTATTATGTCCGATACTTTTGAGAATGAAATAATGAGGAAAAATAAATTGAATATTGATTCAAATATAGGGCATATGAAATATAACGATACAAAGCAAAAATTTTCTGAATGGGAACAACAACTTATAACAGATGGGCCGGGTTTTACTTATATGGCAAAATTTGATCAGGGAGAATCTTATTCAGGTAGTCTTGGATTCGCTGATCTTGAAGAGAAAAAAAGACTAACAATTGATAGTATTTTTAATCTAGCTTCTATATCAAAGCAATTCACCGCTTTCTCTATCTTGCTGTTAGAACAAGGTAACAAGCTTGCTTTACACGACCCAATCACAAAATATTTACCCGAACTTCCTGAATATGCTAATGATATTACCATTCAAGACTTAATTTATCATATTGGTGGAATGGTCGATTACATAGAATTAGCCTTAGACAAGCAGATTGATTATTCAGATCCGTTAGGGCCAGAAGAGAGTTTAGCTGATTTAGTTGCCTACCCCGTTCCCCTTTATCAAGTAGGGACTCAGTTTGATTATAGCAATACTGGCTATTTTTTATTGTCCATTATTATTGAACGAGTCAGTGGCCAAAGCTATAAAGATTTTGCCCAAGAACACATATTTAGCCCTTTAAAAATGGATAACTCCTTCATCGTAGAATCGTATCCAGTTCAAACTATGATTGCTCGAGGTTATCGTAAAGATAGTAAATTCAGCTATCAATTATATGAGAGCTTATGGACTCAAACGGGTGATGGTGCAGTTCATTCTACTGCCTCAGATTTAATGAAATGGGGTGAAAACTTTGCCAGTGGAAAAGTTGGCGGTAAAGCGCTTGTCGAAAAGATGCTTCAAGCATTACCCCCTAAACATATCACAGGCAAAACCATTAAAAACCACGAGCAATATGCCTATGGAATCATTATCTCACAACACTTCGGTATCTCACATTTTGAACATTCAGGGGGATGGGCTGGCTATGCTACCTATTTTTTACGCATACCTTCCTTAGGCTTGAGTGTTGCCGTCTTAGGTAATATTGAAAATTTAGATACACAAAAGATCGCTTATGATATTACCGACATAATTTTGACTCAATATAAGGAACTCTATATCCACAATGATTAATAATAATGTGGCTACATATTGGCTAAAAGAGAAAACTTCCGGTAAATGTTATTTAAATCAACATGATTTCGCTGTGTATGTGAACCCTCATTTAGATGAAGATTATTTAGCTGTGGCGATTCAAGATCAAAATAAGTATTGGCTTTCATTACACCCGCAATTATACGCTGAATTATCTATTAACACAGAGTTAACCCAAGAAACCGCAGAACCATTGCGAAAACACCTAGCTGACCGATGGTATGGAGCAGATCAGTTTTTTTATTTTAGCCAAGAGGCACTATCAGCACTACGACTCAAAAAAGTTCCCTATTACATTCGTGCATTAACAGATGCGGATACAAAAATATTTCAATCTTTTTGTGAAGCCTCCAGTGAAGAAGACTTAGACGGCGCTTCTGTCGAGCTTGAACATTGGCTAGTCTATGGTCTATTTTCTAATGGGCAATTAGTAGCAGTCGCAAGTATGTATCCTTGGGATGAAGAGGCAAGTATCGCTGACTTAGGTGTTTTAACCTTATCTGAGCAACGTGGAAAAGGCTATGCTCGCGAATTAGTACTCGCGATTTGTCAGATAGCATTAGAAAAAGGGTACCAGCCACAGTATAGATGTCAGTTAGATAATAATGCATCCTTAGCATTAGCAAATTCTTTAAATTTAATGTCTTATATTAAATGGGATGTAATTCTTCGGACCAACGACTAAAAAAACAACAAACATTGAATATTTCATTGAAACGAATCAACGACTCTATTAAGAATAGTAGTTATATGATTAATATAAATGGCATCAACCAAGGCAATTTGTTTGATGTGTGTGAATTAACATCTAATTCAGATGGCGTTGCCACTGTACTAGAAGACTATATCTGTTGTAATGCAACATCAATTGCAGAAGCGAGTTACTTCCCAAACTTTCACCCTAAGTCATTATATTATAACGATACTTTAATCGGCTTTTTTATGTATAAAACAGATATTAACAATCTAAAAGAAGTTATGCTTTGTAGATATATGCTTGATTATAAATTTATTGGAAGAGGTTTAGGGAAAAAATCATTTAATGCGATACTAAATTTTTTTAGTTCAGAAGGAATTAAATCAGTCACACTAGGGCTTGATGAAAAAAATATAGTAGCAAAAAATTTATATCAGTCATTTGGTTTTGAATTCACAGGAAAAATTGTGGATACCGAAAATATTTATCATTTAGTTTTATAGCTCAATATAAACCCCTATTGAAAATGATGAGAGTACCCATAAATTACACAAAACCCGCTTTTAAAGGCGGGTTTATTAATTCAAGATATTTATTTGTAATATCAATTAGCAATATTAATCACGATGAGATAACTGGGCTTCTGAATCAGCCAAACGCTCATCTTCCGCCAAACAGACTGCCGCAGTGAATAAGACATCCGTTGATGAATTCAGCGCTGTTTCTGCTGAATCTTGCAGTACGCCAATCATTACACCTACTGCGACTACTTGCATGGCAATTTCGTTGGAAATTCCAAACATATTACACGCCAATGGAATAAGCAGTAATGACCCACCCGCTACACCCGACGCGCCACAAGCACAAACCGCAGCGACTACACTTAATAACAATGCAGTTGGGATATCAACAGGAATATTAAGAGTATTTACGGCAGCCAATGTCAGCACAGTAATGGTCACCGCTGCACCCGCCATATTAATGGTTGCGCCAAGCGGAATAGAGACAGAATAAGTATCTTCATGCAAATTCATACGGCGACACATGCCCATATTTACAGGAATATTAGCCGCAGAGCTTCGAGTAAAGAATGCTGTCACACCACTTTCACGTAAACAAGCAAATACTAATGGGAACGGATTGCGTCTCATTTTCCAATAGACAATCAGCGGGTTAACAATGAATGCTACTACCAACATACAACCAATGAGAACAGCAAGAACGTGGAAGTAACCTTTTAAGGTTTCAAAACCGGTTATCGCTATTGTAGAAGAAACGAGACCAAAAATACCTAAAGGGGCAAGCCTTATCACAACGCGAACCAATTGCGTAACTGCGTTCGATAAGTCATGGATCACGTTCTTAGTCGTCTCATTTGCATGACGTAAAGCAATACCAAGCCCAACTGCCCATGCCAAAATCCCAATATAGTTACCTTTAATTAGTGCATCAACGGGGTTAGCAAACACATTGACTAATAATCCTTTCAATACCTCAGCAATATTTCCTGGGGGATTTAACTGTGTATCACCAACCGCTAACACTAAGCTCGATGGGAAAAGGAATGAGCCAATAACCGCCACAACAGCCGCAAAAAAAGTACCTAAAATATAAAGCACTAAAATTGGACGAATATTCGTTTTTTGACCTTGTCGGTGATTAGCAATTGAAGACATCACTAATACCCAAACTAATATTGGTGCAACAGCTTTTAATGCACTTACAAATAAATCGCCCAACAGCGCAACGTTCTTAGCCGCTGATGGCCACAACCATGCCAGTAACATACCAGCAATAAGGGCAACAAGAATTTGTTTAACCAAACTGCCATGAGTAATTACTCGCCATAACCCTGCTTTGTTTGTTTCCATAGTAGACCTATATTATTTATCTTTTATTATGAATTAGATGTGTTTGCTAAGAAGTTAATATTCATGGTCAATTTTTGTTTGAATTCAACACATTTTAATTAAATCCGTACAGTAATGCTTATTGACTCAGAAGAGCTAAGTAAGCATTTCTTTAATGGATATAAATTCATTATTCATTAGATTTATGGCTTTCCATAGCGAATAAATCGTTACAAAAATAAGCATGAAACATCAACTGCCTCTGCGCCAGTATAAGGAATAATAATCGCCTGAAAAGGCTATTATCCAAAATATACACAATGATTTAATTTGTTTAACAAATATTTTACACAACTGTGATCGCAATAGAGTTTTGTTTCTTATAGTAGAATGACGTAATAGAAAATGAATGATATTTTTCAGCGAGTTAAAACAAAAAAAGCACCCTACGTTACCGTTAGGGTGCTTAATCTTAAAAACAATTTTATTAACGATTAGATTCGTTGCGTTTATTCACAATGGTATTGATAACCAATGTCAGTACTAAAATTGCAGCAATCGTGCCTAAAGAGATTGCCGTTGGAATATGATAAATATCCATCAACAACATTTTCACACCGATAAAGCTTAAAATTACCGCTAAACCATACTTCAACATCGTGAATTTCTCTGCAACGCCAGCCAGCAAGAAGTACATTGCACGTAAACCTAAAATGGCAAATAAGTTAGAGGTTAAAACAATGAATGGGTCAGTTGTGACGGCAAAAATAGCCGGTATGCTGTCTACAGCAAAAATAACATCACTGATTTCAACCAATATCAAAACTAAAATTAATGGCGTCGCAATTAATACGCCGTTTTGTTTAATAAAAAACTTTTCACCATGAAGTTCGTCAGTCATACGCAAGTGTGAACGAACCCATCGGACTAACGGCTTGTCATTAATGGGTGAATCATCTTCTTTTGAAAACGCCATTTTAAGCCCAGTAAAGAGTAAAAATAGCCCGAAGATATATAAAATCCAACTAAATTGCATGACCAACCAACTGCCTGCGAAAATCATAATAGTACGCAGGACAATCGCACCTAACACACCGTAAACCAGTACACGTCGTTGTAAAGTCGCAGGAATAGCAAAATAACTAAAGAGCATTAACCAAACAAATACGTTATCAACTGCCAATGCTTTTTCTAATAAATAACCGGTGAGGAAAGCCATGGTTTGGCTATCTGCAAACTCACGACCAACAGTGTCATTGAAATACCACCACAAACCACCCGCAAAAATAAGCGATAACGTAACCCAGACAATACTCCAGCTAGCTGCCTGTTTCATCGACATCGCTTGACCTTTATGCTTTCCTTGCCAAAAAAGATCAACAAGCAGCATAGCTAAAATAATGACCGCAAAACTACCCCATAATATTGGGTTACCTACAGAGTTCATTTCCTTTCCCTTTAATACAAAAAAAACGGCTGATATCCAGAAGACATCAGCCGCTTAAAATGCTTTAACCTCAAGAAGTTATCTTTTGGTTGTAAACAATGTGCAAACCTCGCCTTCTGGCAAGGTCTCACTTACAACACAAATAACCTGATGGTTAGAATGTGGTGCTCGGCTACCGGGCGCAATGTGTGCACCGTAATGACGATAAACCGACAAGAAAGAAGTTACTCCCCTTTGCTGCCAGTGAAGATAATGTAAATAGTCTTAAAATGCAATAAGTACAAAGTAACAATTCAAAAAATATTTGGATCGATAAATAGCAAATTAAGTGATTTTTTCCGACTTTTTCGGACAAACTATAGCTCTAAACGTATTTTTTAGGTACTTTACGTTTAACCAAAAAAGAGAGAGAAATTGTAAAAAACACCCGAAACTTAAATGAATACTAAAAATAAGCTTAAAATTTACTGTTTAGTTATTTTCTGTTTTGTTAAAGTGGGCGTGCTTTAAAACTAACAGCCTGCGGAAACGCGAGTTTCACTCAGGTATCCACTTAATCCATTTCTCCCTGCCCAACAACAAGTTTGTTGCTGTTATTGCCGTTTAGGAAACATTAATGGAATTAGTTAAAGAACTTTTTTTTGCCCTTTGGCACCAAGATTATGTCACTCTATCTAACCCGTCTTTAGTATGGGCTATTTATTTTATGCTGTTCTCTATTCTCTTTCTTGAAAATGGAGTTCTTCCGGCCGCATTTTTACCCGGAGATAGCTTATTGATTTTAGTTGGTGTTTTGATTGCTAAAGGTACGTTGAGCTACCCGCTAACTATTGTAATATTAACCGCAGGCGCAAGTTTAGGCTGTTGGGTCGGTTATATACAGGGGCGATGGCTTGGAAATACAAAATTGGTTAAAGGTTGGCTCTCACACCTCCCCGAACACTACCACCAGCGCGCCTATAGTTTATTCCACCGCCATGGCCTTGCCGCTCTCCTAATAGGTCGTTTTTTAGCGTTCGTTAGAACCTTGCTGCCAACTATTGCTGGCCTCGCAGGATTGAAAAATGGTCGTTTTCAAATATTCAACTGGCTCAGTGGCTTATTATGGGTATTGATTTTAACCGCAATCGGTTATGGATTCGGCAAAAGTCCAATTTTCTTACAATATGAACATCGCATAATGAATGTACTGATGTTGATCCCTGTTGGACTGTTGATTATTGGCCTTGTCGGCAGTATTGCTGTTGTGGTTAAGAAAAAACTTTCCGGTAAGAAAGCTGGCTAATTCTCTTGTGGGGGCCGATTTTAACGCTCCCACACCTTTATTTTACATACTTTTACCTTGTCTTATTTAACCTACTATCACTTCTCCCACTCCCTATATTTAACTATTTGATTACATACTTTATTTTCTAATTGTAAATTTTTTTATTTTTTTAGATTTTAAACATGAAATCAGGATATACCCCATTGCACTTAGCAAAAAAATGACTATTGTTAATGGAGTTAAGATATTTTTTCTATTGATAGGAGGTTCTAATATGTCATCAAATCATTCATCTGAAGATCTACGCGTTGAACTAAGATCGCTGGCCGACTCTCTCGAAGCAATGTTAAACGACACTGGAAACAAATCGAAAGAAGAAATTGAAAGCCTAAAATCCAAAGCACAGGATGCGCTCTATTCATCAAGAGCAAAGCTTAGCCAAGCGAGCGAACGCATCACTGAACAGACGAAAGAGATTGCGGGCCGTGCTGATAACTATGTCCGTGAAAATCCATGGACGGGTATTGGTATTGGTGCAGCAGTCGGTGTTGTTCTTGGCGTTCTTCTCGCTAAACGTTAATAACGAATTGTTATGAAACAAACGGAACAACAACCGCAACGTCAGGGCCCCGGTAAAGGGGTCCTTGACTCACTACAAAGAATTGCGAGTATCGGCGTTAAAATGGTCGAAACTCGCATTCAGCTCATCGCTGTCGAATTAGAAGAAGAAAAAGTTAACCTTATCCAATTAATGTTATTGGTTGGGATCACTCTTCTTTTTACGGCATTTGGTCTAATGTGCCTTATTGGCCTTATTTTCTGGTCTGTTGACCCCATTTACCGTTATCAAGCTCTCGCTATTACCACGGGTAGTCTCATTCTACTCGCTATTATTTTTGCCATATGGACGCTAAAAAAAGCCAAGCAATCCACGCTACTAGGCTCCACACGTGAACAACTAAGTCATGACTCCAAGGCATTAACAGGAGCAGATGATGAGCAAAAGTAAAAATCAGTTATTAGCACAAAGAAAGCAACAATTAGTGAAAGAAATAGAGCAACAGCGACTTGACCTAGCGATAAGTTCGCGTGATTGGTTACAGGCTACCGCTCCTTATGATCGCGCTTGGCAAACGATAGTCACCTTTAAGCCGATATTTATTGCTGTCACTGGGCTTATTTCTATTTATACCCTCAAACGCCCAAAACAATTTTTTTCATTAGGAAAAAAAGCAATCGCAACATGGAGCCTTGTCAGAACAGTACAAGGTGCTATAAAAGCAAGTAACAAATAAAATTTAATCGTTTTAATTCAATTAGTTATAAAAAGCCTTTTAAAAAAGGCTTTTTATACGTCTCATCTCATTCAATTTTTTTGTACTTCATTGTTAATAACCTTTGCTTTTTATTGAATAACCTATTCGCTATTATAGCTTCATCAAATAATTCTCACCTTTTTGTGCTGAAAATTACCGTATAACGCGACTTATATCGCAATTATTTTATATTTAAAACCTATTTAGTCCGGAGAGATTCAATGAAAAATTTAGAAAGTAGTGCGATATTACTTGCTCGTATTATGATGCCAATTCTGTTTATTGTGGCAGGTTACGGTAAATTAGGTGATGCCTATGCAGGCACACAAGCTTATATGCAAGCGATGGGCGTGCCTGGCTTTTTACTGCCGCTCACTATTTTGCTTGAACTCGGTGGTGGTATTGCCGTTCTTTTAGGTTTATTAACGCGTACAACGGCTCTGTTCACTGCCGGTTTCACGGTGTTGACTGCTTTATTATTCCACGCAGATTTTAGTGTGGGCGCAAACAGTACCATGTTCATGAAAAACTTTACTATCGCGGGCGGTTATCTGTTATTAGCAGTGACAGGCCCAGGTAAATTTAGTCTCGATTTCTTACTTGGTAAGAAATGGTAACCAAAGAATCAGTACCCTCATAATTACCTTATTGATTTGTATTCATTTGTTTTTATTTACACCTCCCTCGGGAGGTGTTTTTTTGTATATTATTTAACTACGTGGCGATTTAGCATATCTCGCCTTCGCAGGTGATGTTAATGTAAAAAATGAAATAATAGTGAAGGTCAAAGCAATACACCCTAAAATAAGATAGGTTCCTTGAAAGCCAACACTTTCATATAACTGCCCCGTAAAAACAGACATAACCATAATTGACAACTGTTTAAAGAAACAAAAACAAACTAAGTAGATAGTCGCTGAAAACCGAACCTCGAATACTGTCGTAATATATTTAAAGCAACCCACAATCAAGAATGGCACTTCAAACATATGTAACGTTTTGAGAATAACCACTTCAACAGCAGATGAGGCAATTGCTGACCCCAATATACGGATTGCCATAATCATACCTGCGATTAGCAAACCATTTTTTGCCCCGATACGATTAATGATTGCGGGCGCAAAAAACATAATAGTCGCATTTAATAATTCACCTAAAGTTGTGACATAACCAAATACACGAATACCTTGATTTCGATTATCAAAAAAACCGACGAAAAAATTCGCAAACTGTTGATCAAAAACATCATATGTACAAGAAACACCGATGACAAACAGACTGAGAAACCATAGTTTTGGATCTTTAAATAATAAGAAGATGAGTTTTAAGGTAACTGGCTTTTTATTTGCACCCAGTTCATCAGCCACCTGAGCACTGCTATTTGCTTCAGGCTTAGCAAAATAAAGTAATATGGCCAGCAAAATGGCACAAACTGACCCCATCCAAAAAACAAATTGGTCATTAATCGTCATCATGATACCGGCTATCGAGGCGCAAATAGCCCAGCCAATACAACCAAATAACCGAGCTCGACCAAACTCAAAAGAGCTCCTACGGCTAACTTTTTCAATATAAGCTTCTATAACGGGGGCTCCGCCGTTATAGATAAACCCTAAATAAATTCCGCCAACAACTGAAGCTAAATAGATATTAATTTTGAGTAATGGCCCGAAGACATAAATGAAAAATGGGCCAAACATCACCAACATGCCCGTGATGATCCACATTAAATTTTTCTTCAAACCCAATTTATCTGACATCACACCAAATACGGGCTGGAAAATCAGCGAACACAAAGAAATACTGGCAAAAATTATACCTGTTTCCGCTTTCGTCACCTGATTAACATCCGCTAACCAAATAGGGAAAAATGGGAAATAAGCCCCCATAATAAAAAAGTAGAAAAAGAAGAAGCTACCAAATAACCAGAAATTCTTATTTTTTAAATAATACATAATATAGAGTCCTTTTAGGTAGCGACGAATCAGCCCTGATGATGCCAATCAATACAATATTGATAGTGACTTTCTGATAACAAGTATTGTGGGCTAACACTCGGACTCCATGAATCATCGCCACCAATTCCCATATGCCAGCCATCTAAGTTAATCCAACATCCTTGTTCAGGTTGTAACAAATGTCGGTGTGATGTTTCCGTTAGCTGCCGTTGGCTATACTGACTAACACCAAAATGGAATTGTCCAAAGAATTGATGTTCACCAATTGATAATTGACGAGTATCGCAACGCAAGCCATTCTCTGAAGGGAAAATATAATCGGTATGCAACTCTTCAAGGGGAAGTGTCCATGAGCCAAATAATGCGGCACTTTTTCTATCTGGATAGTTTTCAAATGGCCCTTTACCCAACCATGAAACAGAAACTGGTGTCGATGCCAAACAGCACGTAAGGCCTATTCTCGCCGGTTGTGTGTGCCCTGCTGCAATATCAACGCTGATATCAATAGACATATTGTCATTAGCCGTTAATCTATAGTTTTTATGGCTAATAAACAGGCAATGACCAAATGCTTTATAATGATGCGTCGTACGCACCAAAACACCATCACTCAAATGATCAACACAAAAATGACCAACTGATGCTGTCAGTTGGTAGTGTCCTTCACGCTTCCAGCGTTCCACCCATGCATTAGGATCGATACGGTCAACTTCACTAATACCAATATCATTATCAAGCGGCGCACGAGCAAAATTATCACTAAGCGGTGATAGCAGCCCAGCACGCTCATTTTTCCACCATTGAACCAGCTCTGCGGTACGGCGATTAAATACCCAGCGAGAGTTATCAATCATAATGCTGACATTATCATCTTGTTCTTCAATCAACGCCGATTGCACGGACTTGATTGTCGGAAGTGTTGCTAACTGGGATAATAGCGGCCATTGTTGCCATGCAGTTTTTAAGTTCGCCTGCGACCACGCTGTTGCTCGTGGCTGAACAACCTCAACCGTTAGCCATAGTTCTCCCACACCACTGATTTGCGGATATTCGCCAATTGTAATGATTTGCTCACTCTGCGGAGCCATATCAAGCACTATTTCCCCCGAATTCACAGTTTCGCCATTCCATTCAAAGCGCCAGCGTAATAATTCGTTATCTGTATGACGGAAAAGGAAATCACTACTAATTTTAAGTTCGACTGGATTTTTGCTTTTCAGCTCAAAATTGAAAAATTGCTGAGCATGTTTGGCTTCATGTAATGCAGGATGGGGAGTTCTATCTGGGAAAACTAAGCCATTTAAACAAAATTGGCGGTCATTAGGCGTATCATTAAAATCACCACCGTAAGCATAATAGCTAACGTCATCATCATATTTGGTGAGTGCTTGATCAACCCAATCCCAAACAAAACCGCCCTGTAAGCGAGGATACTGACGAAATGCAGCCCAATAATCCGCAAAACCACCCAAACTATTTCCCATGGCATGCGCATATTCACACAATATCAATGGTCTTGATTCATTAGGCATGCCAATCCATTTTTTAATCGCCCATTTAGGAACCACAGGAAATGGTTGGTCTTGTTCTGCGCGAGAATACATTGGACAAATAATATCAGTAGCCGGCGTGTTCGCCCCCCCTCCCTCATACTGGACAGGGCGGCTCGGGTCATACTGTTTTACCCACTGATACATCGCATTATGGTTACTGCCATAACCCGATTCATTTCCTAATGACCAAATAATAATTGAAGAGTGATTGCGATGGTTCATAACCAAACGCGTTATTCTAGCCATCATGGCATTTAACCACTGAGGATCATCAGAAAGACGATTCATTGGCGTCATACCGTGGGTTTCAATATTCGCTTCATCGACGACATACAAGCCAAAACGATCGCAAAGTTTATACCACAGCGCATTATTCGGGTAATGAGAACAACGAACCGCATTAAAATTATTCTGCTTCATCAACAAAATATCTTTGCGCATCGTCGCTTCATCCATGACTTGGCCATTTTCAGGATGATGCTCATGTCGATTAGTTCCACGAATTAATAAAGGCTGGCCATTCACACGCAATAATCCATCAGAAATAGTTACACTACGCATTCCCACATCACAAGCTTCGTATTCAATCGCCTGATTATTATTATCCAATAGAGTGAGAACTAAACGATAAAGCTCAGGAGCTTCGGCGCTCCATAACAGTGGGTTATTCACCATCAACGATAATGTAACTCGGTCGTCATAACATCCCCGCTCATCAACCGTATCGCTACCTAAATAGGATTGCTGTGACGTTATCAGCGTGTCCTGATACCAAAGCTCAGCTCGTACTTGTAATGACGCTAAAGTGGCTACAGCGCTCTTTACAAATGTAGTCACGACGACCTCTCCCATCGTGAATCGGTCACTAAGATGAGTCTGTACACCATAGTCAGAAATATAACTCGAGCTTCTGTGTTGCAAAGTAACATCACGGAAAATACCACTCATGCGCCACATATCCTGATCTTCAAGATAAGTACCATCACACCAACGCAATACCATAACTGCCACGCGGTTTTCACCTACTTTCAAATATTGACTTAAATCGAACTCTGCGGGTAAACGGCTATCTTGGGAATAACCGACCCAACATCCGTTACACCAAAGGTAAAAGGCTGAGTTAACGCCATCAAAAACAATATGTTGATATCCCTGTTGCAAAGCACTCTCATCCAAATCAAATGTGAGCGAATAACATCCTGTAGGATTTTCAATAGGGACAAAAGGTGGAGTCACTGGTATCGGATAAGTCACGTTAGTATAAATAGGATTGTCATATCCCATTAATTGCCAGTTTGAAGGAACATGAATATTATCTGCATCAGCCAAATCATGATTAACCCACTCTACGGGCACTGCTTCAGGGGCAGTAAAATAACTAAACTTCCAAATTCCATTCAATAATTTAATACTTTTTGAGGGCTTATCTTTTCTAGCCTCATCATGCTCTTGCCAGCTATGAAGCTGCGTATGGGAAGCTAACCGATTGAACTCGATAGTGGCAGGATTCTCCCAATCACGACGAGCAAGTATTTGCGCCAAACTGAGATGTTGAAAATATTGTACTGTCATGATGACCTCTATATTAATAATGTTATACGCTCACATTATTAATTAAATTGTCACAGACACTGAAATTGTAAAGCCAATAATCTAAAAATAAGGTAACCGCTCACAGTTTGAGAACAGTTTATTGTGATTTAAGTGATATGGTTAAAATTTTAGCGCGAGCAGGTTCAGCTTAAGCATTGGTTAATTTATTAGCAATATTACGTAATTGCTGTGCTAGTTTATAGGAATTCAACTCATGGTTGAGCTGGAATATAGAGGTTGTTTGTCGAATAACCAACTCCGTAGGTAAAACCGATTGGATTGGCGCAATATTACTTTTCGCTAATAAATTGATCATAAACTCAGCAGCTTTACGGCCTAATAAATCAAAATCTTGCCTAATAGTAGTTAAAGGTGGGTAAAAATAAGCGCTATCGTCAGTATCATCATAGCCAATAAGCGAAATTTGATTGGGGACATCAATTCCTGACTCATGTAACGCACGTAAAACACCAAGTGCCATTTGATCATTAGCAACTAAAATAGCACTAGGCTTTTTTGGATAAGCCACTAATCGGCAGCCAAGCTGGTAACCTGACTCGGCACTCCAATCTCCTCGCAATAACGAGAATGGTTGAATATCTTCTGCATTTAAAACTTTCATCCAACCTTGCAATCTAAGTTGGGAAGAAATTGAGGATTCAGGGCCTTGAATTAGCGCTATCGATTTATGCCCTAACTCAACTAAGTGACGAGCACCTTGCACTCCACCTTCAAACGAATTAGTCATGATAGAACGTAATGGGCTTACAGGGTCAATATCAAGAAAGACAACAAATGTATTGCAACATAATTCATTAATTTCAATTGCCTGCTCATTATTTAGAGGAATATTAATAATAATGCCATCAACTCGCTGAGCTAATAATTCATTAACCGCTTTTTTTACAGCAGCGGCCTCAAGCTCTTGAGTCATTGAAATAACCACACTATAGCCTAATTCATTAGCTTGTTTTTTAATCGCAGAAGCAATTTTGGACGGTGCATGAAGTGCAAGATCGGTAGTTGCGAGACCCAGCGTATATATTTGTTTGCCGGCTAATTTTTGAGCGACCTGATTTGGAATGTAGTTAAGTGTTTCCATCGCTGAAAATACATTTAGCCGTGTTTTCTCCGCCACCGCAGAAGAATTATTGATCACACGCGAAACCGTCTGGTAAGAAACACCGGCTAGTGCAGCTACATCATTTAGCGTGGTCAATTTCTGCGACATTTCTCTAATTTCTCCTAAGTCAGATTTTAGCCAAGTATATCTTAAAATCCCCACAATGTAGAAAGAGGTTGTTGTAATGCAATCCAATTCGTCCCTTGAGATATTTGTTACGATCCCCTCAACCCCTCGTCTTTGGTTAAAATTCGATAACATCATCATATACAGGACAATCACTGAAACAAGGCAAACAGATAAAGCAACTCAATGAACAATAAATACTTTCACCTTAATTACATCGCTAGAGCCTTATTATCCTTATTCTCCACAGCCGATTTTCCTGACAATGTTAGTGCCGAAATTAATGTAATACTCAGTGCAATTCCGCCAAGGATCATATAAGTATTTTGGAAACCAATTCTGTCATACATATTACCCGCAAAAGCAGAGAGGAAAATGGCAGACACTTGCTTTGAAAATTGAAAGCCAACGAGATAAATCGTTGCTGACAAACGGGTATCAAAAACACCTGTGATATATTTAAAAGCCCCCACTAAAAGAAACGGGACTTCCAACGCGTGCAGCATTTTTAATGCAATAACTTCAGCCGCTGTCGTCGCAAAAGAGGAACCAATAATTCTAGCCGACATCACCATACCCGCAATCAACAAGGTATTTTTAGCGCCAATACGGTTAATAATCCATGGCGAACAAAACATAATAATGGCATTACAGATTTCACCCGCAGTCGTCGCAAAACCAAAAGCACGAGTCCCTGCTTCTGGTGTAGTGAAAAAAGATTTAAAGAAAGTCGCGAACTGTTGATCGAATACGTCATATACACAAGCTACACCGACCACATACAAAATAAACATCCACATTTTACGCTGACGAAATAACCTTATAGCGCTCTTAAAATCCACAGCAGAACGGTTAGCACCTAAAGAGTCCATCACCTGAGCGGTTTGATTAGTTTGCGGTTTAGCAATTGCCACAAGAACCACTAGCAACAATGCGGCAGCCGATCCCATCCAAAACACCCATTCGGGATTAATGCTAAAAAGCATACCCGCCGTTGTCGCACATAACGCCCAACCGAGGCAGCCAAAAGTCCGCGCTTTACCATATTCAAATCCAGAGTTACGGCTAATTCGTTCAATATAGGCTTCCATTGCTCCCGCACCAGCAGAAAAAACAAAACCAATATAAGCCCCACCACTCAAGGCACCTAGCCAGATATTCGTTTTTAATAAAGGTGCAAAAACATAAAGGAAAAAGGGTGCAATCAGCACCAACAAAATAGTCACGATCCACATAAGGTGTTTTTTCAGTCCCAACTTATCAGAAACTAAACCCAATACTGGCTGAAAACAAATAGCGAAAAGAGACAGACTCGAAAAAACAATACCCGTTTCCGTTTTATTCAGACCGATAACATCCGACAACCAAATCGGTAGGAATGGAAAGCAGGTAGCCATAATGAAAAAGTAGAGAAAAAAGAACATCCCAAAAATCCAAAAGTTGGGATTTCGTTTATAATTGCTGGCGCTAATGGACATTTTATCTTCCTTATTCAGGGCCACTTTACGCAGCCCAATATAATTACACCCGTTGCAGACCAATCAAAATGGCACTTTCAGGATCGAGAATGGGCAAACTCAGCCCTGCCTGTTGTAACCACTCACCACTCACCGTTTGTGACGTCGTCATCCATTCCGGCAACTTACGCATGGTATGCCCACCTTCGCCAGTGATTTGAATGTTCGGATGATCAAGCAGTGTCAGTTGATAACGAGCGCTTGGCTCCAAACCAGATATTCGCAGCGGTGCCATCAAGCTATAATCTGGCATCGCCAGTTGGCTGACGAGGAATATAGCCTGACATTTGTCCTGACTAACCACACCATGAGCGAGAGTCGTCGCATCCGGCATATCCACTCGCCACTGCACACCGTGGTGAATAACATCTCGCCATTGCTTATGCAGTGCGGTGTATTTTCTATACCCCTCTCGTTCCTGTTGGTCGGCGCTCACAGGATCGATCTCTAAGCCCATATGACCAAACAACGCAGTTAAGCCACGAAATGTGATACTGTGCTGACGAAAAGTGGCGTGACAATAGCGATTACCAATATGCGATCCCATTACCTCCGGCGGGAAAAAATAACTCATACCGCGCTGGATAATATTGCGCTCCAAAGCATCATTATTATCAGAAGCCCAAAAGCGATGGCTACGCTTCAATACTTCATAGTCAATCCGCCCACCACCCGAGGCGCAAGATTCAAACTCAATATGAGGGAAACGTGCTACTAGCGTATCCAGTAAGCGATAAAACTGACGAGTTTGTGCATCTGCCGCAGCTTTACCGTTATATCCCGGCTGAACCAATTCACGGTTCATATCCCACTTCACGTAATCCACTAAATGTTCACCTAGAAGCCAACTCATTCGCTCCAGCAAATAATCGAAAACCTGCGGAATATTCAGATTAAGGACATACTGATGACGTCCAGTTAATGTCTCATAACCGGGCATTGCCAATACCCAATCAGGATGTGAACGATATAAATCTGAGTCTGGGTTAATCATTTCTGGCTCAACCCAAATACCAAATTCCATTCCAAGCGACTTAACGTGTTCAATAACAGGCATTAGACCATTAGGATATTTTTTTTCATCGAGATACCAGTCACCAAGTGCTGCCCAATCGTCATTTCGTCCTTTAAACCAACCATCATCAATAATAAAACGTTCAACACCCAGTTGTGCCGCTTCATCCGCCATCCGCATAATGTATTGTGGGTCGTGATCAAAATAGATACCTTCCCAAGTATTGAGATGTACAGGGCGTGGCTTATTATCGGGAAAATGAATGATTTGCTCGCGTAGGTAACGATGAAACTGCTGACTCATGCCGTTCAGCCCTTGTGCCGAATAGCTCCCGTAGAGATTTGGTGTCCATAATGTTTCACCTTCCGCCAACGCTGTTTCCCCCGGCAGATAAAGCGCCTCCGCTTGAAGATAACGTCGCCCATCAGTTTTCACTTCAGCACGCAGACGATGGTTGCCACTCCACCCCAAATGTACGCCCCACACTTCACCTTGCATCTCGCTAAAAGTCTGACTACCGGTGATCATTGCGGGAAAATGTTCATGGGATGTTCTCCCACGACGGTTCTCTAACACAAAGCTATCGTGTTCAAGGATCAGGCGATGAGGCTGAAATTCACGGATCCAACGGCCATGAAAAGCCATGACTTCTCGTGCTCGCTCGGCGACAGGTAACGTCACGGCAAAGCGATCTACCTGCCAAGGCTGTTCACGTAAATT
Organism: Providencia sp.; assembly: GCF_052096715.1. NCBI lineage: Bacteria > Pseudomonadati > Pseudomonadota > Gammaproteobacteria > Enterobacterales > Morganellaceae > Providencia > Providencia sp. The sequence goes on from NZ_JBQDNB010000008.1 coordinate 152,035, forward strand.
AGTTAAGCCATGGCGAACATTCAGTACCCCACTGCTATCGAGTTGAATTTCACTACACAAGCGTAAGCCCGCGTGTTTATCCTCACTAAAAATGGTTAAATTTTGTTCATTCTGCTCCACCTTAATTGTCGTAAATATCGGTGAAGCATCCAATCCCTGACGATGACCTTCAATTCCTGGCGCACCAAACAAACCATGCCCCAATTCAGCCATCAGGGTGACGGGAGAATCAACATCCAGACGACCATTAGCAACCGGACGAGTTAAGCAAGCCGCATCTTGCGGGGAAAAGTGACTTAGATGAGGTCCCCAATAAATGATTTCTGCAAATGGATGGGTTTTGATCACCACATCGGTCACTGCACTTTGTAAGCGTAAAATAAAATCAGACATAAGACATCTCCATAATAGGGAATGCCTTACTATTGATCCGAAACGTTTCGGATAACAACCAAAACGTTTCGGATCTGTGATCTGCTTAAAAAACTATCATGATTAGAAAAAGGTCATTAACCCGTTTTGATTGGTGAGAATTCAGGCTGCCAGAGTACCTGCAAAGATGTTAAATCATCCCCAGCAATGAGTCGCCGTACCATATCAGCAATCTGGTAGCCAACACCCTGGCGGGTAGATTGGATCACTGATGCCACGGGTATCTCGATGATACTGTCTTGTGGTAATCCATCATAAACCACCAGCGAGACAGCATTTTCTCCCGTCAAACGGCCAAGTTGGCTAAGCGCCATCGCTGCACCATCACCATGAATGTTGCAATCAGTGAGAATAGCGGTGGGAGGTTCAGGTAAGCGTAACAATTCCAGTGTCGCCTGAAAACCACCTCGTCGAGTTGGTGGCACGCGGCGCAACAAACTATCAGACAGACCGGCTTCCTGCAAAGCATCCAAATAACCATTACGTCGCTGCGTGATAAATGCTTGGTGGTTATTTTCCCCCAATAGCGCAATACGTTGATGCCCTTCATGAATTAAATAGCGGGTAGCCTCATAGGTGCCCGCATAGTTATCAAAATCAAACCAAGCATAAGGCTGTGATAATTGACTACGACCAAGTGCCAAAAAAGGAAAACCAGAGCAGAGTAATTGCTTCAAACGAGGATCGTCATCCAACGTGTGTGCGACAATTAACGCATCAACCCGACGACTTTGTACCATCCGTATATAGCCATGATTGTCCGCATCTTCATCATCCGCGATCAACAATAAATCAATTTCATACCGCGCCAATTCGTGACTAAGCTCCCCAACCATATCGAGAAACACATTACTCGCCAAAGGCGCGACATTGACTGGAAAAACCAAGCCAACAGCGTCTATCTTTCCCATTTTCAAACGACGGGCAAATGTATTGGGGCGGTAATCTCTACGTTTTGCTTCCGCCTCCACGCGAAGTCGTGTCTCCTGCGATACGTCGTCATAACCGTTTAATGCACGGCTGACGGTTGTTACCGAAATCCCAAGTTCTTTAGCAATGGCTTTCAATGACATATATTTTCCGAACTTTAACAAGGATGTTGGTAGTCAGCTTTCTCTTTTATCACACCACAGCCGCTAGGCGGCCTCTAAATTCATAACTTAGCAACAACAACTTGAATTATTTTGAAGTGATAACTCAAGTGAGTTAAAAATATCAATTTTAAGAGAAAAAATTAACCACAGTGAATAAATTATTATAATAATAAATATCAATAAGTTACCTAAATAACTTCGGGATCTCGCGCAGGCACCAAGATTTAGCCTCACCCATATTATCTCGTCGCCACGCCATAATAATATTCGTTTCGTGGGTATATTCTGCCCCCACAACTCTTAAACGACCTTCACGAATATCCTGTTCAACCATTGGATATGGCATGGTTGCCACCCCAAGCCCAGCAAGTAGCGCGGCACGCTTATCTTCAATCGATGAAACCGTCAGCCTTTGTTGCTTATCCAGCAATTGTACGGTGATCACCGGACGTTCACGGGCAGTATCCGCCATTGCAATACCGCGATATTTAACGCGCGTCGCATCGGATAACGGCTCTGCTTCTTGATGAATCGGATGGGATGGGCTAGCCACATAAATATGTTGAATGCTGTAGAGCGATTTAGAATTAATTTCTGATGAGGTACGAAAATGCATATCTGGCGCGATAACAATATCCGCCTTACCGTTTTCAAGACGCTCCCAAGCACCAGCAAGTACCTCAGTAATCAAAGAGAGTTGAGTCTCTGATTTTGCTGCCAATTTTTCAACCAATGGAAATAATGAATAAGCAGGTACTAATGCCTCACAAACAATCGTGAGATGCGTTTCCCACCCCTTTGCTAAAGCTTCGGCATCTGAAGTGAGTTTATCAGCAGCTTCCAATAATACCCTACCTCTGTCCAACAACATTCTGCCAACATTGGTAAATTTGGTTCTATGTCCTGAACGATCGAATAAAATCACATCAAGTTCTTCTTCTAACTTTTGCATGGTATAGCTTAACGCAGAAGGGACTCGACCTAACTCTTCTGCGGCGGCTGCAAAGCTTCCACGACGATCGATTGCATCCATCACCCTTAATGATTCAAGCGTTAATGCTCTCTCTTTGCTCATGATGTATCTCTTTCAGGAAATTTGAATAAGGGAAACAGATTAACTGGCTAACAATTCAACGTCCAGCTATTTATGATATCAGGATACTATCGGTGTATTTATTTGAATGAGGGTTAACCATTATGATGACACTAAGACCCGTTAATCATTGCGGAAAAGCAGACTATGGTTGGCTACAAGCTCGCTACGCCTTCTCTTTTGGGCACTATTTTGATCCTGATTTTATGGGCTTCAAAACACTTCGAGTGCTTAATCAAGAAATTATCGCGCCACATAACTCATTTCAAGCCCGAACTTATCCACATGTTGATATTTTAAATATCATACTTCAAGGCCATGCTGAATATCGAGATAACTTAGGTAATGTCATTCGTGCTGATGAAGGTGAATGCGTCCGACTTTCACCACGACCAGATCTAAGTTATACGGAAGAAAATGTCTGCCCACAAACACCACTAACACGCTTACAACTGTGGCTAAATGCTTGCCCACAACAAGAATACCGCCCACACCAAAAGATTGCGCTGACAGACAAAAAGAATCAATTAATCGCTTCCCCTGATGGCGAAAATGACAGCATTCAATTACGTCAACAAGTTTGGATCAGCCAAATCTGCATAGACTCAGCTGACGCAACTACGGTCGTTCTCAGAGGTAAAAATGCCTATTTGCAGTCTATTCATGGTGATGCAAACATTCACTCGCATGATGGAAGCGACATTAGCATGAATTGTAATGATGGTGTTTTTATTCAACAAGATACCAAATTAGTGATTAGCGCCAAAAAAGCATTTCGCGGCTTATTGATTGATATTGGTGAATAATAAAAAAAATCAGCTTAGTTTATGAAAGATGTACAAAGCCTTAATCCATTAAATACAATTTTAATCATGAAATCCCTTAAATTTGCGAACAAATTCGCAAATTTAAGCATTTACATACCCTATATATTGATAAGCTTGTGGTAGAGTCCTAGAGGCTATTGATCTTTGAGGATCAATTATTATTGGAATTAAAAGGTATTTTCGTGGCTCTATTCACTCAACAACGACACAATCAAATTTTTGCTCGGATCCTCAATGAGGTTGTGCCTCAAGATGAGCTGGCAAAGCATTTTTCGGTATCAACACGAACCATCCGCTCAGATATAAATGAAATCAATGAATTAATTCAAAGCTACAGTGCACATATTATTTATGAGCGTGGTCATGGTTATCGTTTGAAGATTGATGACGAGACGCTGTTTGAGAGTTTTACCAAACAAAATGAAGAAGAAAATGGTATTCCTCGCACCAGCAAAGAGCGTATTGACGCACTATTGTTAAAACTTTTGATGTTATCGCTTCCCGTTAAACTCGATGATATCGCCGAAGAATGGTTCATCAGCCGCGGAACACTGCAACAAGATATGGGTGCCGTTAGAGAGCACTTGCAAAGATACCAAATCATCTTAGAAAGTATTCCGCATCAAGGAATTCGGCTCAATGGCAGTGAATGGGCAATTCGAGCCTGCATAACAGAAACACTTTTGCGCCGATTCGCTCAACAAATCAATCATGATTTATCGACTTTTTACCCTGAGTGCTTAGACAATCTGGATTTAACCTACATTGATAAAGTGCTGCATAACAGTATGAATCGATTTGATATTCGTCTGAGCAACGAAGGGCATCTTTACCTTGTTTTCAATTGTGCAGTGACTATTTTGCGCATTACTCGTGGTCATGAGCTAACCACGATCGTCAAAAATAATGAAAGTGAGGATGTGATCCGCAAATCCTGTGATGAAATATCTAAGGGATTAATCTATTTTTTAGGTAGCGATCTTTCTAGCCCTGAGCTCAGTTATTTGCACGATCAAATCATTGCCCAACGCATTAGTCACCATGATACCGCGTTACTAAAAAATGGTAGCCACAGTGAGTTATCTGAATATATTTTAAGTTACATTAATGACCTGTATAACTACGACTTACGCAATGATGAAAAACTAAAAAAAGATCTGAATACACATTTAGCCGCACTAATCACGCGATTGCAGTATCATATTTCGACACCTAATCCACTGTTATCTGATATAAAACAATATTATCCCTTTGCCTATGATGTGACCCTCAGCGCCCTCACCAGTGCCAGTAAAAAATTGTTGCCACATCCAATTAGTGAAGATGAACTGGGATATTTAGCAGTACATATTGGTGTGAGTCTTGAGCGAAATTATGGTGCAGGTTCTATTCGCCAAACAGAAGTTTTAGTTGTCACTGATTCAGGTAATTCGACATTTCGTGTCGTGGAATCAAAAATTATACGTGAATTTCCGCAACTAAAATTCAGTCGCAGCCTTACACTGCAAGAATATGAATCTCTTAGCGAAATTGAAGAAGATTTTGTTATTACTACCGTTCGTATTTCTGAAAAAAATAAACCCGTCATCAAGATCGCACCTTTCCCGACCCCTTATCAATTAGAACAAGTTGGTCGCTTGGCAATGGTTGATCAAACTCGTCCCTATATTATCGAACATTTCTTTGATGAACGTTATTTCATGGTAATCAATGAAAAGATCAGCCAAGAAACCTTATTTCAAACCGTTTGCCAGAAATTACAACAAGATGGCTATGTGACCGCCGATTTTTATCCTTCATTACAAGAACGTGAGTCCATTGTCTCTACACTACTCGGTGAAGGCATTGCGCTTCCCCACTCTTTAGGGCTGCTCGCGAATAAAACCGTAGTTGTGACGATTGTGGTACCCAAAGGCATTGAATGGAACAAAGAAACTAAAGAAAATGCTTATGTCATTTTTCTACTTGCTATCAGTAAATCTGACTATGAAGAAGCCATGGCAATTTATGATTTATTCGTCACCTTCGTCAAAGAAAAAACCACTCGCCGCTTAGTTACAGTCAAAAACTTCAATGAATTTCAAGTAATTGCCAAAGATAGTTTGGCGCGTATCCTCTAATTTATCGGCAACTTCCACTTCCAAATGGAAATCGAGCAGTTGCCGTCTTTTACGTGATCGTAACCACAACTCCATCATTTAGTTTTTAGCCTAATCTTCACCGTTTAACACTAAAACCACTCAAGTGGAAACGACTACTACTAAAAAACAGCCACTTCCCATTTATCATTTCCACTTTATGCGAAATTAATTCCTCCACTTTCCAACGATATTTTGAAAAACGTAACAATTTGAATTTAAATAACTTATTACTGTTATATAAATAAGATATCTTTTTTTAATTACTCATAAAAAGATAATTTTTCCATTTAATTTCCAATTTGACCATAAAATAGACATATTCCACTTATATACACTTCCAACTTATTTCCACTTCAAAGTGGAAATTTACTACCTGCAAAAACACAGCAGAACCGATTAAGGTATTAGTCATCAAGGAACAGAGTAGTTCAACTAGCAACATTACTTTGGATTTTAAATAGTTATGAGTGGATCAGTTGTCGTTTTCAAAATGTTAGAAGATAACCTCAATGTCGATGAGGTGACACAAAAACTGCTGGCAGTGATTACTGACTGGCTCAATCAGGAAGAGTGCTATACCACGGATGTGCAACAACAAATGTTGGAGTCTCATCTTCGCGCCATGGTGGATAGAGCAAAAACCAAAGAAGCTTTACCGGAAGTCGATATCAGTCTATTTGATGAAATATCTAAATATTCTATTGAGTTAGCTAAAAAGGTTGTCAACACGCTGCCAGGGCTGGCACCAGAAGAGGCATATTTGCTCTCTGTTCACTTCGAAGTTATCCGTTCTAATGATTAATTTTTAGGGAATATGATTATGAAACAAATTGTTATTGTTATTGGAGATCGTTTAGGCAAAGGACAAAAAGTCGCGGTTGGCGTAGAAACTGCTGGCGGAAAAGCCATTGTTGTTCCCGGTGTTGCCGCTGATATGAAACTCGGTGATGTCATGAATGCAGAGCAAGCTGACCTTGGTATTTCTTTTTGTGGTAGCGGCGGTGCAGGCGCAATTACAGCTCAAACTAAATATGGTTATAAAGCACGTTATGGAATGCGCTCTATTGAAGAAGGTGAAACCGCCATTGCAGATGGTTGCAATGTACTCGGTTTCGGTTTTATGGATAAAGAAGAGTTAGGCGAGCGTCTTGTAAAAGCATTTAATAAAAAATACGGCAACGTTTAATGAAAAAATCTATCGAAACGGTTGTACGGGTCACAGGGCAAGGCGACAGCAAACAAAAAGCAATAGCTGACGCCTTAAATTCAATTCAAAAAACCGTACTAAAAAATAGCACTGATATCATTCTACGGATTGAACCGAAGGATGTTGAAGTGATTAGTGCTCACTCGAAATCGCGGACAGAAAAATTTCTTTTTATCTTTTTGCCACGTAAACGCGAACATTTTCGTGTTGTGCTCGACGTTTCGCTGGATGTTACCTTACTTTCTGTCAACGAAATACCATTTACAGAACAATAATAGCAATCAGGTCTGGAGTTAATTCCATGAGTGAAACTGCATCTTTTTTAGAAATATTGGGCATGTCCCTCATTATCGGTGGCCTCTGCGGCTTTGGTTTAGGCGCAGGCGCGGCGCGTATGTTCCACGCACCAACCATACAAGGGATGGGGGCATTCCGTACATTAGGCGAATTAAACGCCTGTGAAGGTGACCCTGCGTCACACTTCTCTTTCGGCTTAGGGTTTTTCTTTAACGCATGGGCATCATCTGTTGCAGCAGGTGCGTTCACACAAGATGTTGACCACCGTATCATTCCTAACTGGGGTGCGGCTGCACTACTTACTAAAAATCGTAACGTAGCAGAAACACTACATAATCCGAAAAAAATGGCAATTGCCTGCGGTATTATCGGTGCATTTGTCGTCGCGTTCTTAAATACAACCGCATCTGCGGTACCTGCCGCACTGCAAACAACAGCAATTAATGTTTTAGTCCCAGCAGCTAACTTGCTCGTAAATACTGTCATGCCAGTTATCTTCTGGTTAGCAGCCATGGATGCCGGTCGTCGCTCTGGTTTCTGGGCAACACTTTTCGGTGGTTGTGCACAACTCATCATGGGTAACGCAATCCCAGGTTTAGTCTTAGGTATCCTAATCGGTAAAGGTGTTGATGATAATGGCTGGAATCGTATCACTCGTACCATGATGATAGCCGTTGTACTGCTATTCGTTCTCAGTGGATTCTTCCGTGAATTCGACCTGAAGATGATCACATCATTTAATTTAGATAAACCTGTGTGGCTTGAATACATCCACGGACTGCTGAGCGGGAAATAATCATGACAACTGAAATTAATAGACAAGATTTTTGGTACGCAGAATGGTCCTTCCCTATTTTTGTTGGGTTGTTATCTTCCGGGATCTTTGCGGGTACACACATGTATGTAGTCTACGGGTTCGGCGCATTTAACGAAGTGGCATTCGTTGCCATGTTACGTGCAGGACTCGATACAGGTGTTTACGGTGCAGTGGCCGCATTCGGTGCGAGCTTTCTTTTCGCTCGGATTATCGAAGGGTCGCTTGTCGGTATCTTAGATATTGGCGGTGCGCTACAAACCGGTATTGGCCTCGGCGTTCCAGCACTATTCCTTGCAGCAGGTTGGGATATTTTAGTCACTAACTTTTGGCTCGCTTTAATTACAGGTTTAGTGCTTGGTGTCTTAATAGGCTTAATAATTGTATTTGCACGTAAATTTACCATTGCTCAAGCCAACTCAACTTTTGGTGCTGATGTCATGATGGGAGCGGGTAATACATCAGGACGTTTCTTAGGTCCTTTAATTATCCTTGCAGCAATGGCTGCCTCTATCCCAATCGGTATTGGCTCTTTGATTGGCGCATTAATTTTCTATATATGGCAAAAACCCGTTGCTGGTGGTGCAATTTTAGGTGCGATGTTGTTTGGATATTTCTTCCCACTAGCTGCCTAAGCAGCAATCAAGCATTCTCGAATCATGTGCAATGCATATGATTCGAGAAAACGGCTTACGTTACTTAGAACAGACTCTAAATAATTCAAAGTGCAGCTAGGCAGCAAACGAAGATATCCCGATGAGCACACATAAGTATGTGATTCAAGTAACTGAGAGTAGCCAACAACGCTGCGGTTTGTACGACTTAGAACAGACTCTAAATAATTCAAAGTGCAGCTAGGCGGCAAACGAAGATATCCCGATGAGCATACATAAGTATGTGATTCGGGTAACTGAGAGTAGCCAACAACGCTGCAGTTTGAATTATGACGAGTATGACAATATGAGTATGACAATATAAAGAAGGTAACCATGTACACTTTAATCATCAAACAGGGCAAACGTATCGATGGCACAATTATCGATATACTTATTAAAGATGGGAAAATTGAAGCTGCTGGCCCTGAATTGGCCTGCAACCAACAAGCAGACAAAATAATTGACCTTAAAGGGGAAATCTATGTCAGCGCAGGGTGGATTGACTCACACGCTCATTGTTTTACTGAGTCACCTATTTACTTCGATGAGCCTGACCTAGCAGGCGCTGCTGGTGGTGTTACCTCTCTGGTTGATGCGGGAAGTGTTGGGGCTGATGACATTGACAAATTTTATCAACTGACGCAAAAAGCTAAAACTAATGTGTTTTCATTACTGAATATTTCACGCATTGGTATCATCGCGCAAAATGAATTATCTGATATGAACAATATCGATGATGAATGTTTTCAGCAGGCTATTGAGCGCCATAATGGTTTTGTCGTGGGTTTAAAAGCTCGCATGAGTAAAAGCGTTGTCGGTGAAAACGGAATTGCCCCGCTAATTAAAGCTAAAGAAATGCAAAAAAAACACCATCTACCTTTGATGGTGCATATCGGCAATAATCCCCCTGATATTGATGAAGTTGCTAATCTATTAACCCGTGGCGATATCATTACCCACTGTTTTAACGGCAAACCAAACAAAATTTTAGATGATTCAGGCTATCTCAAGCCTTCTATAGCGCGTGCTCTAGCCCGTGGCGTTATTTTAGATGTAGGCCATGGTGCTGAAAGTTTTAGTTTTAAAGTTGCTGAGCAAGCAATGCGTATCGGCACCTACCCTGATATTATCAGTTCAGATATTTATCACCGAAATCGAGTTAACGGCCCGGTTTACAGTCTTGCCTTTGTGATGACAAAATTTTTGTGCATGGGTTTCAGTGCCGAACAAGTTTTACGCTGCGTAACAGAAAAAGCGGCCGATTTACTCGCACTTCCCGCCAAAGGCTATTTAAGACCTGGCTTTGACGCCGATATCACATTATTTGAACTTAAAGAAGAACCTACAGAACTCACTGATGCTGAAGGTGAACACCGCGTCGGAACTCATCGTTTTGTTCCCGTAGCAGCGATTGTTGGTGGAAAACATATCATTCATGCAGAAGGCGAATCTGAATATGCAATCAATTTATGATAAATATCAGTTAAAACATGTCATTAACGCTTCTGGCCGTATGACTATGTTAGGTGTTTCAACACCAACTCCTGAAGTGGTTGAACGAGTTGCTTATGGGTTAAATCATTACTTTGAAATTAAAGATTTAGTCAATAAAACCGGTGCCTATATCGCCCAATTATTAAATGTTGAAGATGCCGTCGTGGTTTCTTGTGCTTCTGCTGGGATAGCACAAGCGGTTGCCGCAGTTATTGTGCAAGATGATGATGATTTATTATTAAATTTGCACTCATCAAACAAACAAGTTGCTCGTGAAATTATTATGCCCAAGGGCCATAACGTTAACTTTGGTGCTCCAGTAGATACCATGGTGGCCTTGGGGGGAGGTAAAGTCGTAGAAGCTGGTTTTGCCAATGAATGCAGCGCAGCGCAGCTAGCCGCTAAAATCACACCACAAACTGCCGCTATTTTGTATATCAAATCACATCATACTGTACAAAAAAGTATGTTAACGGTCAGCGAAGCGGCCAAAGTTGCACATGAACATCAATTACCGTTGATTGTTGATGCTGCCGCAGAAGAAGATTTAACCACCTATTATCAAGCTGGTGGTGACCTCGTAATTTACAGTGGTGCCAAAGCTATTGAAGGCCCAACAAGTGGTTTAGTCATTGGTAAAAAACCTTATGTTGAATGGGTTAAACGTCAAAGCCAAGGTATTGGACGAGCCATGAAAGTGGGTAAAGAAGGTATTCTTGGTCTGACACTCGCTATTGAACAATATCTAACCGCGACCAAAGAAACCGGTGCTGAAATGGTTGCTCGCATGAATAAATTTATCAATGATTTAAATGCGATACCTGCAATTTCAGCTCAAATTGTCTGGGATGCGGCAGGCCGTGACATTGCTCGGGCAGAAATCAGCTTTGATGAGAAAGCGATTGGTAAATCGACTTATCAGATAATGGCTGAATTAAAACAAGGGGATACTGCTATTTACTTTCGTGAGTATAAAGCCAATGAAGGAAAAGTCGAGGCCGATGTTCGTAGCGTCAGCAATGAACAACTCGATGTTATCTCACAGCAGATCCGTATGTTAGTAGAAGGAATTTAACATGAAATTGTCACCGAATTTTTACCATGACCGCGTATGTTTGAACGTACTGGCAGGTAGTCATCAAAACGCAAAAGATATCTATGAAGCGGCAGAAAGTTTTGTCGTCGTCGGTGTGTTATCAAAAAACTACCCTGATCTTGAAAGTGCGATTGCCGATATGCGCATTTATGCAGAAGAAACTCACAATGCATTATCCGTTGGTCTTGGTGCTGGCGATCCAAAGCAATCTACAATGGTTTCGTTAATTTCAAAAGAAGTTCAGCCACAGCACGTGAACCAAGTTTTCACTGGCGCACCGATCAGCCGTGCATTACTCGGTCAAAATGAAACATTTGTAAATGCTTTAATTTCACCTACTGGTACCATCGGTATGGTAAAAATTTCAACAGGTCCGTTAAGTTCTCAGTCACCTGACGGCATCGTACCTATCGAAACTGCCATCATGATGTTAAAAGACATGGGCGCAGATTCAGTTAAGTTTTTTAATATGGAAGGCTTAACTTATATAGAAGAATACAAAGCTATCGCTAAAGCCTGTGCACAGTTTGATTTTTCTCTTGAGCCAACCGGCGGCATCGATTTAGACAATTTTGCCGAAATTTTACAAATTGCCCTCGACGCTGGCGTAAAGAAAATAATCCCACACATCTATAGTTCAATCATCGATAAAGACACTGGCAATACCCGTCCAGAAGATGTACGTCAGTTATTACAGATGGTAAAACAAGCTGTTAACTGATGCGTAATAAGCTGTAAAATAAAAAATATAAGCGAGAAATGACAAAACAACAAATTGCCCCACTCATCTTCGTATGCAGTGGGGCTTTTTTTGCATAATCAAGATGCAGATTTTTGAATTTTGAATTTTGAATTTTGAATTTTGAATTTCAGAGATCTAGACAACTCTAAATAGTTCGACTTATAGGTAGGCGGCAAGCGAGGATATCTCGGGGAGCATACACAAGTATGTGACCTGAGTAGCCGAGAGCTGCCAACACCCCTATAAGGTGAAATATGATGAGTAATAAAAAAGGTCTATAGCAATAAAATGCTATAGACCTTTTTTATTTATTTGTGGAGTTGGCCGGTAAGCCGGGTTCTGTCGTGGACAACCATTCCTCTAGGCCAGCACTTACGCACTGGCTCCAGCAACCTACCCGAGTTCAATGCGGGCCGCACCATATGAACCCCTATTTGGTCTTGCTCCGGGTGGAGTTTACCATGCCACGAACTGTTACCAGCCGCGCGGTGCGCTCTTACCGCACCCTTTCACCCTTACCTGATCCTGTAAACAGGCCATCGGCGGTTTGCTCTCTGTTGCACTTGTCGTAGGCTCGCGCCTCCCAGACGTTATCTGGCACCCTGCCCT
>NZ_JBQDNB010000009.1:0-158859 GCF_052096715.1 Providencia sp.
GGTGGGATACCCAAGCGGCCAAAGGGAGCAGACTGTAAATCTGCCGTCATCGACTTCGAAGGTTCGAATCCTTCTCCCACCACCATCTAAGATTGTTTTTTACCTAAACTGTCAACAACTCCCATAAAACGATTTAAAACACTTGAATGTGCCTTAGATTTATAGATATAGCAGTTACTTAGCTCTAACATGCGATTCAATGATAAGTAAATTAAAGATTTATCATTTAGCTCATCTTCAGGGTAATGATCAATAATCCCAATAAAATCACCATCCTGTATAAAACTCTGACAACACCCAATATTATCCATTTGCCTAATACTTGATTTACTATCTGTCGTTTCGACTTTTGCAAGCAAATCTGCCATCAAGGCGCTTTTATAAAAAGCAGGGTCACATAACCATGTACTTTTTTGTAGTAATTCAGTCACGTTAGAATTAAATTTTTCATACAGTTCTTTTCTACAATATATTCCTAGTGGTGAGTTTTCTATTTTCCGCTGTAAAGAAAAACGTTCGCTAATAACGAGCTCTGAGCTTAAAATTAGGGTGTTACCATCATAATCAATAATTTCATCCACCTCATCATAATTAAACCTTAGAATGTTAACTTGAACATTATTTTGATGAGCAGCCTGATAAAGATTAATTAAATGATTTTCCTTACCCCAGTCATAATAAATATTAGCTTCATTGACAACATATCCAGAAAAATGTTTTTTTGTTATTTCTTTTTCTTGTAAGTATAAATCCCTAAGATCGTTATAAAGCTCCTGGCCATCCTTAGTTAATGTCATTCCAAATTTTTCTCGTTTAAAAAGTCGCTTACCTAGGCTAGTTTCAAAATCTTTTATTGATTTAGCGATAGGTGGCGTCGTGCGGTTCATCACCCTTGCCGCCTTGCTTAGCGAGCCATTTTCGACAACTGCCATAAACGCCTCTAATTTTCTTGAAAAGAACATATCTATGACCCCACTATTTATTAAAATATTAACTAACATGATTATTTTTAAAACAATCATTTGTAAGTCAGTCCATAATCTTAAACATCTAATTAAAAATTAAATTTAAATTTTCATTAAATGAATAACAATATTTCTTAAAAGTATTTTTATATTTTCCAACATAGCAAAGCAATATATAATATTGTTTCATTTGATTATTTTTTATGACTCCACTATTAAATCACATTAAAATACAAATAACCAATTGACTTTAAATGAAAAAAATAATTATTAATCATAATATTAATAATTATTTTTTAATTAAGAATAAACATTTTATATTTAATCAAATTTAAATTTGTCTAATAAATTATAAATTACTCTATAAAAATATATTTGATAGTTACACTATTCTTATCCTCTGGTAGAATCAGCTAAAGTGATAACTAAAAAATAATAGGTACAATGATCATGAAATTCATCTCCTTTAACATTAATGGCCTAAGAGCTCGCCCCCACCAACTTGCTGCTATCATTGAAAAACATCAACCTGAAGTGATAGGCCTACAAGAGATTAAAGTCCATGATGATATGTTTCCTCATGAAGAAGTCGGTAAACTTGGCTACCATGTTTACCATCACGGACAAAAAGGCCATTATGGAGTCGCATTACTATTAAAAAATGAACCTATTGCCGTAAGGAAAGGCTTTCCTACCGATGATGAAGATGCTCAGCGTCGTATCATCATGGCAGATATCGAAACAAACCAAGGCTTATTGACAATTGTTAACGGTTACTTCCCTCAAGGTGAAAGTCGCGACCACCCGACTAAATTTCCAGCAAAAGAAAAATTCTATCGCGACTTACAAGACTACATTACCACTACACAAACTGAAGACTCTCAACTTCTTATTATGGGTGATTTGAATATTAGCCATACCGACCTAGATATTGGTATTGGTGAAGTCAATCGTAAACGCTGGTTAAAAACAGGGAAATGTTCATTTCTGCCAGAAGAGCGGGAATGGCTTGATAGACTCATGAATTGGGGATTAGTCGATACTTATCGCGCTAAAAACCCTAATGTATCAGATTGTTATTCATGGTTTGATTACCGCTCTAAAGGTTTTGACGATAACCGTGGCTTACGAATAGATTTACTTCTAGCGTCTAAAAAGCTTGCCGAACAGTGCACTGAAACCGGTATTGATTATGAAATTCGAGGAATGGAAAAACCGTCTGATCATGCACCAGTTTGGGCTGAGTTTAATTTAACAAAATAAGTTCATGCTTGTAGAAATACAAAAAAGGAGCCATTGGCTCCTTTTTAAATTTAATTATTCAATTTTAATCACTTTTCTTTTTACTTTTTTTATCACTTTTGACTTTAGTGACTTTTTTAGTGCCTTTGCTTGCTGCAACCGGTGGTAACTCTCTAAAAGCACGCAAATTTGTATATTGACGGGCCTGATGTATCAGTTGAATCAGTGTTTGGCTTAGTGGTTGCATAAAATCATCGTAACGGGTTTGTTTCTCACTAATTTGAGTTAGTCGAGATTCCCACTGAGCAGTCATATCTGGCAATGTCGCCATATCGGGTAGCACATGAATTAACGCTCTACCAGCAGGAGATGAGTGAATATTTCGACCTTTTTTAAACAAAAACTGTCTTTTGAATAGTAAATCAATAATACCCGCTCGAGTCGCTTCCGTTCCCAAACCATCCGTTTCACGCAATACTTTTTTTAATGCTTTGTCTTGAACAAATCGAGCAATACCAGTCATAGCCGACAGCAATGTTGCATCAGTAAAAGGTCTAGGTGGCTGAGTTTGTCTCTCAATCACTTCCCCCTTCTCACACAATAGCTCATCACCTTTACTCACAACAGGTAATGGCATCCCATCATTTTCTGCATCGCGCTCTTTACCACCAAGTACGACTCGCCAACCCGCCTCTGCAAGAAACCGTGCTTTAGCATTAAATTTACCGTTTTCGATTTCTAAATCGATTGTGCATTTTCGATAAACGGCATCAGACATAAATTGAATAATATATTGACGAGCGACTAACTGATAAATATTAGCTTCATATTCTGTTAGCTTCGTAGCAGATGTTTTAGCCGTAGGAATAATCGCATGGTGGGCATCGACCTTTTTGTCGTCCCAACAACGATTTTTTTTGTCTAATTCAGGTAATTCAAACTCAGTAAGCTCAGGTTGATGCACTGCAATGGCATTAAGCACAGAATGACGCCCAGCAAAATGCTCATCGGGTAAATATCGACTATCAGAACGCGGATAGGTAATAAGCTTATGGGTTTCATATAGGCGCTGACAAATATCGAGGACTTCCTGAGCGCTTAAGCCAAATTTTTTAGCCGCTTCAATCTGCAACGCAGAAAGAGAAAATGGTAACGGCGCGATTTCAGATTCACGTTTATCTTGATATTGCGTGACAATCGCAGGTTTACCTTCAATGCGTGCAATAACATGCTCAGCTAATGGACGATGAAATAAGCGACCTTCTTCATCTTGATAGTCGAGACAAGATTCACTTGGCTGCCATGTTGCCACAAAGCGTTCATCCAGTGGTGTCACTATATGCGCTTTAACTTCAAAATAATCTTTGGAAATAAAATTTTCTATTTCTTCGTCACGTCGAACGACCAGCCCCAAAATCGGAGTTTGGACACGCCCAACTGACAGAACACCTTGATAGCCACCTCGTTGGCCTAATAATGTATAGGCTCGAGTCATATTAATACCGTAAAGCCAATCAGCACGTGCTCTAGCTAATGCTGATACACACAAAGGGATAAAGTCACGGTTTTCTCTTAATCGCTCTATTGCTCTTTCTACGGCCTGTGGATTAAGGTCATTAATCAGACAACGTTTAACTGTCTTTCTTTTTTCATCGGGTAGCTTTAAAAAATCGAGAACTTCATCTACCAGCAACTGTCCTTCTCTATCAGGGTCTCCTGCGTGGATAATGACAGTTGCTTGCTTTAATAGCACTTCAATTGTTTTCAGTTGTTTGGTTACTGAGGGCCGCGGTTTTAATAGCCATTTATCCGGGATAATTGGCAAATCTTGTAAATTCCAACGGGCGTAGCGCGGCTCATAAGCGTCCGGCTCAGCTTGCTCTAATAGATGGCCAATACACCATGTCACTGTTTGACCATCACCACATTGAATAAAACCATCGCCCCGTTTATGAGGTTTTGGTAATACATCCGCAATTGCCCTAGCAAGGCTGGGCTTTTCCGCAATAAACAAACGCATGAATTAATCTATCACTTCAATTAAAGGTCCATTGTCCCTATGGGGTAATAATTTACCGATAGACTGTAACAAAACACCCTGCTGCTGTGCAATGTCTTTAATTTTAGCTATTTCTGTAGGTTTCACTGCAATCAGTAATCCACCTGAAGTTTGTGGGTCACAAAGTAATTTACGCTGTAAATCGGTCATTGGTGCAATAAGATGACCATAACTATCAAAATTACGTTGAGTTCCGCCTGGCACACAACCCGCTTCAATATATTTTTCTACATCCGCAAGTTTAGGTACTTTACTAAATGAAATTTGTGCACGAACACCAGAGCCTTCACAAATTTCACTTAAATGACCTAATAGTCCAAATCCCGTCACGTCAGTCATCGCAGTAACACCATCAAGCGGAGCAATCACTGCACCTAATTTGTTTAATTGGCACATTGTTTCAGATGCAAGGTTTTGATGTTCAGGTGATAAAACGCCTTTTTTCTCAGCGGTGGTCAGAATACCAATCCCGAGTGGTTTGGTTAAAAATAGCTCGCAATCGGCTGTAGCCGCACTATTTTTCTTCACATAAGCAGTATTCACCACGCCAGTCACAGCTAAACCAAAAATAGGTTCTGGTGCATCAATCGAATGTCCACCCGCCAATGAGATCCCTGCATCAGCACAAGCTGCGCGACCACCCTCAATCACTTCGCGGGCAACTTCAGGTGGTAACTTCGCAATTGGCCAACCTAAAATGGCAATCGCCATAATCGGCTTACCGCCCATTGCAAAAATATCACTAATTGCATTTGTTGCCGCAATACGACCAAATTCAAAAGGTGAATCAACAATCGGCATAAAAAAGTCAGTCGTACTGATGATACCAATCCCATTACCTAAATCATAAACTGCAGCATCATCTTTTGTTTCATTGCCCACTAACAAATGTGGATCATGAAATTTGGCTTACTCTGTATGTAGAATTTGTTCAAGCACTTTTGGCGCAATTTTACATCCACAACCAGCACCATGGCTGTATTGCGTTAATCTAATTTTTTCAGTCATTTTAATCTCTTTAAAAATGCGTTACAAAACCTGTCATATCAGGACGTTGAACTTTAACTGGTGCTTTTAGTTCAGGTGTTCCTAAATACAGAAAACCCACAATATGGTCATTTTCTTCACAACCCAAACCTTCGCGAACAACAGTATGCTCAGTCCATGAGCCAGAACGCCAAATACCACCAAATCCTTGAGCAACAGCAGCCATTTGCATAGCTTGTACCGCGCAGCTTGCTGCCACTATTTGTTCCCATTGCGGTACTTTAGGATGATCTTGAACTTTAGCAATAACTGTTATAATTAGCGGTGCACGAAAAGGTGCATTACGTGCTTTTTCTTCCACTTCAGCACCTAATTTCCCGTCTATTGCAGCTTTTTCAAGGAGTTGACTAAATTTTGCGATCCCTTCATTTTGCATCACTATAAAATGCCACGGTCGCAATGAACCATGATCAGGGGCTCTCATCCCCGCCGCGAGTATATTTTCTAATTCTTCACCTTGTGGGGCTGGTGTTGTCAGCCTTGAAGCTGAACGGCGATTCAACAAAAGGGTTAAAGCATCCATTTTCGTCTCCGATTAAGCGTAAACTGATATGATAGTCGTTTAAACGAGGAATCATACTCACTTTATATATTTGTTATTTGTTGCTGTCCGTGAAACTTAATCCATCTGATATCATTGACTAAGTGGCTCGTATCAGCAAAAGTGTGTACCAATTACTTTATTAATTCATTGAATTGTATCATTTGTATGTATTGAAAAATATAATCATCACATTGTACCTCTCTCATAACCGTTTTGTTATGAATAATAATGTGTTTGATTTACGTACAACTGTATTATTAAACATACAAAACTGTATCGATTACGTTCTGGAGAAGTTATGCGCCAAATATGGGAAATTATCGCCACCGTCTTTAAATTTAGCTGGCGAATACTGAATTTTATTAGGGAACTCGTATTCAACACTATTTTTATTGTGTTGTTCTTTGTGGTAATAGGTTCAGTTGTATTATATCAATCTGATTCTAAACCCGAAAAAAATTATTTTGGTGCACTTTATGTCGATCTTCAAGGTGTTATTGTTGATCAAGTTTCAGCGCCCGACCCTTTTGGGCGAATGAGCAGAGAGCTTCTTGGCACATCAAATAGTCGTATGCAGGAAAATTCACTATTTGATATTGTTGATGCCATACGTAACGCAGAGAATGATGACCGGATCACCGGTATGGTACTGCGTTTAGATAACTTAGTCGGTGCAGATCAACCATCTCTTGCTTATATTGGCAAAGCGATTAAAGAATTCAAAGCCTCGGGTAAACCTGTTTACGCCATCGGTGATAATTTTAGCCAACCTCAATATTATTTAGCCAGTTTTGCTGATGATATTTATCTATCACCTCAAGGTTCTGTGAGTGTCTTGGGCTTTTCTACCAACAGTATTTATTATAAATCGCTACTAGAAACCTTAAAAGTTAGCAGTCATATTTTTCGTGTTGGCACATATAAATCAGCCGTTGAGCCTATGATGCGTGACAATATGTCACCTGAAGCACGTGAAGCAAACCAACAGTGGTTAAATGCATTATGGAACAATTATCTTTCGGCCTTAGCAACCAACAGGAATACAACGGATAAACAAATTTTTCCGGGTGCCGATGAGATACTGAATCAGTTACGTGCCAATAAAGGTAGTAGTGCACAATATGCACTAAAACAAAAATTAGTAGATAAAATTTACACCCATGAAGAATCTGAAAATATTTTGACTAAACACTTTGGTTGGAATAAAGAGGATAAGCAATTTAACAGCATTAGTATCTATGATTATTCGGTTCAAACAGCTGATACCTCAACAAATAAAACGGGTAATATTGCCGTTATTGTTGTACAAGGTGCCATTATGGATGGACCGCAAACAGCTGGGATCGCAGGCGGCGATACTATTGCTTCACAAATTCGTGATGCTCGACTTGATGACAACATTAAAGCCATTATTTTACGTGTAAATAGCCCTGGCGGAAGTGTCAGTGCCTCAGATTTAATCCGCAGTGAATTAGCCTCTGTCCGCGCAGCAGGTAAACCTATAGTTGTGTCTATGGGAGGAATGGCTGCATCTGGAGGCTATTGGGTATCAACCCCTGCCAATTACATTATTGCTAGCCCAAGCACACTTACCGGCTCTATTGGGATCTTTGGTGTGATCAACACATTCGAAAATACCTTAGAAACTATCGGTGTCTATACTGATGGTGTATCAACTTCACCACTCGCAGACCTTTCACTAACAAAAGGTATCACTCCTCAGTTTTCAGACATGATGCAATTAACTATCGAAAATGGCTATGAAACATTTATTGGCTTAGTGGCTAAATCTCGTCATAAAACACCAGCGGAAATAGATAAAATTGCACAAGGTCGTGTATGGGTTGGTCAAGATGCCTTAAAAAATGGTTTAGTTGATGAACTCGGAGACTTTGATGATGCTGTATCAAAAGCCGCTGAGCTTGCCAAACTTGATTCCGTTGAACTCGATTGGATGTCACCTGAGCTTTCATTTATGGATCAACTCCTCCTTGAGCTAACCACAAATGTACAGGCCGTGATGCCCGATATGTTGCAAGCGTTCTTGCCTCCTGCCGTTGCAACTGATATCCGCCAACAAGCACAATTCTTTTTAAAAATGAATGATCCACAAAATCGATATGCATTTTGCCTGAACTGCGCTGACATTAACTAAATATTGCCCCCTCAATCAAATGAGGGGGATTTATCTAGAGTTACAGCACCGTATCTGTATATCAATCTATAAAATATTATTTTATCCGTAGATAATCCCAATTAAATAAGTCAAAATCCCTGACATCCAGTTCATGATTTATTTGAACTTATCTGTACATGACTTAGGTAAAAGATTAGGTAAAAAGATGCAGAAGAAATCGATTTATGTTGTCTACACTGGCGGCACCATCGGAATGAGCCACTCAGCTCAAGGCTACATCCCCGTTTCTGGCCATTTACAAGCCCAATTAGCTAAAATGCCTGAATTCCATCGCAGTGAAATGCCTGAGTTTACGATCCGAGAACTTCAGCCACTAATCGATTCATCCGATATTACCCCTGAAGATTGGCAATATATTGCTGATGATATTAGTCATAACTATCACCAATATGATGGCTTCGTGATCCTACACGGTACTGATACTATGGCATTTACGGCTTCTGCTCTGTCTTTTATGTTTGAAAACTTAAAGAAGCCGATTATTGTGACAGGGTCACAAATACCATTAGAAGCATTACGCTCCGACGGTCAAACTAACCTATTAAATGCGCTATATTTAGCCGCGAATTATCCAGTCAATGAAGTCGGATTATTTTTTAATAATAAGCTTTATCGTGGAAACCGAACCGTAAAAGCGCATGCGGATGGTTTCGATGCATTTAGTTCTCCTAACTGCACACCACTAATGGAAGCAGGTATTCATATTCGCTCATACAATACGTGCCCGGCACCTATTGGTATCGGTGAATTGAAAACGCACCGCATCACCCCACAACCGATAGGCGTTGTTACACTTTACCCAGGCTTATCGATAGATATCGTCCGAAACATATTACAACAGCCAGTAAAAGCATTGATTTTGCGCTCATATGGTATCGGTAATGCACCACAACAGCCTGAGCTATTACGCATCTTACGTGAAGCCACTAATCGCGGTATTATCGTGGTGAATTTGACCCAGTGTATTTCTGGCAGAGTTAATATGGAAGGCTACGCAACTGGTCATGCCCTTGCAGAAGCTGGTGTAATTAGCGGCTATGACATGACATTCGAGGCCGCATTAAGTAAATTACATTATTTACTTAGCCAAGATTATACCTCATCACATATCCGTGAATTAATGCAAAATAATTTACGCGGTGAGCTAAGCTATGCAGATGAATAGCACTATAAATCAATATAGGAACTGAGAGCGTAATGAAATCAGCCTTATTATTAGTCGATTTACAGAATGATTTTTGTTCAGGCGGCGCATTAGCTGTTCAAGAGAGCGAAAAAGTCATCGATACCGCCAATAAGGCGATTGATATCTGCCTAAAAAATAATATCAAAATTATTGCAAGCCAAGATTGGCACCCCGCGACACATTTAAGTTTTGCCGATAATTCAGGTACTCAAATTGGCGATATTGGTGACTTAAATGGTATTCCACAAGTTTGGTGGCCGGTTCATTGTGTGCAAGGCGAAATAGGTTCAGACTTTCATCCTGAGTTAAACATACAAGCCATTGACGAAATTTTTACTAAAGGTGAAAACCATCAAGTTGATAGCTATAGTGCCTTTTTTGATAATGACCAAGTCACTCAAACCCGTTTACATCAATGGCTACAACAGCAGCAAATCACACACTTAATCGTAATGGGCATTGCGACAGATTATTGTGTTAAATTTACAGTGCTTGATGCCCTAACATTGGGTTATCAGGTTGATGTGCTAACCGATGGCTGTCGTGGTGTGAATTTATCAGCGCAAGATAGCCAGAATGCCTTACTCGAAATGCAAAAATCAGGTGCTAAATTAATTGCTCTCAATGCGTTAAGTTAAATTCAAACTGCGCCTTGCTTTCATGCGCAGCGCATTTAGCGCTTATTTACTATCTCAATAAATCAGAATGCGCATCACTCACGCTCAGTGACAACGTCACTTTTTATTATCTTAATCTTAAGAAGCAAAGCATTTCTCAGCGTTAAGCGCCATTTTTAGTTTAAAATCAATCACGATTTTGTGGTTTCAGTGTTGCTAACATATCACCTTGAAAAATGGATTTTAATTCTTGTTTACTTTTCATGGTAATTTGTCCATCAGTCCCGACAGTCATGTGATCTGGATTATGGTTATTGCGAGATTGCCATAATAATACCATTTGTAAGCTATGTTCTTTTTGATCAGGCGTTAATACTACCCCATCTGGCCATTTACCAAGCTCTACCGCTGTTACCAAACGCTGGTATATTTCAGGTGTCATCACCGCAAGCAACTGTTCAATATGTTCTGCATCTATTTCTACGCTCACAAGAGTGCTCCTTAAATAAATCTTACAAAACTGAGTGTTTAAATAATTCTTTTTCCATTTATTTTGCTGAATCGATATTGCTATTTTATCTTTATGGTGTTCAGCAAGCTTCAGCATCATGAAATACACTAACCTAAGGTTTTTTCACCATTATCATCATCCAAAAAACTTAACGATGCTGAATTTATACAGTAACGTTGCCCTGTTGGCTGTGGTCCATCAGGAAAAACATGCCCTAAATGCGCATTACAGTTTTGGCAACGAACTTCAATTCGATGCATACCATGAGAGACATCTTCAATATATTTTATCGCCCCTTCCTTGATTGGTTCATAGAAACTTGGCCAACCACATCCGGCATCAAATTTAGTCTCAGAAAGGAAAAGTGGCGTACCGCAGCACAAGCATTCATACACACCATCTTTACGGTTATGTAATAATTGACCGCTAAAAGGAGGCTCTGTTCCTGCCTGCTGCGTAACATAGAGCTGCATTTCATTTAAATCAGATAAATCAATAGGTTGTTTGATTTTATTTGACATGTATTACCCATGTATTTAAATTAAAAGATGGTATTAACACAATCATACACTAATTCTAAAACAACAAAAATTTAACAACATTTTTTGTAAAACTATTCTAGACTAATAAGCAGCACACTTTCCCATTTGATTTGTGAGCAGCATCACATATATCACTGATGGATGGTTTCATTATGCCTCACAACCCCGATAATACGTGCGGCGATATTTGCCTCTAAAGTGGCTAACAAATAAGCAGTTAGTGGTATCAGAATTGATTTTTTTCAATAATTGACACGATTCCGCTTGACGACTGGCAAGGTTTTGGTAACTTTAACTGTAACTTAATTCACGAATAAATAGCTGGTGGAAATACTATGACTATCAAAGTAGGTATTAATGGTTTTGGTCGTATTGGCCGTATCGTTTTCCGTGCTGCACAAGAGCGTTCAGATATCGAAATCGTTGCTATCAACGATTTGCTTGATGCAGACTACATGGCGTACATGTTGAAATATGACTCAACTCATGGCCGTTTCAACGGTACTGTTGAAGTTAAAGATGGTCACTTAGTCGTTAACGGTAAAAAAATCCGTGTTACTGCAGAAAGAGATCCTGCGAACCTGAAATGGCAAGAAGTGGGTGTTGATGTTGTTGCAGAAGCTACAGGTCTATTCCTGACTGACGAAACTGCTCGCAAACACATCCAAGCTGGCGCGAAAAAAGTTGTTCTGACTGGCCCTTCTAAAGATGACACTCCAATGTTCGTTATGGGTGTTAACCATAAGAACTATGCAGGTCAAGAAATCGTTTCTAATGCTTCTTGTACAACTAACTGCTTGGCGCCTTTGGCTAAAGTTATCAATGATAACTTCGGTATCGTTGAAGCGTTGATGACAACAGTTCACGCAACAACTGCAACACAAAAAACAGTTGATGGTCCTTCACATAAAGACTGGCGTGGTGGTCGTGGTGCTTCTCAAAACATCATCCCATCTTCAACTGGTGCTGCAAAAGCTGTTGGTAAAGTTATCCCTGAGTTAAACGGCAAACTGACTGGTATGGCATTCCGTGTACCAACACCTAACGTTTCTGTTGTTGACTTGACTGCTCGTATTGAAAAGCCTGCTACTTACGCTCAAATTTGCAAAGCTATCAAAGATGCATCTGAAGGCGAACTGAAAGGCGTTCTGGGTTATACCGAAGATGAAGTTGTATCAACTGACTTCAACGGCGAAAAACTGACTTCAGTATTTGATGCTAAAGCTGGTATCGCTCTGAGCGACAACTTTGTAAAACTAGTTGCTTGGTATGACAACGAAACTGGTTATTCAAACAAAGTATTAGACCTAATTTCACATATCTCTAAATAAGAGCTATTACGTTATTAGTGTTTACGGAGCCGCCTTATGGCGGCTCTTTTGTATCGCATCAAATGGTTATATATCACTTCTTTTTTTCAATCTCTTGTCTTATCATTCTTTATTCATTTGAAGCGCTATAATACTTTCACCACCTAATAAACTGCTGTCTCTGTCCCATCAAAACAGGCGGAATATCATGCACGATAAATTATTTGCATTACCAGTCATTAAACAGGTCTCTGCATACATTACTCAACGCCAATTGGATGAACTTCCTCTTATTGTGGTTTCTCACCCAAAAGTTCGAGGCGTTGTAAGCCTTCAAGGGGCTCAGTTAATTGATTGGCAACCAGCAGGACAAAAACCCTGTTTATGGCTCAGCGCAGAGAGCGCATTTAAAGAAGGAACTGCAATCCGTGGGGGTATTCCTATCTGTTGGCCTTGGTTTGGTCCTGTAAACAGCCCTAGCCACGGTTTCGCTCGTATTTTGCCTTGGAAATTTACTGCTCATAACGAACATGAAGACGGCGTAATTCTCACTTTCACGTTAACGGATACAGAATACAGTCGTAAATTGTGGCCTCATGAATTCACATTAATCTTACGAATGAAATTAGGTGAAACTTGTGAGCTTGAATTAGAAAGTTATGGTGATTTTGAAGCGACTGCCGCTTTACATTCCTATTTCAATATAAGTGACATTCAAAAAGCGACAGTTTATGGCCTTGGCGATCACTATTTAGATACCGTTGCTGATAAAGAAGTTTATATTTCAGAACCGCTCAAATTTAATAAATTGACTGACCGTGTTTATACCGAACCTGAAGAATACAGTTTATTACGCGATGATGGTTGGGCTCGTACCATTGAAATCCACCATTATCATCATAGTGATGTCGTTTGCTGGAATCCATGGGCTGAATTATCTTGCAGTATGAAAGATATGCCAAATAATGGTTATAAGCAGATGGTCTGCGTCGAAACAGCCCGAATTAATAAACCGATGATAAGTGAAGCCCAGCACCCTGCTCGTTTATCATTAGTCATGGTTTGTCGAGATAACAAACCTCAAGCCTAGTGCATAAAAATATAGATAAAATAATAGAAAAAACAAAACCCCAAAAGTATCTACCTTTGGGGTTTTTTATATTAACTTTGATAAGTCTGTAATAGAACACTTATCCGAGGTTCATCACTTAGAAAGTATAAGTGAAGCCCGTCCATACAATAGCCGACACTGATTTATTCACCATCGGACTATCTTTGACTTCACTAGACATATGGTCAACACGACCCGCAGCGAATGCTGTCCAGTTTTCATCAAAGCGATAATTACCTGATAATTCTAAGAATGGCGTCCAGCTAGAGCCTGGCTGGTAACGTTTTAATCCACTATTGCGAGACTCTTTTGAAGAGATACCATATTCGTATCTATTTTGGTTTTCACTGTCCCACTTAATACCGATACCTGGTGTCAATGTCCATTTGTCAGCTTGGAAACTATAGAGATATGCCGTTTCAGCACGTAAACCATTACTAATCCCCAACATATCACCAGAACCAATAAATCTTAATGTACCCCAATCAGCTTTATGTTTATAAGTAAAACCGCCCATTACGGTATCACGGCGACGATCTAACTCACGCATCGCGTTATCGTCATTATCTTTAGGCTTGAAAAACTGAGGATAGTAATAAGCATCCAGTGACAGTTGGTCAACACCATCATTCCACAGGTAGTAACCTGCTGCTAAAGTATGAAAATAGAAATTCTCACCTTCATAGTTAATGACAGGGACTGGCGTTACATAGTCTCGTGATTTGATGCCTTTATAGGGAGTAGATTGAGCCAAAACTGACGCACCTACTGACCACGTTCCTGCAACTGCAGCACTTGATAACATACCTAATGCGACAGCTAGTGTTGTTAATTTAATTGTTTTAGACATACAAAATCCAAGAGTAAATGAAAATGAATTAGAGGATATGTTAACGCAATATAGAACATTTCCCAATATTAGCCTAATAAATCACATTTAAAGCTAAATTGGTAAACTTATCTATATTGAATGATTACCTGTATTATATACAAATATATTAATAGCTCACAGGAACTCTTTTGGCTAGTGCACACATTAATTGATAACCAATCGTTCCAGCCATCTGAGCAACATCATCGATAGGGATATTTTCTCCCCAAAGCTCCACAGATGAGCCAATATTCGCATCAGGACAATCAGTAACATCAATCGTTAGCATATCCATCGACACCGCACCTAACAGCGCATGTTTAGCGCCATGGCACCAGACAGGCGTACCCGTTGGCGCATGTCGTGGATAGCCATCTGCGTAGCCACAAGCCACTGTTGCAATACGCATCGATTTTGTTGCAGTGAACTTACTACCATAACCAATAGATTGCCCGGCTTTGATCTGATGAATAGCAATGATTTCTGATTTTAACGTCATCGCAGCTTTAAGATTTAGATCAACCACATCAGCCCATTTACCACTAGGCGAAGCGCCATAAAGTATTATTCCTGTACGAACCCAATCATAATGTGTCCCACTGTGCCAAAGTGCAGCACCTGAATTAGCTATGCAAGTTGGTAAAGACAAATGGTCAAATTGCCTAATTTGTTGCAACGGAGTCTTTATACCCGTTTTAATGTCAGAATTTGCAAAGTGGCTCATTAGCGTAATTTCACCCACATTTGCCATCGCATTTAACTGACTAATGACATTCATATATTCATCTTGGGAAAAACCTAATCGGTTCATTCCACTGTTTAGCTTAATATACACCGATATTGGCGTTTTCAATGGTGCTTTTGCTATCGCGGCTAGCTGCCATTGACTATGAATACTTGTCGCAAGCTGATATTGCTCAATCACAAGTAAATCTTGTGCTTGAAAAAAGCCTTCAAGCAATAATATTGGGCCTTTCCAGCCTTCCTCTCGTAATAAAATAGCTTCATTAAGATCTAAAACAGCAAAACCATCCGTTTCTTGTAAAGCACGCCAAATTTGTTTTATACCATGACCATAACCATCAGCCTTCATCACTGACCAAATTTTGGCTTGCCCAATGTGTTTGCGCACGACGGATAAGTTATGCGTTAAATTTTGTAAATGAATAACCGCACTGATTGGGCGTGGCATATTAATTCCTTTATTATCGAGGATAATCATCCTCACTGTTTTTTAGCCGCCCATTTAACGTACTGGCGATAAATGTCCACTAGATACCAATTTTGTATTAAAGCCATCTACATATCGAAATACTGACAAATCATCGAATTTGATATCCGGCTTATTGCCAGAAATCAAATCTGCAAGTAGTTTTGCAGAACCGCAAGCCATGGTCCAACCCAATGTACCGTGGCCAGTATTAAGATAAAGATTACTGTAAACAGTTGCACCCACAATTGGCGTACCATCTGGCGTCATCGGACGCAACCCCGCCCAGAATTGAGCTTGATTTATATCACCGCCACCTTGATACAGATCTTGCACAACCATCTTTAATGTTTCACAACGCTTTTTCAAGACATCTAAATTAAATCCCACAACTTCAGCCATACCACCGACGCGAATGCGGTCATCAAAACGAGTCACCGCTATTTTATAAGTCTCATCAAGCACTGTCGATACAGGAGCTCGTTGTGTATCTAAAATAGGCATCGTCAATGAATAACCTTTTAATGGATACACGGGTATTTTAACTAATTGCTGTAGTATCGCGGTTGAATAAGACCCCATAGCGACAACATATTGATCAGCCTTAACCACTTCACCATCAATTTTTACACCACTGATTTTATTACCATCCGTTAAAATTTGTTCAACTTTAGCGCCAAATTTAAATATCACACCTGCGGCTTGAGCCATTTTAGCCAGCTTTTTAGTAAATTGCTGACAATCACCAGTCTCATCATTGGGCAATCGCAATCCGCCAGTAAGCTTATCTTTCACATATTCAAGAGCAGGCTCAACTTTGATTAGCTCATTTGCTGTTAACAATTCGTAAGCAACGCCCTCTTGCTTTAGAACAGCGATATCATTAGCCGCATTATCAAATTGTTTTTCTGTTCTAAACAACTGCAAAGTGCCCGCTTGACGACCTTCATAATTAATACCAGTATCCGTTCTTAATTGCCGGATACAATCACGGCTATACTCCGCGATGCGCACCATACGACTTTTATTCATGGAGTAATGTTGAATATCGCAATTTTTTAACATCTGCCACATCCAACGTAATTGGAATAATGATCCATCAGGTTTAATGGCTAAAGGTGCATGCTTTTCAAACATCCATTTTATTGCTTTTATTGGAATACCTGGTGCCCCCCAAGGCGTTGCATAGCCAGGTGAAATTTGTCCTGCATTCGCTGCGCTCGTTTCTTCTGCAACATCGAGTTGTCTATCAACAACGATCACTTCATGCCCTTGCTTGGCTAAATACCATGCGGTTGTAACACCGATAACACCTGCGCCTAAGACCATAACTTTCATATACCCACCTTACGCATGACTATAATTTACTCAATAGAATAATATTCTAGTTTTCATTTTCCAATACAGTTGATTAACATTTTTAACAATAAAGTCGAATATTCCATTAAAAATCAGATTCCCTCGATTCAATCATATATTCTGCTAACGACATTAATCACATGAAAAAAATTATGTAAATATATCAATATCATATAGTATTAATTAAATTAATTCTTATAATATGAATAGAAAGATACAGACTTTTATACTTATCAAGCGAGATTTTATATTGATATACTATTTATCGTTAAATTCTAGACGTCGAATACCTATGGTTTATTGTGCTTATATTTTTTAATTTAATGGAATTTAACACTCATTAAGTCGTTTTATTACTGTGTTATCAGCAAAACATGAAGATGAAAAGTAAGCTCAACCTATTTGGAATAACTATATGAGGATATTGCGAAGATACAGCGGAGATAAAAAAACCAGTTACAAATATTGAACTGGTTAATTATAGGATTTTCTTTACTCAATATTTCTAACGAATAAGTGCTAAATCTGAGGGCATATTACCTTGCATACTATGCCAAATTAGTCCACTTTCCTTACCATAATTTCTGACACATTCCATAATACGGTCATACGCTTGTTCGCGACATAAATTAGATAATTGCTGGTAAAAATTCAAAGCAAGGCGTCTAGCTTCTGGGTTCGAGAAATAATAGCGTCCCACTCGGGTATACAGCCCTCTCAAGCCATTAATAATTAATCCATAAATTGGATTACCGGATGCAAAAGCGAGGCCACGGAAAATATTGTAGTCTAAATCACTAAAAGCATCGGAATTATCTTCAACTTTGTCTTTTCCAGATAAAACTTCAAGAGATTTTTCTGGATTATTACGAAAAGCGGTACGAATAAAAATAGCCGCAATGTTTGTTCTTACCGCTAGCAAATTATCAACCAGTTGCGGAACTCGGTCATGGTCTAATCTTGCGAGAGTTTCAAGAATATTTAAACCTGACGTTTCCCAATAATTATTCACTTTTGTTGGTTTACCATGCTGAATGGTTAACCAGCCATCACGCGCTAATCGTTGTAATACTTCGCGAAGTGTTGTTCTTGTCACGCCAATAAGTTCAGAAAGCTCGCGCTCGGCGGGTAGAATTGTTCCCGGTGCGAATCGATTGTTCCAAATACTTTCAATTATATATTCTTCCGCGAAGCCTGCCGGACTTTGAGCTCGAATTACCATATTTTTATTATTCCAAACATTTTTAGACGGATTTAGACGAAAGCATATCAGATTGCCACAAAATGAGATAGTTAGACTCACAATAAACAATGCGGTTAATCATAAAAATTCCATATAATTCATATATTATCTATTAGCAAAAGGACTTAAATAAGCGTACTATGTAGGGCAACATCACACAACATCCCCAAAAGAGGATAACAAATCATAATGGATTTTAGTTTAAAAAGAGCCTTTTTGAAAAATTTTCTAGGCAATTCACCGGATTGGTACAAGTTAGCAATTATTTTATTTTTAATTATTAACCCAATTATTTTTTATTATGTTAGCCCTTTCGTTGCTGGTTGGCTTTTAGTTATTGAGTTTATATTCACATTAGCAATGGCATTAAAGTGTTACCCACTACAGCCTGGTGGCCTACTCGCCATTGAAGCCGTTATCATGGGAATGACAACACCCGCACAAATTTCCCATGAAATTAGTAATAACCTAGAGGTTGTTCTTTTACTAATTTTTATGGTGGCAGGTATCTATTTCATGAAACAGCTATTGCTGTTTGTTTTCACGAAACTACTAATAAACGTCCGTTCTAAACGAATTCTATCGTTATCATTTTGCTTAGCAAGTGCGTTTTTATCTGCCTTTTTAGATGCACTTACTGTGATAGCCGTCGTTATTAGTGTCTCTATTGGTTTTTATTCTATTTATCATCAATACGCATCCAGTCATCACAATAATACCGATCTACAAAATGATAATTTCATTGATACCGTAGAGAAAAAACAAACCCTTGAACAGTTCCGTGCTTTTTTACGTAGCATAATGATGCATGCTGGCATTGGTACTGCCTTAGGGGGTGTAATGACGATGGTTGGTGAACCACAAAACCTCATTATTGCCAAACATGTTAATTGGGATTTCATTACCTTCTATCTACGTATGGCGCCAGTCACTGTTCCTGTTTTTATTTGTGGTTTATTAGTTTGTTATCTTGTCGAGAAATTCAAATTATTTGGTTACGGAACAGAATTACCCTCAACAGTGCGCCAGATATTAACTGAACATGATAAAAAAATGAGTGCCAAGCGTACTAAAAAAGAGTTGGCTCAGTTAATTGTTCAAGGCTTAATCGGTGTATGGCTTATTCTAGCTCTCGCATTTCACCTTGCTGAAGTAGGACTTATCGGCCTTTCTGTCATTATTTTAACGACCACTTTTTGCGGGATCACAGAAGAGCATGCATTAGGTAAAGCATTTGAAGAAGCTCTTCCCTTTACTGCACTATTAACTGTTTTTTTCAGTGTTGTCGCCGTTATTATTGATCAACAATTATTTACACCATTTATTCAGTATGTTCTGCAATCCTCCGAATCCTCTCAATTATCACTATTTTATTTATTTAACGGATTACTCTCCGCAGTTTCAGATAATGTATTTGTTGGTACGGTATATATTACGGAAGCATTAAAAGCCGCTAATGAAGGGCTTGTTTCACAACACCAATATGAATTACTCGCGGTGGCAATTAACACGGGAACCAACTTACCTTCCGTTGCAACACCAAATGGTCAAGCTGCTTTCTTGTTCCTGTTAACCTCCGCATTATCACCACTGATTCGTTTGTCATATGGTCGTATGGTATGGATGGCATTGCCTTATACTATCGTAATGACTATTGTAGGCTTACTTGGTGTCGAATTATGGTTAATCCCTATAACTCACTGGATGGAAAGCATTGGTTGGGTTTCACTACCTTAGTTTTCGGATATAATGCGCATTAACTTAACGATATCAATCTTTATAAGCCGCGATTTTATGCGGCTTATTTTGTAATGTTAGGTAAAGCCTACTCAAAAAACCTTTAATTTGATTTTTGACGCTTTTTTTATCAGTCGGTTAGAGGCAAAATGGCACATCACTAATTTAGGGAATCTAAGTATGTTCAGATTTTTTAACTACTGCTCACAAGGACGAGGCGCATGGCTATTAATGGCCTTTACGGCGTTTATGCTGGAATGTGCTGCGCTGTATTTTCAGCACGTAATGAAGCTACAACCTTGCGTTATGTGCATTTATGAACGTGTCGCTTTGCTCGGTGTTATAGCCGCAGGCTTAATGGGAGCCATTGCGCCAAGAAACATAGTAATCCGCTGGATTGCCATCATCATTTGGATTTATGCTGCATGGCGAGGCTTAGAACTTGCATGGGAACATACCATGCTACAGCTCTACCCATCACCTTTCGCATCTTGTGATTTCTTTGTCAATTTCCCAGATTGGCTGCCATTACAAGAATGGGTCCCTGCTGTATTTGAAGCTTCGGGTGACTGTGCAGTAAGACAATGGGCATTTTTAGGTTTGGATATGCCACAATGGCTAATTGGTATTTTTGCTGCTTATTTACTTATTGCTATCATTGTTTTAATAAGCCAATTTTTCCCATCCAAAAAATAGTCTTAAAAAATACCCCATAGTTAATGATTAAACATATGGGGTATTTTTAATGAGTCAGCCAGCGAAGATTAACTGTCTCAAATCCGAATCAGCAATTACATAACAATTTCCAATTTTACAGGAATATTTTTGTATGCCGGAATACCACATTGTGGGTCAAAATTATCTAACGTAATCAAATTGTTTGCTTCTGGAAAATAAGTCGCAACTGAACGATCTGCCATATCGTAAATCACAACCGTCAAATTATCTAAGCGACGTTTTGTCGGTTTTTGATTGCTATCTAATGCAATAATATTAACCTTATCACCCGCTTTCAATTTCTGTTTTTTCGCTTCACCTTCACTGATAAAGACGACATCTCGCTGACCAAATACGCCGCGATAACGATCATTCATTCCATAAATGGTGGTGTTATATTGATCATGACTACGTAGTGTCGCAAGTATCAACTCACTATTAACCGCAGATTTTGGATCTTCAATTACACCTTCTGTAGGCACAAAGTTAGCTTTACCTGATTGAGTTAACCAACGACGCTCTGAAGCTGCATTGGTAAGATGAAAACCGCCAGGAATTTTAATTCGTGCATTGTAATTATCAAAATCAGGTAAAATGACTTCCATCGCATCGCGGATAAGATCATAGTTATCAATGAAGTTATCCCATTCAACTTTAGTTGCGGGTATTGTAGCTTTAGCAATACCCGCTACAATTGCACATTCCGATTTTAAATACGGACTGACGGGTTTTAATAATCCTTTAGAAGCGTGCACCATAGACATAGAGTCTTCCACTGTGATGCACTGTGCGCCACTCGCCTGCCTATCAATTTCACTACGTCCTAACACCGGCAATAAAAAAGTATTTTTAGCTGTCAGTAAATGGGAACGATTGAGTTTAGTTGCAGTATGTACAGCTAAATCGAGTTTTTTCATACCTGCGTAACAAGCTTCTTTATCTGGCATAGCAACTGCTAAATTTCCACCCATACAGATTAATGCGTTAGCACTACCCACAGAGATAGCTTGCATACTTGCCACTGCAGCATGACCAAATTCACTTGGAGGCTGAAAACCAAAACGTTGTGCTATCTTATCCAAAAAATGCTTACTTGGTTTTTCTGTGATCCCAACAGTACGATCCCCTTGCACATTAGAATGACCACGCAACGGGCAAATTCCAGCACCTTCACGACCGATATTACCTTTTAATAGCAACAAATTAACCAGTTGCTGAACATTTTGCGTACCATGCTGGTGCTGAGTTATTCCCATGCCATAACAAATAATGGTATTTTTTGCTTCACTATAAAGGTCGGCAATTTCCTCAATCGCTTCACGGGATAGTCCTGAAACGCGTAAAATATCTTTCCACCCTGTGGTTAACACATCATTTTTTAAGGCATCATAACCGTGAGTGTGGGTTGAAATAAAATCGGTATCAAGAATAGGTGGCTGACCTGTTTCAAGCGCAGTTTGATGACGCTCAATGAGTACTTTCATCACGCCTTTAATCAAAGCAGTATCACCACCAATTCGTACTTTATAATAATGCCCAGCCAAAGGTGTTGATTCTAATGTAAGCATTTCAACGACATCTTGTGGATATGCAAAACGCTCAAGACCTCGCTCTCGCAACGGATTAATAGCAATTATTTTAGCGCCGCGTTTAGAAACCTCACGCAATGAACTCAACATACGAGGGTGGTTGGTACCCGGATTATGCCCAATACAAATCACTAAATCCGCTTTATCAAAATCTTCCAATAATACCGTTGCTTTACCTACTCCAATGGATGCAGCTAGCCCAACACTCGTAGGTTCGTGACACATGTTAGAACAGTCAGGAAAGTTATTAGTTCCATATTCACGAGCCAATAACTGATACAAAAAAGCAGCTTCATTGGATGTACGGCCAGAAGTATAAAACTCAACAGTATTAGGGTCTGAATAGTTTTGCAGTTTTTCACCTATCTGCTTAAATGCCTCATCCCACTCAATTGGCTCATATTTATCTATTTGCGGATTATATTTCATCGGATGTGTTAAGCGCCCTTCGTCTTCCAAATGAAAATCATCCCAACTGAGTAATTCCGTCACTGTATGCTTAGCAAAAAATTCAGGTGTAGTACGTTTTGATGTAGCTTCCCACGCAATAGCTTTAGCGCCATTTTCACAGATATCAAATGATGCAGTATGCTTAGGATCTGGCCATGCGCAACCGGGGCAATCAAAACCATCGACTTTATTCATATCAAACATTGCAATCACATCATGGCCTATTTCCATTTGGCCACGCAACGCTTGAGCAACACCTTTAACGGCACCCCAACCTGCAGCTGGGCCAGTATACTCCTCAATTTTCTTTTTCATTTTTCATTACTCTTCATTGAATTGAAAATAAATAGTTATAATTGTTAATATACTTTTTTATAATTTTAATTATGACCTTACAATGAAGGTTAATAACTTTTCAAATGAAGATCAATTATTTATTTAGAATAAAAAACTGCCAGTCTAAATAAGATAATCTATTACGTACAATAATATAATTATCCTACACCTTATTATCGTAATATAAAAAAACAATAAACGCTTTAATGGCAAAATAAACCAAATAAATATATTTCCGTAAAAACAGTATGTTATGGCGCTTTTACATTTAAGAAAGAGTATAGTTTAAATTTAAAAGAGGACTAGTGATTAATTAAACACTTAACGGCGTAATGTTAATAATAATGATATTTATTTAACTAACCCCTATATTTTTAAATAAATATGGGGGTTAGTTTATTAAAATATTTTTCGCAGTAATATACATCACGATATACATGAAATAATGCGTGGGAAATTGCTTATTAAATACAGCTACCACTTTGAATGATATCAGCCGCACAACGCTTTCCATTAGCAAATTGGCAAACTGCTGTTCGGTTGCCATTCAATTCTAATGTCATCGCAGGTAATCCACCAGCAGAGACACAAGCCTCTTGCGCCCCATAGCCTAAATTAACAACTTGTTGGGCATACTGTGCATCCGAATTTTCCGCTCGTGTCATCTTACTTGATTCAGAATTACTGCAAGCAGTAAGCATGAAAGAAAAAGTACTAATTAAACTTATTGAAATAACCGGTTTTAACAGAGCACTGATTTTACACTTCATCACATTCTCCAATAATATCAGCTTCTGTTCCCTCTAATCAGTGGTACTGCTTCTTGAAAACAGATTAATGGCAACATATTAACTATCTATTAAGCAGCATACCAATAATTGTGGATAAATCGAGCTTTTGGTTGTAAATATTAATCATCGCCATAGTTAGCTACACTATGCTTAGCTACAACCATATTGAATAGACAATATACGCGTGTTATTTAATTATATAGTCAAAATATGCTGCCTATAAAATAATACTTTCATGACAATAAAATTAATTAGTGAATGCTTGATTGAGGTAATTTATCCTTAAATGATTCTTTATAGCGTTTAAAAATATAAATACACCAAATCAATGAGATAATACCAAATGCTGCACCAACATAGCCAATATACGTCATACCCATATGGATGATAACTTGATTACCAAGTAATGCCCCACCACCAATCCCAAGATTAAAAATGCCAGAATAAATTGCCATAGATAGATCGGTCGCGTCGGGCGATAAGTCAATGACTTTGACCTGCATTCCTAAGCCAATACACATAATCGCTATTCCCCAAAATATCGACAGAGGAATAAGGGACCCTATATCTCCGCCTAGCGGCATCAATAATAGTAAGCAGACAGTTAATACACCAATTGCAGTAGGTAAAAAAGTTAATGCATATTTGCTACTATAACGACTAAAAATAACACTGCCAACAATACCTGCGGCACCGAAAATAAGCAGCAATATCGTGGCAAAATTTTGACTTTGTAAAGCAACATCTCGTACAAATGGTTCAATATAGCTATATGCAGCAAAATGTGCAGTAACAACGACAACCGTCAATACGAATATACCCACCAGTGCGGGGCGCTTGAATATGATAGGCAAACTTTTTAAAGATCCCGAATGCTCACTTGGTAAGTGAGGCAAAAAGCGTATAAGTGCAATCATTGTGACAGCAGCGATCGCACCTATAGATAAGAACGTCATGCGCCAACCTAAAAATTGTCCAATTACTCGACCAATAGGTAAACCCAATACTGTTGCTAATGCTGTGCCCGTTGCCAATAATCCTAACGCCTGCGCTTTTTTACCTGCTGGTGCAACTCGGATAGCAAGCGATGCTGTAATTGACCAAAATACAGCATGTGATAATGCGACACCAACTCGAGCGCCTATAAGCGCGTCAAAACTCCATGCAAAGCCCGAAATAATATGGCTAATAATAAAGACAATAAACAAGAATACTAACAACTTACGCCGTTCAATCTTACTGGTTAATAGCATCAACGGTAATGACATTATTGCCACTACCCAAGCATAAATCGTGATCATCAGCCCCGTATGGGCCACTGTCATATCAAAACCTTCAGCAATATCACTTAACAATGCCACAGGCACAAATTCTGTTGTATTAAAGACAAAAGCAGCTACTGCTAATATCACAACTCTTATCCATGCTGTTTTTCTAGAAACCTGAGTCATTGTCTAATACCAAGCCTTATTTTTCCATGCGTTAATCTGCACAAAAAATACAATACCATTGCGCAAAACAACAAAAAGGGAGATTAAGATAAAAGCAACTTTAACGATGACTAAAATGTATCGAGGCACAATTTTACGTGTTGCCGTCGCTACATGTTTATTTTCGCCTTGTGTATGCTATAGAGAATTATGTGAATCATATCACACTATGAGGCATTTTTTAAAGATGCTCTAACTAAGAATGTCAATACAAGACAATCAATATTCAATCTTATTACTTTTCAATAAATACAGCTGAACATTCAGATTAAATTGCCCACTTATGCTTTTAATAACAAAAATAAGACAATCTTGTTGATACTATCCTCATGCACAGCCATTTCTACCACATTATCATTAATACCACTTATGTTAGAACACATCGGGATTTTTTCTGTGCTACAATCTGCGAATTACTGTTTATTATTAAAGGAATCTCTAAATGAAAACCCATTTCCCTACCGAGCCTGATGTTAATACCCTTGCGGATGAGATCACTTGTTTAAAAAATTTAGTCACACATATGCTTAAAGCGATTGGCCAAGCAGATGCAGGTAAAATTTTAATTAAAATGCAAAGAGAAGTCGCATTAATTGAAGATGAAAAACAAGCAGAAACATATAAAAATACACTAGAGCAGATTAAAGCAGGCTATCGCCAATAGAACATTTAGCGATAAATGCTATTTATAGCATATAACCGTATAAAAGCGGTTTATACTGCACAAATAACTAAGTTTCATTTATCTAAATAGCCTATCTTTGTTCATGAATTAAACCATTCTTTATTCATTTAGCTCCCCCTTCAGAACCCTATGAAGGGGGCTTTTTTTATCAAAAAATTAAAGTCAGCTGATCAATATCGCTCTATTTAGCTAGCACTCCACGTTCATCACTAGATAAATATACTTAGCTCTATTTTCTAATTAAAACAGACATTTCATATATATTTATAATTCAGTACTAAAAGTTAGTATTTCTAGACCATAACCTTTGAATAAAAGCTTCTATACCAAAAATTAAATACCTTTGAACATAAAAAAGCCACTCAATAAATTTTGAGTGGCTTTTACTTCATTCAAATTATTATTTAACTTGTCATTTGATCTATGCAAATACTATTTTAAATACTGTCCTGAGCGCAGCGCTTCAATACGCTTGTCTAACGGTGGATGTGATAAAAATAACTCACTAAATGCTTTACCGCGACCATTAATACAAAATGCCATTAAGCGCCCTTCTTCTTGTGGCTCATAGCTAGTTTTTAATCGTTGAAGCGCAGCTATCATTTTTTCTCTACCCACTAACTGAGCAGAACCCGCATCGGCATGAAACTCGCGGTGACGAGAGAACCACATCGTAATAATGCTAGCAAGTATCCCAAATACAATTTCTAATACCATTGAAACTGCAAAATAAACCATGGGATTGCCGTTGCTACTTTCATTTTCATTATTATTGTTTGACATAAATCCAGCAACAAGCTGTGCAATAATACGAGAAATAAAGATAACAAAGGTATTCACAACACCTTGAAGCAACGTCATTGTCACCATATCACCATTAGCAATATGACTAATCTCATGCGCAATAACCGCTTCTGCCTCATCTCGGCTCATGTTTTCTAACAAGCCCGTGCTAACAGCAACAAGAGATGCGTCACGGCGAGCTCCCGTTGCAAATGCATTTATATCAGGCGCATGATAAATCGCAACCTGAGGCATTTGAATACCTACCTGTTGTGCTTGACGCCCTACAGTGTTTATTAGCCATCTCTCTACATCATTACGAGGTGACTCAATAACTTCACCACCAACGGATTTAAGTGCCATCCATTTAGACATCAATAGAGAAATGAATGCACCGCCAAAACCAAACAGCCCAGCCATGATCAACAAACCTTGAGCACTACTGCCTTGAATGCCCGTTAAACTTAAGATTATCCCAAACACAAACATAACCGCTAAGTTTGTGAGCAAGAATAAAACAATTCTCATCATTTTTATGTATTCCTTGGTAAAAACAGATATCACGTAGAATTTACTTTATAAATAAGGTTTTTTCACACTATTTCAAGTCAATTAACATGAAAAAAGCAAAAAACGACATAACTTTACATATAATATGAATAGATGCCTCAAAAAAGATTGTTTTCTTGCAATATTATATAAAATGATACTGATAACTCACTGTTTTTAAAAGTACAAAAATTATCATTCATTTTCTAGATTATTAACTTTTAAAATTCAAGGCTTGATATCAACAGCATACATATGAGTAACCCTCTAGTTTCCGCAATCTTATACACAACATGAGACTAGAGACACATATTTAACTTTTTATTTATCAAATTTAATTCATTCTTACTATCTCTATTAGTATGCAATGATGACAATAAAATACCATCTCACGTCAAATGAGATGGCATCTATTCAAAATAATGATAAATGTCGATAGGTTAAAGTTAATTAGTCGTATTTTTTGGCGCTTTTTCTTTGGTATCTTTTACGGTTTTCTCTTTTGCAACTTTAGTTTTTTCTTTATCAGCGGCTTTGGTCACTTTTTCTTTTGTGGCTTTAGTCGTATCTGTACCAGTCGCCTTAGCAGCTTTATCCTTTACCACTTTAGTCGTGTCTTTATCAGTATCTTTGGTCGCTTTTTCTTTTGTTGCTTTAGTCGATTCTTTATCAATATCCTTAGGTATTTTTTCCTTTGTCGCTTTTAGTGGCTCTTTATCTACTTTCTTCGTGGTCGTACTTTTTACGTCTTTAATTTTATCAGCAGTGTCATCTGATGCTTTGCCAATTTTTTCACTGGTCTTCTTATTTGCTTTTTCACTCGTCGTTTTAATTGATTCTGTTACAGAAGGCTTGCTTGATGGCTTTGAAACACTCGCGCCAGCTACACCCGCTTTACTGTTAATTGAATTTTTTAAGTCTACAGTACAGACCTGTTCAGAGCGGCTCGTTGAGCCATCATTACAAATAAATTGGCCGCCATCACAACGATCAATTCCACCCTTACTGCCTGAACAAGGATAATTCCTTGCATTAGCGGTACCTAATGATGAAATCACTATAACGATAACCGCAATCAATCCTAAAAATAATTTATTCATTGGCATTACCTCATTAATAAGGAACATACCCTAAAAGTTTAGGATAAATTAAGCAAAGGTAAAGAAATCTATAACTAATTGAAGTTGAGAGTTTTAAATATTGCCAGTGAACTAATAATGTAAATGTAATACACACAAAAAAGCCAGCTTTCGCTGGCTTATTGAATAATCTATAGCCGAATAAATTTATTTTTGGTTAGATAGCATCTTGGTATTCTGCTTAGCCAGATCTATTGCCATTTTAACCGTTTCATCCAAATACGGATCTGGACCTTCGTAATCCTTAGGTAAGTCCTCAAGTGACTTAAGTAATGGTTTACCTGCTTTGGAATTACGTTCATTTATGCGTTTTAGCTTAGTCGCTTCAATTTCATTATCTTCTTTTTCTCGCTCCGCATAATTAAGTGATATCAGATTCTTACTCTCTTTATTCACCTTATAACGTGCAATATCTTCATCAATATAATTAAATTCAGGGTCTTTGCTAATACGATCTAAATGCTTGGTTTTTATGACAGATAAATCCCCAGCAACATTACCGGCCTTAGTATAGTTTGCAGGCGGAATACTATCCCAAGGAAGCGCGTTATCCTCAAAGCTCTCACCTGTTTCCGCAGGATCTTGCCCTGTTGGCATGACAACATCAGGTGTTACACCTTCACGTTGTGTACTACCCCCGTTAACACGATAAAACTTCTGAATGGTATATTGTACTGAGCCTAACGACGGCCATTCTGGTTTTAACATTTGATCATAAACACGGCTCAAGCTTCTGTGTTGCTGAACGGTACCTTTACCAAAAGTTGGCTCACCTACAATTAACGCTCTGCCATAATCTTGCATTGCTGCTGCAAAAATTTCTGATGCAGATGCGCTAAAACGATCAACAAGCACGACTAATGGGCCTTTGTAATAAACAACATCGTCATCATCTATGTCTTGGCGAACTTGTCCGTTGTTATCTCTAACTTGGACAACTGGACCTTTAGGAATAAACAAACCAGATAAAGAAACCGCTTCTGTTAATGCACCACCACCATTACCTCGAAGATCAATAATCAAGGCTGATACATTATCTTTTGCCATATTTTGCAGTTGAGTTTTAACATCATTAGTTAACCCAACATAAAAACCTGGAATGTCTAATACAGCAACTTTATCTTTACCTTGTTGCTTAATTGTCAGTTTTACAGCTCGATCTTCCAGTCGGATCTGCTCCCTTACTATAGTGACTATATGTGGCTTAGCCCCTTTAGTATCAGAAACAACCTCTAGCCGTACTTGACTACCTTTAGGGCCTTTAATTAGCGCGACAACATCATCAAGACGCCAACCAACGACATCAACAATTGGCTTACCAGTTTGGCCGACCCCAATAATTTTATCGCCT
This sequence comes from Providencia sp., assembly GCF_052096715.1. NCBI lineage: Bacteria > Pseudomonadati > Pseudomonadota > Gammaproteobacteria > Enterobacterales > Morganellaceae > Providencia > Providencia sp. The sequence continues at coordinate 29,632 of NZ_JBQDNB010000009.1, forward strand.
ACTTTCAGCTCTTTACTTTTAGATGCAGGACCGCCCGCAACTAAGGAGTTAATGACTGTGTTTTCGTCATCTTGCTGTAATACTGCGCCAATCCCTTCGAGTGATAAGCTCATCTCAGAATTAAATTGCTCAGTATTACGCGGAGAAAGATAACTGGTGTGAGGGTCTATTTCACGAGCAAAAGAATTAATAATGAGTTGAAATACATCTTCACTTTGCGCCTGAGCCAAACGTCTTAACGCAAAATTATAACGTTTAGTCAGCTTTTCTTTTATCTCTTTGTCATCTTTGCCAGCGAGTTTTAGATTTAGCCAATCATATCGTACTTTTTGATCCCAAAGCTTATCAAGTTCTTGATTATCTTTAGGCCAAGGCGCTTTCGAACGATCAACTTCTATTGAATCATGTGCATCAAGATTCATTGGCTGATCGAGACGAGCAAGGGCATATTTAAATCGTTCAAAACGCCTTTGTTGCGAAAGGTTATACAGGTCATAAAATTTATCTAACTTGCCATCTTCAAGCCACTGGCCAACTTTTGCTTTATCTTTAGCATATTGGTCTACATCGGATTGAAGTAAAACATTATGTCCGAAATCTAACATATTCAGATAGCGGTCAAATATTTTCCCAGAAAACTCTTCATCTAAATCAAACTGACGATAATGGGAACGAGTGAATCTTGAACTCACTCTTTCACTCACTGTGCCATGTTGTACATTCTGTTTTAAAACAGGTAACTGGGAAGCAGTGACTGGCGTCACTGCTTGAGTATTAGCAATTGCACTGCCGAAAGTCGCTAAACTAACAACAAGTGCTATTTTAAGAAGCTTGTTCATGACCTGATGGACCTCCGTATCAGAACTTTAAATGTTCCGCGCGCACAATCATTGCCAGTCCACTTGGCAATTGAACCCTAACACCGTCTTTAGCAATTTCCATTACAGAGGCATCCATTACACTCGACCCAACTTTAACTTTTAAAGATTGGCCAATTTGTAATGCATTGATATCAGTTACTGATTTCAATGTTTGTTCTGGTGCAACGTTATTACGACGTGGGGTTTTTGCAGGCGTGTTTTGCGGGCGTTCTTTATTGTCTGACGGACGGCGTCGAGGCGCATTTTCTTTTGCAGCTTCAGGGCTACGAGCGGTTTTTTCACTCGGCTTTTTAGCGGCAGGACGTTTTTGCGCTTTTTGCTCAGCACGTTGTGCTTGAACTCTTGCTTTCGCTTCAGTTAATTGCTGACGTGCATGTGCAATGTGCTCTGCGTCTAATTCGCCACAGTCATCGCCATTCAAATCAACACGTTTAGCTCCCTCTTTAACACCGTAAAGATAACGCCAGCTAGAGGTATACATGCGCAACGCAGAACGTAGCTGCGTTTTACTAATACCATCTTCTTCGGTCAGACATCCTACGATATCTTGAAAAATTCCGACTTTTAACGGACGAGCTTCGCCTTCAGCGATAAAACAACGTGGAAAACGCTGCGCTAAAAATGCGATTACTTCTTTACTACTTTTCAACTTAGGTTGATTTTCCATGAAATTTCCTGATAACAACAATTTTGCCAACCTCACGGGCATGAACAAGCCGACATTATAATCGTGTTGCTGACAATTGCCACGTTACTATTAATTTAACATACCAATATTTAGTAATATTTTGGCGTAGAACACATTCCCAGGTGTTGACACAACTGGTTTACAATGTGTTGCAACCCATCCTCATCTTCTTGGTCGAACTGGTCGAAATTTGGGCTATCAATATCTAAAACACCGATAATTCGCCCATTTACCGCTAAAGGAAAGACTATTTCAGCGTTACTTGCCGCATCACAAGCTATGTGACCTGGGAAAGCATGAACATCTGCCACACGTTGAACTAGATTGTGACTAAAAGCGGTTCCGCAAACACCTTTGCCAAACGCTATCCTGACACAAGCCACCTTTCCTTGAAATGGCCCTAGCACCAACTCTTGTTCATTACTCAAATAAAACCCAACCCAGTTCACACCATCTAGACGTTCAAATAGCAACGCACTGGTATTCGCCAAACTTGCAATTAAATCATATTCTCCTGCCAGTAAGCTAGATAGATTAGCTGAAAGTTCGAGATAATACTTCTTTTTATCCATAGTTATTTCTTGTATTTATCAAGTAATTAAAAAAATCATCAATAAGAGTAGCGTTAAGGTTACCAATTTGTGACTTTGTCGTAAATTTTTTTACACTAGATTACATCATAGTTAACCCATACAATAAGCGCATATGAATCAAAGTAATCATACTGACATGATTTTGCAACGCTGTTGCTACTGCAACCAAAAAATACATTTACCTAACTTTAGTGTACGACAAGTCATTGTTTGTCCACAATGTTTAACTCAACTTGATGATGGCCGCTCGTGGTCATTAAATCGCTTATTGATACTTGCAATCACCCTATTAATGCTTGCTCCTATCGCTTTTTGGCAGCCATTGATATCGATTAATTTGCTGGGAGCACAGATTAACGCCAATGTTATCGAAGGAATAAGGTTAATAAATCAACAAGGCGACCCTTTTACCGCTAGTATTGTGGCTTTTTGTGCGATCGTTGCACCATTATTATTACCGACCTGCATTATTTATCTATTTATTGGTCAACGCTTAAATTTAAATCTACGTCCGATTTTATTAATTCTTCGCCACCTAAAAGAGTGGGTGATGCTCGACGTATATCTTATTGCACTTGGAATTGCGTCCATAAAAATGCAAGACTATGCCACGGTATATATCAATAACGGCTTAATTGCTTTTATTACAATGTCAATTGTCAGTTTATTAATCATCATTCACATGAATATTGATCGGCTTTGGCAATATTTTTATGTAGTAGAAGATGCACCTAAAACTGAAAACACGTTGACTTGTACTGCTTGCCATTATACTGGGGTTCCTAATTCACAGGGGAAATGCCAACGTTGCCATCGCCCTTTACATTACAGAGAACCACTCAGCCTCCAAAAAACGTGGGCAGCTTTACTTGCCGCAATAGTATTACTCGTTCCTGCAAACTTATTACCTATATCAATTTTTTATCTTAACGGAAAACGTATAGAAGATACCATTTACTCAGGCGTTGTTTCATTAATCGACTCAGGAAATTGGCCTATTGCCATTATTGTATTCATTGCCAGTATTCTGGTGCCATTTATTAAAATTATCATCATGATATTGCTACTATTTTCAATTCAGTTCAACAGTAAAACTGATCCTGTGTTACGCATGAAACTGCTTAAAATTGTTTCATGGATAGGCCGCTGGTCCATGCTTGATCTATTCGTGATTGCATTAATGATGACACTCGTCAATCGTGACCAGTTAATGTCATTTACTATGGGGCCTGCGGCCTTATACTTTGGTACAGCTGTTATTTTGACCATACTGGCCGTTGAATGGTTAGATAGTCGTCTTATTTGGGATTCTTATGGAAAATCAAAATCAACAAAATGACCCTTCTGAACCCGTAGAAGATGTCATCTTACGCAAAAGAGTCAGTATCTCACCATTTTGGCTACTCCCTCTTGTTGCAGTATTTATTGCGGGTTGGCTTTTATTTCAGCATTGGGTAGAGAAAGGAACTGAAATCACTATAGAGTTCTCATCTGCTCCCGGTGTTGTTGCAAATAGAACACCCATCCGATACCAAGGTGTCGAAGTTGGCCTTGTCCAGTCCGTGACTATCAGTAAAGACATGAAAAGCATTATCGTGACGGCAAGCGTCAATAAAGATATGCGTTCAGCACTCACATCAGGGACGAAGTTTTGGTTGGTCACACCGAAAGCCTCCCTTGCAGGCGTTTCAGGATTGGATGCTTTAGTGGGGGGGAACTATATTGGTATGTTACCCAATGCAGGAGATGAACAATATCAATTTGTTGCGCAAGATAGTCCCCCTCAGCTCAATATTGATGACGGTGAATTGCTCATTTATTTGACAGCTAAAGATCTTGGTTCACTCAATGAAAATTCGGCTATTTATTTCCGCAAAGTCCCTGTCGGTTATATCTCTGATTACTCTATTTTACCGGATGATAAAGGCGTTTCTATTGCCGCCGTCATTGAGAAACGCTATGCCAATTTAGTTCGAGAAAATAGCCAATTTTGGAATGTATCCGGTGTTGAGGGTGAGATTAATTTAAACTCCGGTGTAAATGTAAAAATGGAAAGCCTTTCCGCTGTAATTAACGGCGCGGTTTCATTTGATTCGCCATCAGGGAGTAAACCTGCACAAGAAGGCCAACAATTTGTATTGCAAGCCAATAAACAAGATGTAAAACAGCACCAACAACAAGAGAAAGATAACCTTCGCCTTTCTTTATGGGCTCAAGATACCTATGGCGTCAATGATGGGCAACCCATTGTTTATCGCGGTATCAAGATAGGCGAAGTGTTACAACGTCACTTATCTGATGAAAAAGTGAGTTTTAATATCACTATTTTTGATGAGTATCGTCATCTTGTAAAAAATGACAGCAAATTTGTGGCTAACAGCCGCATTGATATGCAATTAGGCCTTAATGGCATACAATTCCAAGGCGCTGCACCTCAAGAATGGATTGAAGGTGGTATTCATTTACTTCCCGGCAAGGGGAAAGAACCACTTCCTGATGAGTTCCCATTATACCGCAGTGACGACAATGCCAAAGCGGGTATCCTCGGGTCTGCACCTCCAACCACAATAACATTGAATGCATCGAGCCTTCCTGATATTCAAACAGGTTCTGTCGTACTATATCGTCAGTTTGCGGTCGGAAAAATTATTGCCATTAAACCGACCGATAGCAGCTTTGATGTCAAAATTCACATATCAAGTCAATATCGGCATTTATTAACAGATAAAAGTGTATTTTGGGCTGAAGGCGGTGCAAAGGTTCAGCTCAATGCAAATGGTTTAACCGTTCAAGCAGCCCCTCTTAGCCGCGCAATAAGCGGAGCGATCAGTTTTGATAATATACAAACGGGCTCACTCGACTCCGTTCGCCAGCATACACTTTATTCGACAGAAACTGCGGCAAGAGCAATTGGAAGTGCTGTCACATTAACCACATATGATGCATCAAAATTATCTGAAGGTATGCCAATACGTTACTTAGGGATCAATATTGGTCAGATTGAATCGCTCAAACTATCTGCTGATAATCATGAGGTCAGAGCTAAGGCCATCCTCTACCCCGAATATGTGCAAGCGTTTACTAAACTCGGCAGCCGCTTTGCGATAGTAACCCCTGAGTTATCACCTGCTGGATTTAATAATTTAGACTCCCTGCTACAGCCTTATATTAGTGCTGAGCCGGGTAGAGATAATAGAAATCGTTACCAATTTGAATTACAGACTGCCAATATTACTGACTCTCGTTATTTGGATGGTCTGACTATCTATCTTGATGCTAGTGAAGCAGGTTCAGTACAAGTTGGCACTCCAATCTTATTTAGAGGCTTAGAAATAGGAACTGTCACCAGTTTATATTTGGGAGAGCTTTCCGATCGTGTTTATGTGGTAACGCGTATTGGCAAAGAGTATCAATATTTGATCCGCGACAATACCCAATTCTGGTTATCTTCAGGGTATAACCTGACCTTCGGCCTAACGGGCGGCGTAGTGAGAAGTGGGACATTCAAGCAATTTGTCCGTGGTGGTATTTCTTTAGCAACACCGCCTACTATACCACTTGCACCTAAAGCTAAAGGTGAACAACATTTCATTCTAAAATTAGAGCCACCTGCAGATTGGTTAGACTGGGGAACCGCTATTCCTAAGAAATAATCCCTATCGAGGTGCATGCTTGCAATGCATTGCACCTCCCTTACTTTTCAAGTAAAAAAATATTTTGGAAATCACTTCCAATTATACTATGCTTAATTCTGTTGGCCTGAGTTTTTCAACCTTAAAATTGACGATAGAGGTATAGCTATGAGCATAGTGACATTGAAAATATCATCCTATGAAATAAATGATGCCATCATGTCGAGTCAAAAAAGCGACACGATAAGTATTCCTTGTGATTCCGATACGGATTTTTGTATGCAATTAGATGGTTGGGATGAACATACCAGTATTCCCGCAACTATCGATGAGAAGCCTGTACTACTCTATCGCCATCACTACGATAAAGATAACCACCATTGGATAATGAAGTTAGCTTAATGACACCATGTCATAATGATGAGTTATTTTTATGCAAGATATGATGAGCAGCAAACTAATAGGCAAAAAAAGAGGCCTGGTAGATTCCGATTACCTGGCCTTGGGAAATGGCTCTGGCAGAGCCGTGCGCTAAAATTGCCATTGAGACGTAACAAAGTACAATTTAATACTAGCCTTCAACTCACGTTCTTACCACTTTAATTAGCCATTATTTTACATATTATTAACACAATTTATTGCTTAATTTTCTAAGATTGAACTATTTGTTTAATAGGTTATACCTATATGTTTAATTACTCAAACCTTTCAACCTTATAACCAATTAATAAATAACAGAAAAAATCCAATTAAGTTGTATTTAAAATAATTTGAAATGGATTTATAACTACTATTTATTATCACACAGCTTTTGAGCTTCAATTTGCAATGGCTTAATTCGCTCTGCCGTTGTCTTATCTGTATCCTTTGGTGCCAATAAGATATCAATCGGTTGTGCTTTTATTTCTTTTTTCTCCATGAGGGATGTTGCAATATCATTCAAAGGATACTGCATCAAAGTTGCTGGATTAATAACAACCATGGCACCATTACTGCGACATTCCAACATCACTTCTTCTCGTGTAAACGGCCATTCATCACCAAACTGTTTTTTACTCACAGTTGTCAGCGGTGCAGCAATAGCAGAACCCATCATTATTCCGCTGAGTAATAACGAACAAATAATTAATTTATATTTCATTAAAATGACCTTGTAAAAATGATAAAGCAGCTATTATCAGCCTGTTATACTCGATTTAAATAACAAATTAAGCAGGCTGATACGTTGCAAATATAGAAACGACTAATATAGCCATTGTACCAAGCAATAATTCAACCCAGCTATTAATAATCAAATAATTTACACGTCCCTTCTGTTTGATACTTGGTACGACGATATATCGATTGACCAAAGCAAGTAACACCATCACGCTGACTAAAACTATTTTTAACCATAGTAATGATTGATACTCAGTAGCTGAATAAACAAAAGGCCAATCAGGTAACAACGTCATTGAACTAATTACGCCAGTGATCAGTACTAACCCAACCGCAATGTGCCCTATTCGCGAAAAACGCGTCATAGTGCATATGATTTGTTTATCAATTCCTGCCACCAATTCTTTTTTATGGCGTAAAAATTGTATACAGATTAAAAATGGCCATAAGCCACCAAACCAATATGCAGCACTAATAAGATGAATAAATTGATTAAATCGATGAAGTGTTCCAGTTAGGCCATCGTACATTGCCGCATGACCAATAAATGCATGCAAACCTAACATCACAATAGAAAGCATAAGAACGAGGTGTAATCGAATTTTCATTGGACGAATAAATATTACGCCAAATAAAATAACTGAACACAATAATTCCCAGCGCCAAACCTGGCCGAAATTTGTACCCAGTACACCCTGCCAAACGCTCCAATCGAGGGTATCTTGCCATCCATCACCCATTAATCCCGCTTGTGCAAACATCCAAGCAAATGCGGTTATTGATGAAAGTGCCGCACTAAATATAATACTTTTATTTAGATAGCGGCTTAACAAGTAACTAAACTGGCCATAACTAAGTATAGCCGCAAAAATTGACATTCCACACATCAACATTGCAGCTATAAAATGAACAAAGCGAATGAGCGTATAAAAAGCTTCCAGTGACATATTATTTCACAGTGAAACTATATGTTCCTTTAGTTTTATGACCATCCACAGAAACAACACTCCAGTTGACATCGTATTTACCGATCGCAAGCTTATCTTCAATAGGAACAATCACTTTCGTATCATTAGCTGGATCAAGAGTAGCTTTACCGGTTTTAATATTTTGACTTTCAGGGCCAACAATATCCACCTTAGTAAAGTTAATTTCTATTCCTTCAGAGAAATTCAGAGTAATGGATTCAGGTACTTGCTCTACCGCGGCGCCTTCTGCCGGTAGCTGATCTTTTAGATGAGCATGGGCAAAAGCTTGTTGGAATGACATGCCTAAGAATAGAACAGCAATAGCACTCAGTTGACGCCATGAAGATTTAATATGGTTAATTGGCATTATAACCCCTTAATTTGCAGGTGAATTTAGATTTATTGCCAATCATTATACGGAAAAAAAGCAGTTTTACCGCTTAAAAGAGAGATTTAAAGACCTAGCATGTGAGTTTTAACACAAAATGAAAATAAAAAAGCTTATCCTTCATACCTCAAGCGGCTTAACTACAGATTTATATAACAACTCGGGGCACATAAATAACTATGTGCCCCGAGTTAATTTATCTTATCACTCAGGTTCCCTAGCAATGATAGGAAACTAATTGAGTGTTAACCGACTTTATCTATAGTAACTAGATATGCGCAGCTGTTGACATGTTCTTGAGATCTTTATCCAGCAAGAATAGTGATTTACCTGATTCTCCCACCATGTCCAGTTTATCAAGAACAGATTTAAACAATTTTTCTTCTTCGTGCTGTTCTGAAACATACCACTGCAAGAAGTTAAATGTTGAGTAATCTTGAGTACTCATCGCCAAATGCGCTAATTTGTTGATCTCAGCCGTAATAAGCTTTTCATGCTCATAAGTTTGGGCAAATACATCACCAATTGATTTAAAATCAACTGGCGGCTCATTAATTTGACCTAGGCGTGGCAAAGCACCGGTATCACTAAGGTAATCAAATAAGCGTTGCATATGCTCCATTTCTTCTTGAGAGTGTGCTTTCAAAAATGCAGCTGCGCCTTCGTAGCCTTTATCACTACACCATGCACTCATTTGCAAATAAAGATTTGCAGAATAAAACTCAAGATTTAATTGCTCATTTAATTTTTTAATCATGTCAGTAGTTAACATATTTATACCTTATTGGTTAATAACTCATGGTGCTATTATGCACAGTATTAAAATAATTAAAACCCCAAAACAATATTAAAACAAAAAAATACAAATTACTGATTATTAATAACATTTAGTAAGAAAAATAATAATCAATCTCATTATCTTTCATCATTTTTTAATCTATATAATCAACGTAATAATAGGTTAAATATAGGCGATTTAATCTATTATTTAAAATAAATGTATTGAGATTTTTTCTCATTTAATTGCTAAACTCTCCTGAGATTATATTTAATTGCAGAGATCCGACATGAGCCATAACCTAGCTTTGCTACCTAAAGATGAAATGGACAAAATCAATACCGATCTATTAGCTTCAGGAGTCGCATTTAAAGAACGCTATAATGTACCGATCATTCCTGAGGCCGTTGAACGTGAACAGCCAGAGCATCTTAGAGAGTATTTTAGAGAACGTTTAGTTTATTATCGTCAATTATCTCAGCATTTTGCTCGTCTTCCCTATGAGCCAAGAAATCGCTAGAATTACACATTATATTTACAGATTAACGTTATAAATGTGCATAAAAAAGGAGAACCTAATGATTCTCCTTTTTATTAATGCATTGTAAAACTCTAATTAAGGGTATTATAAGTAATGGTATCTTGCTCACAATCAACTACAACTCGATATTGTAAATCTGATTTTGAACCTCTTACCGTTAGCGGTATTGTGTAACCCGAGTCAGTTTTAGTGACGTCATTATCATTAACCCACGCGATCGCTTTTTTACCTAATATCGCTTTCTCATCAGCCCAACGCGGTAACCGGTTATTAATAAAATCTTTTTTTACCTGTGCCGCAATTTGTGGTTCGGTTAGATTTTGACAACTGACAAACGCAGCCGCTTTACCTTCGTCCTTATTAACACTCATAGCAACAGAACTAAAAATCAGAGCACAACCACCTAAAATAACAGCTATTTTTCTATTAACTTCCATACTATTCTCCGACACCCATGCTACATAGGCTAAAGTTTAATTAGTTTTACTACTCATTTATGGATTAGTGATATTTTTATATCCCTATTTTTAAGACACCTTTAATTTATTCTTTAAAGTATTTCTTATGAGCAGAATGCGTTAACTAATCTTAAACTTATCAGATTTACACATAAATGTTAATAGGATGTTTATTTTGTATTAATTTTCGTATTCACCGTCATCTTCATCTGAATCGTCGTTTTCATCTGTATTTTCATATTCGTTCGCATTATTATCTTCGTTTGCATCTTGTTCTTCAAAGATAGCGTGAACTTGTTCTCTTCCTTTATGGCTCTCTCTAATTTCCTGTGCAATAATTGCGATGGCTTCACCACTACTCATTCCATCGGCTATGAGTTGATGAATTTTGTCGACGGCTTCTTGCTGTTCTTCATGGTTTAGTACTGGGATGCCTGAAAGCATGTTAAAACCTCATTAATTAAAGATTAAAATTAATTGTACAGAAGTGAATTGTGCAAATTTTTAATTAAATTTTAACAGTTCTTGCCTTATTAAGATAAGATTATATGTTAATCTCACACTATCCACTTACGAAACCTAATTTTAGTTCACCATAATGGTCATCAATAAAATTCAATTACCCTACAGCCCTGATGTGGCAATCGATTTATTTACTCCCTTAGCGCACCAGCCCTGGGCTATGCTCTTACATTCAGGTAATGCGCAACATTCACATAATCAATACGATATTATTGTTGCCGACCCTATAGCTACCATTATAACAAGTGGCGGACAAACAACAGTAAATGAAAGAAACGAAAACGCTTATATCCCTGATGATGCACCGTTTGAAGTCCTTCAACAACTTATTGATAAATATAAAGTACCCAAATTAATTGATACAACACTTCCTTTTAATGGCGGTGCCATGGGAATTTGGAGTTATGATTTAGGCCGTTATATTGAAAAAATTCCAGAAAGTGCAGGCACTGATATACAATTTCCTGATATGGCCGTTGGTATTTATTTATGGACAGTAATCATTGATCACCACAATAAAACGGTGACATTAATTAGTTATGATGATGCAGACTCCCGATTAACTTGGTTAAAAAAGCAAAAAGCACCGCGTAAAAACACCTTCAAATTGAGTACAGATTGGCAATCGAATATGCCAAAAGCGCTTTATCATCATAATATTATGCAGATCCATGAATATTTACGTAATGGTGATTGCTACCAAATCAATTTAGCTCAAAGATTTAAAGCTAAATATAAAGGTAACGAATGGGATGCATTTTTAACTTTAATAGAAAGTAATCGTGCACCTTTTTCTTCTTTTATACGACTCCCCGACAATGCTGTCATCAGCATTTCACCCGAGCGTTTCATTTTATTAAAAAACGGTGAAATTCAAACTCGCCCTATCAAAGGGACATTACCCCGATTAGATGATGCAGAGGCTGATATCGCTCAAGCTGAGAAACTGGCTAACTCGCCGAAAGATCGCGCTGAAAACTTGATGATAGTAGACTTACTACGCAATGATATTGGCCGTGTTGCCACTCCAGGTACAGTCAAAGTTCCTGAATTATTTGTCGTTGAAGCATTCCCTGCGGTGCATCATTTAGTCAGTACCATTACCGCAACACTGAGTCCCCAATACACAGCAACGGATTTATTACGCGTTTGTTTCCCGGGCGGTTCGATTACAGGCGCCCCTAAAATCCGAGCGATGCAAATCATAGAAGAGCTTGAACCTCATCGCCGCCATGGCTATTGTGGCGCTATAGGCTATATTAGTTTCTGTGGCAATATGGATACCAACATCACTATCCGCACATTATTGACTTATAAAAAACACATTTTTTGTTGGGCGGGTGGTGGTATTGTTGCAGATAGCCAAGCGGATAAAGAGTATCAAGAAACGTTTGATAAACTGTCTCTTATTTTGCCTTTACTGGGAGAACTAAACCTCGATGACTGAACTGAATGATTTTATTAATCGCTTTCAGTTTACATTACCACTTGCCCGTCAACCAATTAAACAGACGGGTAAGTCTGCTGCCGTTTTATTGCCAATTATTAACAAAGTCAATCCAACGTTGCTACTAACGCAACGCTCCCCTCTACTACGCTCACATGCCGGACAAGTTGCCTTTCCTGGTGGGATGAGTGATCCAGAAGATAGCACTATAATAGCAACAGCCCTACGAGAGGCCTATGAAGAGGTTGCTATTCCACCAGAAAAGGTACAAGTTCTTGGTCAACTCGCGCCAATGCAAAGTTATGGTGGATATCAAGTCACTCCGGTTATTGGTTTATTACCGGATAATCTCACTTATCAAGCTAACCCTAGCGAAGTATCTTCTATCTTTGAAGTTCCTTTATTTGATGCGTTATCTATCCAACGATATAAGTACATAGATATCAAACGCGCTGGTCGTCCAAACCGAATATTCTTCTATTGGTACAATGGACACCTCGTTTGGGGTCTCACCGCCGCAATTATCCATCAATTAGCATTACAACTTAACTAAACACCCTCGCTTTACTGTTCTGATATATTTACCATAATAATCAGGAATATTTAGCATAAACGTCTGGGTGGCATTTTTATCTAAATTATTTTTTCATAGACAATAATTCTTGTTTCAACGCTTTTTAAACTTAATAAAATACAATTTGTGCTATTAATGACCAATTCACCTAACGAAACTACCTTATTTTAAAAAATACTTTAAACTTACTGGTTAACACTACTAAATAACAGTAAAGTAGCGCCTTTTAAAATAAATCACTATATATTCATCTTTTTTTTAAGGAGTCCTGCGTGATAAGCGTTTTCGACATGTTTAAAGTGGGCATAGGCCCTTCAAGCTCTCATACTGTTGGTCCAATGAAAGCTGGGAAAGAATTTGTCGATGATTTAGTAAGCAAAAAACTATTATCAGCCGTCACTCGCATCTCTGTTGATGTGTATGGCTCATTATCGCTTACTGGAAAAGGGCACCATACTGACATCGCAATTATTATGGGGCTAGCGGGTAATTTACCTGCCACTGTCGATATTGAATCTATCCCTGCCTTTATTGCTAATGTAGAAAATACTCAGAAACTGTTGCTGGCAAATGGCACACACTCTGTCGATTTTCCTCATGAAGGCGGTATGAATTTTCGCCAAGATAATCTTTCATTACATGAAAATGGCATGACTATTCATGCTTTTGCTGGCGATAAAGAAATTTACACCAAAACTTACTATTCTATCGGTGGTGGTTTTATCGTTGACGAAGAACATTTCGGTCAATCGACTACAGATAGCAAACCCGTATCTTATCCTTTTAAATCAGCGGAAGAGTTATTACTTAACTGCAAAAAATCAGGTTTATCGATTTCTAGCTTAATGATGAAAAATGAGCTGGATTTGCATGCTAAAGATGAGATATATGCCTATTTTGGCGATGTGTGGCACACCATGCAATCTTGTATCGAACGCGGTTTAAATACTGAAGGTATTTTACCTGGACCTCTAAGAGTTCCACGTCGTGCCCCTGCGCTTAACCGACTCGTTACATCGTCGAGCAATCTTTCAAATGATCCGATGAATGTGATCGACTTGATCAATATGTTCGCTTTAGCCGTTAACGAAGAAAACGCTGCTGGTGGTCGTGTTGTCACAGCCCCAACTAATGGTGCTTGTGGTATCGTTCCAGCAGTATTAGCTTATTATAATCACTGTATTGAGCCTGTTACCCCTGAATTATATCTACGCTATTTCCTTGCATCAGGGGCGATTGGTATTTTGTATAAAATGAATGCCTCTATCTCTGGCGCTGAAGTTGGCTGCCAAGGCGAAGTTGGTGTTGCATGCTCTATGGCAGCAGCAGGCTTGACAGAATTGTTTGGCGGTAGCCCAGAACAAGTCTGTATTGCCGCTGAAATTGGTATGGAGCATAATTTAGGATTAACTTGCGACCCAGTAGCTGGACAAGTTCAAGTTCCTTGTATCGAACGTAATGCCATTGCCTCTGTAAAAGCCGTCAACGCTTCGCGTATGGCATTGCGCAGAACCAGTGAGCCCCGCGTTTCACTCGATAAAGTTATTGAAACTATGTATGAAACAGGCAAAGACATGAATGCTAAATATCGTGAAACATCTCGCGGTGGTTTGGCAATCAAAGTTCAATGTGACTAAGTTTCTTAATGATTTTTGCTACTGGTATGATCAAAGCAACATTAACTTAAGCTAGACTTATTTTCCAATACATAAACCTTCTCAACTATTTTCATACAAGAAAAACATAGTTGAGGAGGTTTTTTATTCTAATCATTAAAAACTCTTTTTTAGATTCGATAAAAAAGAATTCTCAAATCATCTCGTCATTTAAAAATAGTTTAATTCACAAGCTATATTTATCAATTTCACGCATGTCATCGGTTGATTTTTAACCTTAAATACAACATTTTGATTAACTTGAAAATATTACTCAATATTATTTTATTCTAAAAACCGTAGTTTTAGTGCGTATAGATTATGTACGAAATCAGTTAATTTAGCTTAGTAAGTGTAAATTTTGGTTCTTTTATTCAATTTTTGACTAGTATTTGTTACCGATAACAGCGTAACAAACTAAAAACAACACAACTTTAGCGTTAAAATAATAACTATTTGCATATTTCAAATACAATATCATTAATTATTAAGTAATTTTAGGTATATTCTTATTTTTCTGACACGAAACAAGTTTTTAGGATAAAGCAAAATGATATGCTGTTGCCGATTTAGTTACTTATAATATATTTATATAATAATTAGCTGATAACATAGATCGTCATTATTCAGCTACTATTATGTAGCAGGGGAAATTGATAAAAAGGAGCCGCTTTTTTTAGCTTCAATTTTATCCACATATTTATTCCGTTTTTATCTGTTGAGAGGAAAAAATAGTGAGTATAGCTATTATGATTGGTACCCACGGAGTCGCTGCTGAGCAGTTACTTCGAACCACGGAAATGTTAATAGGCGAACAAGATAACGTTTCGTTTATTGATTTTGTCCCTGGTGAAAATGCTGACACCCTGTTCGATAAGTACAATCAGAAATTAACTGAATTAGATACCACCGCAGGGGTGTTATTTCTTGTTGATACATGGGGGGGAAGTCCGTTCAATGCCGCTAGCCGTATTGTCAATGAACATGAAAACTATGAGATTATCACTGGTGTAAATGTGCCCATGCTTGTGGAAACATTCATGTGTCGTGATGATAATCCATCGATGAGTGAACTAATCAATACTGCATTAGAAACAGGCCGTGGTGGCATTCGTCCATTCAAGTTTAAAGAAACTGAAGCGCCAGTCGTTTCTGCACCAGTTAAAGCACCTGTCGCACAACCGGTTATTGCAGGCCCGGGAGAGCATATGGTGATAGCATTAGCCCGTGTTGATGACCGTCTGATACATGGTCAAGTCGCGACACGTTGGACTAAAGAGACAGGCGTTAAGCGTATTATTGTCGTGAGTGATGAAGTTGCTAATGACCACGTCCGTTCCACATTACTAAAACAAGTCGCACCTCCTGGTGTTACTGCTCATGTTGTCGATGTTGCTAAATGTATTCGTGTTTATAACAATCCTAAATACTCAGGCGAACGTGTAATGCTACTGTTTACTAACCCAACTGATGTAAAACGGCTTGTCGAAGAAGGCGTTGATATTAAATCGGTTAATATTGGCGGCATGGCATATCACGAAGGTAAAACCATGGTGACAAATGCAGTTTCAATTAACCAAGAGGATATCGATGCATTTAATTATCTGAACGATAAAAATATTGAGCTAGAAGTCCGTAAAGTGTCTTCAGACAGTAAAGTTCGGATGATGGATTTGATTAATAAACTTAAAAAATAATACTTTTTTGGGCATCAATTTATATTGATTTTGCACCATTACTCAATAACAGATTTATAAACTTGTTTGGTTACAGGAGATTAAACAATGGAACTTACCGTTGTTCAAATAGTACTGGTCTTCGTCGTTGCTTGTATCGCAGGTATGGGTTCAATCCTCGATGAATTCCAGTTCCACCGCCCTCTTATTGCCTGTACGCTCATTGGTATCGTATTAGGTGATATGAAAACCGGTATCATCATTGGTGGTACGCTTGAAATGATAGCATTAGGTTGGATGAATATCGGCGCTGCGGTCGCACCTGACGCTGCTTTAGCATCGATTATTTCAACTATCCTTGTTATTGCTGGTGGACAAAGTATCGGTGCTGGTATTGCAATAGCAATCCCATTAGCTGCTGCTGGCCAAGTTCTGACGATTATTGTTCGTACCGTCACCGTTGCATTCCAACATGCCGCTGACCGGGCTGCGCTCAATGGTAACTTATCAGCAATTGGTTTCATCCATATTTCGGCGTTACTCCTTCAAGCAATGCGAATTGCAATCCCAGCGCTAATTGTTGCGGTTTCAGTGGGTACTTCTGAAGTTCAACAGATGTTAGATTCAATCCCTCAAGTTGTAACTGATGGTCTGAATATTGCTGGTGGTATGATTGTGGTTGTAGGTTATGCAATGGTTATCAATATGATGCGTGCAGGCTACCTAATGCCATTCTTCTACTTAGGCTTTGTCACCGCTGCGTTTACTGACTTTAACCTTGTTGCCCTTGGGGTAATTGGTACTGTAATGGCGATTCTTTATATCCAACTCAGTCCAAAATACAACAAGTCACAAGTTGTTGTGACACAAGGGAATAGCAGTAATAACAATCTTGACAATGAATTAGACTAGGAGAAACACAATGGTAGATATCACAAAACCGGCAGCGAAAAAGCTGACACAAAGCGATATTCGAGGTGTATTCTTACGTTCTAACCTATTACAAGGTTCTTGGAACTTCGAGCGTATGCAAGCACTCGGTTTTTGCTACTCAATGGTTCCTGTTATTCGTCGCCTTTACCCTGAAAATAACGACGATCGTAAGCAAGCAATCAAACGTCATCTCGAGTTCTTTAATACACATCCGTATGTCGCAGCCCCTATCCTCGGCGTCACGATGGCGATGGAAGAACAACGTGCCAATGGTGCGGATATTGATGATGGTGCTATCAATGGTATCAAAGTCGGTCTCATGGGCCCATTAGCTGGTGTCGGTGACCCTATTTTCTGGGGAACTGTTCGCCCAGTATTTGCAGCCTTAGGCGCAGGTATTGCGATGACTGGTAGCTTACTTGGTCCAGTTCTGTTCTTTGTCCTGTTCAACTTAATCCGCTTATTAACTCTCTATTATGGCGTTTCATATGGCTATAAAAAAGGGATTGATATTGTTCAAGATATTGGTGGTGGCTTCCTACAAAAACTCACAGAAGGAGCGTCAATACTCGGCCTGTTTGTTATGGGGGCGCTCGTTAACAAATGGACACACGTTAATATTCCGCTCGAAGTTTCACGGATTAAAAACCCAACCACTGGCGTGGAAAATATTACCACCGTTCAGATGATCCTTGACCAATTGATGCCAGGCTTAGTGCCGTTGTTGCTCACATTTGCATGTATGTGGCTTCTACGCCGCAAAGTCAATGCATTGTGGATAATCATTGGTTTCTTCGGTCTAGGTATTCTCGGTGCTTGGCTAAACTTTTTAGCACCGTAATTATCTGTAATTATTTAAATGGGAGGTTGCAGCCTCCCTTTTTTAATTTTAAGCTCTATAGTATGTTTACTTAGCCAAAGGCACTCCAATGACCTTAAATGATTCAATCCTCGCTATTATCATTTTGATCATGCTTGTGTATGCAATTTATGATGAGTTCATCCAGCCATTACTCAAAGGGAAGACCCTCCTAAAAATTAATCTAAAACGAAAACATCGGGTTGATGCCATCATTTTTATTGTATTAATTTGCATCGTTATTTATACAAATATTATCCGCCACGGTAGTTTATTAACCACTTACTTATTAATGATTACTATTTTAATGTCGATTTACTTAGCATTTATAAGAAGACCTAAGTTATTTTTTAAACAAACAGGCTTTTATTTTGCTAATACTTTTATTTTATACGATAGAATTAAAACAATGAATTTATCCGAAGATGGAATATTAATAATCGGATTAGAGCAAAAGAAAATCCACATACAAGCAATGCATCTAGATGATTTTCAAAGAATTTATGATTTTTTCATTAATCATAAATAATTCAAATATATATTCTTAAGAAAACTAAGGTTAATTAAATATTTAATTAGCCTTAATTTTCTTAATATCGCAAATGAAAATTATTCTCAATACGATTTAATAGTCAACAACGAAAAGTGTTGCCTTTATAATAAATTATGGTATCTTTCATCCCACGTCATTGGGGAGTAGCCTGTTCTGGAAATATATTCTTTCCAGAAAGTCCGTATCAACATGCTCGTTTGATTTTAAACGTGGTGCGGACACCATAATTACTATAATTATAGGTTGGCAAGACCATAGACACATGAATAAGCCTTTTGGTTGGGGGTAATTTATGTGTATATGGAAACACCCAACCGAGGTTATGTTATGAGCTTCTACGCCACCCTCATTTTAGCGCTTGCGCTATCGATGGATGCCTTTGCTGTTGCTATTTGTAAAGGTTCCGTGCTACACAAACCCCATTTTAAAGAAATAATACGAACTGGTTTTATCTTCGGCTTAATTGAAGCGATCACACCAATTATCGGCTGGGGAATTGGTATTTTAGCAAGCCAATATGTTATTCGTTGGGATCACTGGATTGCCTTTAGCCTATTATTTGTTTTAGGTGCCAGAATGATCTGGCAGAGCTATAAAAAGAAAGATGATGAATGTTGCACTAAACCCTCAAGTAATAGCTCTTCAAGTCTTATATTATCGGCCATTGCCACCAGCCTTGACGCGATGGCAATAGGTTTAGGTTTAGCATTTTTACAAGTTGATATTGTCCACACTGCGATGACAATTGGTTTAATGACCATGATTATGGCAACAATTGGGATGATGATTGGCCGTTACGTTGGTCCGATACTTGGGAAAAAAGCTGAGATCATTGGCGGTTTAGTATTAATCGGTATTGGCTTTAATATATTATTTGAACATTTAGAATTGTTCATGTACGGAGCATAGTTCTAATTCAATTGTATCCCTCCCATTATGAGAGGGATACAACATAAATACCTTTACTCACCCTGATATTGATAAACCCGAATAAGAAAATCTGCTGTATATAAGCTCTCTTTAGATTGTTTTAATGTTTGCTTAACCTCTTCAGAAGCCCGCCATGCAAAAGGCGTCATCGCTAACAATTCATACGCTTCCCCACCCGATAAATTCATTTTATAGTTTAAACGACACTCATCGAGTAAATTAAAATTAGGTAAATCTTCGTTTTTCTCTGGGTGCAATTTCACTTCATCATAGATTAATGCTTTTAATTCTTGCAGATGTTCTGCTGCTGGCGTTACTGTGATTAATATTCCGAACGGAATGAGTACTCGGCTTAATTCTTCGGCTTTACATGGTGCGTAAATACGCACGATGGCACCGATACTCGACTCTGGAAAGGGTAATCGGTGGCTAGAAGCGACACAAAAATTAACTAATTTATAACGTTTGGCCGCAAAACGGATTGCGACTTTAGAGACATCTAGACCAAATACGGTAGCCTGACTAAACTGCGTTAATAATGACTGTAAAAAATAATCAGTGTAGTAGCCTTCTCCACAACCAATATCAAGCACTGACTGATTGTGCTCCGGCAAATAACCTGCTAATTTTTCAGCGACTTTATCACGCATTAATTGATAATGTCCCGCATCTAAAAATTGCCGACGAGACAGCATCATCTGAGCGCTATCCCCAGGATCTTTCGAACCTTTATGTTGTACCGGAAGTAAATTAACATAACCTTCTTTAGCCCGATCAAACTGATGGTTTGCTTCACAACGGTAGTTATTATTAATTAATTGAAGGGATTTAAAACAAAGGGGACATTGATAATTCATATAGTTACACTGATTTATAAATAATTCGCAGTATACCATAGATCATAATAAGCAGCGCCATAGGAATTATTCGCCCATGGCACCGATACAGGATGATAACCTAAATAAAATTAAATCGCTGTTTTAGCAACCTTTGCGCTCTTTCCTTTACTTTCTTTTTTCTCTACTTTCGCCTTCATAGTATGTGCTTTAGCGGTTTGATGTGCAGTTGCAACAGGAGAAGCAGGCTCAGTTTTTACAGTTGTATTTGCAAATGAAGCACTAGAAACAGCTAAAGACAATACGGTTGCGATTGCTAATAACTTTTTCATTTTAAGTACCTTAAGATTTTAGAAGCAAGGATGTTCTTGCCACACTAATTAACCATAATTCATGAACGCTCCACAATAGGACAAGATTAAAGTTTATTAAACATTTTATAGGTTATTTAGAGTGAACTATATTTTCATTTTGTTGATTATTTATTTACTTTAGAAAAGTCAAAAAAATACAACAAATATTATTAATATCAATGAATTAACAAATAAAAAATTAGCTATGAATTTTTTCATTTTAAAACATCGATTAACAGCAATTAATTTGATATCTCTTTAAATCTATTTTTAATTAGTTATTCGTATATTTCATTACTACTTTATTTTTTTCACTATATTGTTAGTATCTAATTAGAAAACTAAATAAAATTTAATAGGAAATAAATTGCATACTCGATTAGCGATACCTCAAGAGGCCGAACGTCTCTGGATTATTCGAAACCAAGCAATCAGAGCAGGCTGCCAGACAAGTTTGACTCGTGAAATTATTGATGCTTGGACACCTAATACAATGCCCGAAAGTTACCGAACTATGGTTAAAAACAATCCATTTTTTGTTGTCGATAATAAAAACGGCGAAGCAATTTCTACAGGCTTTTTAAATTTAACTGAAAATAGCGTTGATGCCATATTCACACTACCTGAATATAGTGGACAAGGTGCCGCAGGATTGATCCTTAATGCCATTAAAACTGAAGCGATACAACGAGGAATAAAACAATTAACCCTAGATTCTACATTAAATGCAGAAAAATTTTATCAACGACACGGCTTTATCTCTGTTCGCTATGATAGTTATTTTTCAGCATTAGTTCAGGCTAACCTACCTTGTATTCATATGTCTATTGAACTTTAATGTCGAACTCGATAAAAATCACATTGAAGTAAATAAAAAAGCCGCTCAGCAGAAATGAACGGCTAATTGCACAGAACAATGTGACTATCTAATAAATATGAACAATCATCCGAATCTAGTAACTTAAAAATCAGCAAATTCAGGAATATGTTTACGTCCATGAGATTCAAGAAAATCTAATACTCGGCGCGGCGACACATTTAATATTTGTGATTGGGGAAAATCAATAGAATCAAGCATTTCAACGACTCGATCAAAACGACCTAAATAGCCTGCATGGTGTGAATCAGAGCCTAATGCGACCCAGCCACCCGTTTCTTTAACTGCTTTAGCAATTTCTAGGCAATTTTTCTGGCTACCTGCTCTTGAATGCAGGAATGATGAATTATTCATCTCTAATGCAACATTACATTCTTTAGCGGCTTGCGCGACTGCTTTAATATCAATTGGATATTTAGGATTCCCAGGATGCGTAATAATTTGTACTTTTCCACTGCGAATAGTGGCAATCATTGCCTCAGTATTCTCAGCTAAACTTTTAGGCTCTAATACAGGCTCATGAAATCCAGCTAATATAATATCAAGGTGACGCTCAATTTTTTCATTACAATCAGTTTCGCCCAGCTTATTTTTTATATTGGCTTCAATACCATATAACAATCCGACACCGCCCATAATCCGTGGCAAAATTGGCATATTACCAAAATGCCATTCATGGGGAGCATCTTGCATTTCTGGTCCATGATCAGTAATTGCAAATAATTTCACACCGCGGCTGGCCGCTTCTGCAAAATACTCATTAACGGTACTATAAGCATGAGTACTTGCAATGGTATGTGCATGTAAATCAACTTGATACATAAATAATATCCTTCTAATTCTACTATTTAGCGTCTAACCCTTCCTGATAATGAAAGGATTCAACACGCTAACACATCGGCTCATAGGATTCGATAGCTATTCGTATAAACAGCACATAATCAACATATTATAGAATAATATATAATTTCTTATCTCATATTTGCTATTAAAAACCCGCCAATAAGGCGGGTTTAAAAAACAATTTAATCATGAAATATCATTAATCCACCAGCACTCGCGGATTAGTTGCTCCCCAAAGGATCGACATTTCAGTAAATAGCGCACCACTAATATCTTCAACTTCTTCGGCAGTTATTTCAGCTTTACCTTGTTTACCAAAAAACACCACTTCATCACCTGGTTTAACTTGTTTTAAATCCGTGATATCAACCATAACGGTATTCATTGATGTTTTTCCTAATACAGGTACTTTTTGCCCATTAATCAGTACATGTCCTGCATTACTAAATACGCGTCGGTAACCATCAGCATAACCAACAGGGATATTCGCTAATACTGAGTCACGTTTTAACGTATAGGTTCTGTCATAACCTACCGTATTCCCTTTTGGATAATGATTCACAGCTGCAATATTCGACTTGAACGTCATCACACGTTTATAGTCATTTGTCGCCACCGTATCACCATAAAAAATACCGCCAACACGCACCATATCAAGCCATGATTCAGGGACAGTAATTGTGGCGTAAGTATTTGCGACATGCAAAATAACATCCTCACGTTTTAATCCCGTTACCGCTAAAACTTGTTTAGATTGCTGATTAAATTTAGCTAAATCTTTTCTAATCTGCGTTTCATCTTCTTCTGGATAATGAGACATTATTCCAACAATCTTTAGTTGAGGTAACTCAGAAATTAGTTTTGCATCATTTAACCCTTGTGCGTTGCTAACTTCTAACCCATTACGTGACATACCCGCTGAATTAAGCGCTAAATGAATAGGGATTATTTTATTTTGCTTCAGTGCAATCGCATTGAGACGCTGCGCCATATCCAAGTTACCAATTAACTCTTCAACATCATAAATGCTAGCTTGTGCCATTTCTTGTTCAGTGGCATTACGTACCCGCATCAAGCGCCCTTTAAATCCTAATGCTCTGACTTGTTCAAATTCTTGGTTATTCGTTAAACCAATACATTGCACGTTATTTTCAATCATAACAGGTGCAACAAGAGATAAATCATGACCATAGGCATCTCCTTTCAATACTGCGCACATTGAAGATTTATTGCCTAACAAGGCCTGAACCTTTTTGACGTTGTAATCCAGCGCACTACGGGAAATTTCTATCCACGCGTTATTTACAATGACAGGCTGCACCTGTGCATTTGCCGTTGTAGTAATATTGGTATTCGCGGGTTGTTGGCACGCTGTCACCACCAGTAGTGGTAATAATGCTAAATATTTCAGACGAAATGACACTTATTTATCCTTAGCCATAAATGATAACTTTCCCCAATCGATTATTTTTTAATTTTGGAGAGTTAATATATACATAGCATGCATATAGGCTTCGAATAATAACAAGATGAATGATTTGGACAAGTGATAATTGAATTTTTTTTGAATAAATACGTAAAATTGACGCATAAAAAACCAAATATTATTTTGATATGATTCAAATAGGCTTACCCAGTTTTACCTCAGTAAGCCCCTATCTTCCTATCACTTAAACTATTTATTATCTACTCGGACGAACATGGTTGTTAATATAAAAGACAGCGCAAATACACCACAGACTCCAAGGACTGCTTGAATAAAGTTCTGAGTCCCACCAGCAAGATAGGCAGGTAAACTAAAGACGGACGAAAGAATGTAGCTAGTTAAATGAGTATCAAGAGTCACCGAAATTGCTCCGAATATCCCCGTCGCTAAACTCGCCATGAATAGTGCTTTAGTATATTTAGTCAATACACCGAATAATGCGGGTTCTGTAATCCCTAATATTGCGGTGATACCAGAGCCTAAGGTAATTGACGATTGCTCTTTTGAGGCAATTTTACGCTGTTTGTACCACACTGCCATCGTCGCGCCAGCAATCGCTAAATTGCCTAAGCACATGATAGGCATCAGTAAATCTTTCCCATATAGTGCAAAGTTATTTAAGCTGATAGGCGTCATACTGTGATGAATACCAAATACAATGGTAATTGGGCGAGTTAACCCGAATACAAAACCAGTTAAAGTCGGTGATACATCAAGTAGAGAGCTCACTACCCAACCTGCGCCGTTGCTAAGCCACATACCCGCGGGTGCAACAACAGATAACACAACTGTAGATGTTACAGTAAAAGCTAATAACGGCGTGAATACAGGCTTGGCCGATGCAGGAACTAATTTATCAACTAATGGTGTAATTTTTGAAAGCACCCAAACGGCTAAAATAGCAGGAACAATCGCACCACCATAATTCAATAATTCAATTGGTACAAAACCGAATACAGATAGTTCAGGGGAACTACCCGCAGCAGAAAGCTGCCCCGCTTTTTCAACTAATTTCGGAGCCATCATTGCTGCTGCAACGGCTAATGCAATATATTCATTCACTTTAAAGACTTTAGCCGCAGAGAATGAAACTAACATAGGTAAGAAGAAAAATACGGCAACAGAAATAGATCTAAAGAAAAATACAGTGTCTGATGTCTCAGAAATAACCTTGGTTGCAATCAGTCCCGATAACAGCCCCATTAACATACCAGATCCTGCTATCGCAGGAACTACGGGGCCAAAAATCCCAGCAACAACTTGCATGGCATTTTGAAATAATTGCCCTTTCTTTTGTACGCCCTTATGTTCTATTTTTTCATCTGTAGCTGAACTGACATCAGTCAGTGCATTAAACCATTTTTCAACTTCAACACCAATAACCACCTGGATTTGCCCTTGAGCAATCACAACACCTTTTACACCTTGAATGCTTTCTAGCCTTTCTTTATTTATCAGTGATTCATCGATTAATTTAAAACGCAAACGCGTCATACAATGGGTAATATTTTCAATATTTGCGTTACCGCCTAATGTCGCGATAAGTTGCTCTAATGTTGCCTTAAAAGCATCTTTATTTACTGCTGATGTTTCTTTAATTGGCTTATTGGTACCTGGCAATGACATTATATTGTCCTATTTATTTATTATCATTTGCTCATATTATCCATTAGCGATAATTATCCAATCAGTAGATATGTGATTTTCATCACATTAAGCCCTACGAAATAATAAAATTAGATTATTTTTATCAATTGGTACGTTTTTATTGCCTAATCCTATACCGTATCGAACCAGTTAATTTTAAATTAAATTTGCCTCTTGAAATCTATATTTATTCGCTGTTACATAAGCAGATTCAGTTAGCCAGAGGATGTTAAAAGTGAACATAAATATAATTTCAGATATTAAATGCATAATTACTAAACCAGATAGACATAATCTCATCACAGTGATCGTTGAAACTGATTCTGGACTAACTGGATTTGGTTGTGCAACCTTTCAACAGAGACCCCTCGCCGTAAAAACAATAGTAGATGAATATTTAAAACCATTATTAATCGGTAAAAATGCAAATAATATTGAAGACCTCTGGCAAATGATGATGGTTAATTCTTATTGGCGTAACGGTCCTGTCATCAATAATGCAATTTCAGGTGTTGATATGGCACTTTGGGATATAAAAGCAAAATTAGCCAATATGCCTTTACATCAGTTATGGGGGGGTAAATCGAGAGATGCTATTCAAGTATATACTCACGCAACCAGTGATACGATGGAAGGATTATATCAGCAAGTCGATAAATACCTCGCTCAAGGTTATAAACATATTCGCTGCCAACTTGGGTTTTATGGTGGTATACCGACTGATATGCACACCCCAGAAACATCAACAGCTGGTTCATATTTTGATCAGGACCAATACATAGACAATACCCTAGAGATGTTCAAGAATTTACGGGCTAAATATGGAAAATCATTTCATATTTTACACGATGTGCATGAACGATTATTTCCAAATCAGGCCATACAATTTGCCAAAAATGTTGAGCAATATAGCCCTTATTTTATTGAAGATATCCTGCCACCAAACCAAACCGAATGGCTAGATAATATTCGTAGTCAATCGAGTGTATCCCTAGCCTTAGGTGAATTATTTAATAATCCAGAAGAGTGGAAAGCACTTATTATTAACCGTAGAGTCGATTTTATTCGTTGCCATGTTTCGCAAATTGGCGGTATCACTCCAGCCTTAAAGCTCGCTCATTTGTGTGCAACGTTTGGTGTTCGCGTTGCTTGGCATTGTCCACCGGATATGACGCCTATTGGCGCAGCAGTGAATACTCATCTAAACGTACACTTGCATAATGCCGCTATTCAAGAGCATGTGACTTATAAACCGAACACATTACGCGTATTTCCTAATGCTGTAGAACCAAAAAATGGTTATCTCTACGCGACTGAACTAAATGGGATAGGTGTTGAAATGGATGTGAATGCAGCGAAGGATTTTCCTGTTGAATATCGCCCTCATGAATGGACCCAAAGCCGCCTTCCTGACGGAACAATCCACACACCATAATTATGCAATGGCCACATAATTAGTGGCCATTTTTATCTCTGTAGTTAAGACTTTCTGTATTAAATTGAGTGTAATAAGTACATTGATAATTGATATCGATAATATCGCTCACAACAAAAACCTCACCTGTTTTCAGAAAACCTCTATTGGTGATATTCATTGCGGCACTAGAACGCTTACAGTCAAGTAATACGGCATCTTCCTTTGATAAATTAATTGCTCGATAGCTTGTTAAATAACTATCAATTTCTAATCCCAATGAAAGAACATGTTTTTGCAACGAACTTTCAATGACTTCATTCGAAATATGGGTAAATATTTTAACGGGTAGCTTAGTCTCTTCAATTTGTGTCACTTTACCTTGAATTAAACGTAACCGTTTTATATGCCAAAGATATTCATCATTATTAATTGAGAATACTTGTATTTCATGGGGAGTCGGTAAACGTTTATTGAGTTTGATTTTTTTATAGGATATCTCCCCAAATTTATTTTCAGTCACCGAGTTATAAATAAGCGGTTTATTAATAATTGCCGTATTAACAAAATAACCAGAACCTAATTTTGATTTTATAACGCCAATTGCTTCAAGTTTGGCTAATGCTTTTCTAACTGAAAACCGTGAAATTTCATATTTTTCGGCTAACTCTCGTTCAGGTAATAGCTTTACCGTAATAATACCTTGGCAAATTTTACTAATGATATCTTGAACAAGTTCTTCGTATTTCTTCATCGCGAATTTGCCTATTTATGCATGACAACATGATTAATCGTATTCTACACTATCAGCTATATGACTCATGAATAATACCTTACATTTCCCTATAGATTAATAAAGGTGTCATAAACATATTTAGCACCAATAAAAAAGCCCATTTTTACATGGGCTTATACTATCTCTTGCTATCAGTGCCAGTGAGTTCTTATTGGAGGATTATTCCCACTCAATTGTCGCAGGTGGCTTGCCACTAATATCATAGACTACCCTTGAAATACCTGTAACCTCATTGATGATGCGGTTAGAGACACGACCAAGGAAATCATAAGGTAAATGCGCCCAATGAGCGGTCATGAAATCAACAGTTTCTACTGCACGCAATGAAACAACCCAATCATATTTACGGCCATCACCCATTACACCGACAGAACGAACTGGTAAGAATACAGTGAAAGCTTGGCTAACTTTATTATACAAATCAGCTTTGTGCAGCTCTTCAATAAAGATAGCATCTGCGCGACGGAGTAAATCACAATACTCTTTCTTCACTTCACCTAATACTCGAACACCAAGACCTGGGCCTGGGAACGGATGGCGATATAACATGTCATATGGCAGACCTAATTCAAGACCAATTTTACGCACTTCGTCTTTGAACAGCTCTTTTAATGGTTCAACCAGACCCAGTTTCATGTCATCTGGTAATCCGCCAACATTATGGTGTGATTTAATAACATGCGCTTTACCTGTTGCTGATGCAGCAGATTCAATAACATCAGGGTAAATAGTCCCCTGTGCTAACCATTTTATTTGCGGTAATTTTGATGATTCTTCATCGAAAACTTCAATAAAAACATGACCGATTTTTTTACGTTTAGCTTCAGGATCGCTAATACCTTTTAGTGCATTAAGAAAACGATCTTCTGCTTTCGCATGAATAATGTTTAGGTCAAATTTACCTTCAAACATTTCCATCACTTGATCTGCTTCATTTAGGCGCAATAAACCGTTATCAACGAATACACAGGTCAAACGCTTGCCAATGGCGCGGTTCAATAACAATGCTGTTACCGAAGAATCGACACCACCTGACAGTGCCAGCAATACATGGTCATCACCAATTTGTGCTTTTAAACGCTCAACTGTATCTTCGATGATTGCAGCTGATGTCCATAAAGCCTGACATTGGCAAATATCTAAAACAAAACGTTTTAAAATATTCAAACCTTGATGGGTATGCGTCACTTCTGGGTGGAATTGAACACCATAGAATTTTTTCGCCTCGTTTGCCATAATGGCATACGGGCAACTTGGGGTGCTGGCGATAGTTTTAAAATCAGCAGGAATTGCAGTAACTTTATCACCGTGGCTCATCCAGACATCTAAAACTGGCGTGCCATTGGCATTTAATGAATCTTGAATATCACGGAATAGTTCGCATTGTTCAGTTACTTCAACATTTGCATAACCAAATTCACGCTCTCCAGAAACTTCAACCGCGCCACCTAATTGCATCGACATAGTTTGCATGCCATAGCAAATACCTAATACTGGAACGCCAGCATTGAAAACATAGTCGGGTGCACGAGGACTATCAGTTTCTGTTGTGCTTTCTGGTCCACCAGAAAGAATAATACCGTTTGGATTAAATTCGCGAATTTGTTCTTCTGTAACGTCCCACGCCCAGAGTTCACAATAAACGCCAATTTCACGGATACGACGGGCAATTAGCTGAGTGTATTGCGAACCGAAATCAAGAATAAGAATGCGATGTTTATGGATATTAGTTGTCATTTGAGGCGAATTCCAAAAATTCAAGTCAAAAAATAAAAATTGGTGGCTCTATCTGGTATGTAAAGCCACCCTGTAACGTTATCTGTTATTGCCCCAAACGATAGTTCGGAGATTCTTTTGTAATCGTCACATCATGAACGTGGCTTTCTTGAATACCTGCGCCACTGATGCGAACAAATTCTGCTTTAGTTCTCAATAGCTCAATGGTACCACATCCAGTCAGACCCATACAGGAACGTAAACCACCCATTTGCTGATGGATGATTTCTTTTAAACGGCCTTTATAAGCAACGCGCCCTTCAATACCTTCAGGTACCAATTTATCGGCAGCATTATCAGACTGGAAGTAACGGTCTGAAGAACCTTTAGACATTGCACCGAGTGAGCCCATTCCACGATAAGATTTATAAGTACGACCTTGGAATAAAATGGTTTCACCTGGAGATTCTTCTGTGCCTGCAAACATGGAGCCCACCATGACACAAGAAGCACCTGCGGCGATTGCTTTAGAAATATCACCCGAGAAGCGAATACCACCATCCGCAATGACAGCAATACCGGTACCCGCTAATGCTTCTGCCGCTTCGGCAATTGCTGTAATTTGCGGAACACCCACACCAGTTACGATACGAGTGGTACAAATTGAACCTGGGCCAATACCAACCTTAACAGCGCTAACACCTGCATCAGCAAGGGCTTTCGCACCTTCTGCTGTCGCAACGTTACCGCCTATAATTTGTAATTCCGGGTATTTTTGGCGTGTTTCACGAATACGCTGTAATACACCTTCTGAATGACCATGAGATGAGTCAATCAACAAAACATCAACGCCAGCAGCGACCAGTGCGTCTACACGCTCTTCGTTGCCAGCGCCTGCCCCAACGGCAGCCCCAACACGCAAACGGCCTTGCTCGTCTTTACATGCGTTTGGTTTACGCTCTGCTTTTTGGAAATCTTTAACAGTGATCATTCCTAACAAATGGAAGCTGTCATCGATGACGAGTGCTTTCTCAACACGTTTTTCATGCATTTTTTGTAATACAACTTCGCGTGCTTCGCCTTCCTTGACCGTAACTAATTTTTCTTTAGGTGTCATTACCGCAGTAACGGGTTGATCAAGATCGGTCACGAAACGCACATCACGGCCAGTAATAATCCCCACTAATGCATTATCAGTAGAAACAACCGGATAACCTGCGAATCCGTTACGCTTAGCCATTTCTTGAATTTCACGAATTGTTGTATCTGGGGTGACCGTGACAGGATCAGTCACCACTCCACTTTCATGTTTTTTCACACGGCGAACTTCTTCCGCTTGACGCTCAATGGTCATATTTTTATGGATAAAACCAATACCACCTTCTTGAGCAAGTGCGATAGCGAGCTCATATTCAGTGACAGTATCCATTGCAGCTGAAAGCATAGGGATGTTGAGGCGGATTGTTGCAGTGAGTTGGGTGGACAGATCGGCTGTATTAGGTAATACAGTAGAGTGTGCAGGAACGAGTAAAACATCGTCGAAAGTTAGTGCTTCTTTTTTAATGCGTAACATAGGCAATATCCCACCAGGCAGCGTTATGGAAAGGTATAAAATATTGCCGCGGAATTATACACACCGTAATCGATTGCTTCCAGCCTTTTTTTGAAAAAAAACTTGCTAACGTCAATAGCTACGTTAGTATCTACTCATTAAGTCATTGTTTTAAAATTTGATCTGGCTCACATGTCGACACAACAAAATAACGCAATTTATTCTGTCAGCAAGCTCAATCAGTCTGTTCGCGAGCTGTTAGACAGCCAAATGGGCAGAATTTGGCTCACCGCTGAAATTTCTAATTTTTCACAACCAAGCTCCGGTCATTGGTATTTGACGTTAAAAGATGACCGAGCACAGGTTCGTGCGGCAATGTTTCGCGGTCAAAATACCCGAGTCAGCTTTCGTCCGCAAAATGGGCAGCAAGTGCTTGTCCGCGCCACAGTAACGCTGTATGAGCCACGTGGTGACTATCAACTCATCATTGAAAGTATGCAACCTGCAGGTGAAGGATTATTACAACAGCGCTTTGAGTTGCTCAAACAAACATTGAATACACAAGGCCTGTTTGATATTGCTCATAAAAAACCGTTACCTACACCTGCAAAATGTGTTGGAGTCGTAACGTCGGCGACAGGTGCGGCGCTACATGATATTTTACATATACTGCGTCGTCGTGACCCTTCTTTACCCGTCATTATTTATCCAACTCCCGTTCAAGGTGAATTGGCTCCTGCACTTATTGCTCGCGCAATAGAAATTGCTAATTTACGTAATGAGTGTGATGTGCTGATCGTCGGTCGTGGAGGTGGTTCTTTAGAAGATCTTTGGGCATTTAATGAAGAAATCGTCGCTAGAGCTATTTTTTCAAGTAAACTACCTGTTATTAGTGCTGTTGGTCATGAAACTGATGTGACAATAGCAGATTATATTGCTGACGTAAGAGCACCAACCCCGTCTGCCGCGGCCGAGTTAGTGAGCCGAAATCAAACTGAAATGTTACGCCAAATCCAGTCTCAGCAACAGCATCTTCAAATGGCAATGGATTATTACCTGGCAAGCCAGCAGCAACGATTTTCTCGCTTGCAGCATCGATTACAGCAACAACACCCACAATTACGTCTTGCAAGACAACATCATCAACTTAATTTACTTGAGCAAAAATTAACTCAGTTGATGACTCGCCAATTACAAAAATCCACCTTTCAATTTGAGAAATATGAACGTCGTTTATTGCAGACTGATATGCGTCCACAACTGCAAAAACAGCAACGACAACTTCAACAAACTCAATATCATCTACAAAATATGATGTCCGGACTTGTAAATAGTTATCGTCAACGTTTTGCAGTGGCATGTTCAAAAATGGAAGCAGTAAGCCCTTTAGCTACGCTTGCTCGTGGATTTAGTATTAGTGAAACAGCGAAAGGCGCTGTATTGAAAAAAACTAATCAAGTTAAATTAGGTCAACAACTAAGAACACGCCTTAATGATGGTTGGGTTGAAAGCGAAATCACCAACATTCAAAAGTTAAAAGTAAAAAAAATAACCAAATGAACATTTCCACCACTTATCCAATGAAATTTATGCAGATAAGTGGTGGTTAATTTATTTATTGCTTAAAAACGCACCTGCCCACCAAGCATGTAAGTTCGTCCTCTTGCAGTGGCATTATTTTTGCCTCTCTCTTCCATAATAGCCGTCGAGTTTGCGCGATTTAATGCATCAGAATAATTTTCATTGGTAATATTGTTAACCGTGAACATCAATTTGATGTTTTTATTCATTTCATAATCTGTATATAAGTCAATTACTGTGGGTTGCTTCTCATATTTATCTTTTAAAGCATCACCATTATTATCTACGATAGACTCCACACCAATACGTTTCGATGGACCCGTCCATGTGATCATAGTCCCTAATTTTAATTTTTCGTCTAACAGCCTAACACCCGTATCTAGTGTAAGATAATAATCAGGTAATTCTGTAAAATCACCCGCACTGAAATCAGCCATCCGCGCTATTGAGTTCGGTTGATCGCCAGTTTCCTTTGTATACGAAACTGTAGAATAAAAAACACCTGCATCATAGTTGGCTTGTAATTCATAGCCGCGTAAATTGACATCACGAGGGTCATTAGTATAAATATAACTTTTTTGTATAATGTCAGGTCCTTCTTTATCCCAAACATCATCATTCATTAAGCACCATTCAAATTCGGCATCATTCCTTGGGCGACATAATAAGTAAGGTTTACTGGTAATATAATCTTTAATTTTTGTATGGAACCAAAGTGCTTTTAAATTAAATTGATCGCCTTCAACCACTAAATCTGGTCTAAAGCTATTAAACCCAATTTGCCATGTTTGTGCCTTTTCTCCTTTTAAAAACGGATTCATTGATTGCCCACCATTTTGCGAATAAAAAACTTCTTGCGAATTTGGTGCACGCATTGAATGTGCGTAGCTGACAAAAGGTTGAAATTCAGGGATCACTTCTGCGGATAATAATAACCCTGGGTTAAATCCACCTTCTCGTAGATTTAAGTTTGCTTCTTCTTGCGGGAAACATTTTTCCGTTTCATTACAAGCAGGTTTATAGCCATTTAAACGATAATGGGTGTAATTTAAATCAAATGTCGCCGTATAAATATCATATTTAGCCTCAAGTTGTGTATAAGCACTTATTAAGTCTTGCGTTCCACTTGGTGAGAATGGATTATAAATCAACGTATCTTGATCGATAACCGAGCTAACTTCTTTCTGATATTTAGTTTTCATCAGTTTTGAACCTGCTAACCATTGGTAATCTACAGCGCCATAAGAAAAACGGCTGGTATTAAACATATTAATGCCATCTGCCGTATTTTCTGATTTACCTTCCCTCAATGCCCAACCTAATGAGTCACCTTCAAATTGTTGTTTACTTTTTCCATGATTCGCTAATAACTCGAAATCAATAAGTTCATTTAAAGGTGTATATTTGTATTTAAGGTAATAATCTTCACTATCAATTTTTCGACGTGTTAATTTATTTTGAAAAAAGCGCCCGCTAAATTCTAATTCATGGCTATCATTTGGTTTAAATTTTAATTTAGTGAGTTGTGATTGAGGCTTTTGCTTATAGGTTGAGTCAGTAGCAAAATCCTCACTATTATAACCAGATCCATTTTTATAGCTGCCAGGAATATTGTGCCCACTGACGGCAATTAACCCACCGATATAGCCATCCTCTGAGTTTAATTCCGATTTCCCTGCAACAGCGACCATACCATTATAACCAAGACCGTTATCTCCCCAGCTCGCTTTACTACGTAACCCATATAAATTATGGTCAAGTAATACATCATCAATACCAATTGTTCTAAAATTTGCACTTCCAGCTAATGCATTAATACTATTGCTACCATTTAATTGCCCTTTTTCAACTTCAACTTTCACAATAAAGTTGGGGTCAATTAATGCACCAAATTCATTATTTGGTTGTTGCCCGTGGGTATAATTACTTGGGGAAATACCGTAATAACTTTGCGTTACCCCATCGACCATCATATTGACACGGCCAAAACCACTAAGCCCACGAATATTAACACTCACAGCACCTTGGCTGGCATCCATCTGCGTATAGGTGCCGGGCATGGTGCGGATAATTTTATCCATTGACTGCAATTTATTTTCAGTTCCCACAGCACTAAAGGCGCCGGGTTTTTCTAATGCTTTGACTAATGCCG
The DNA here is from genome assembly GCF_052096715.1 of Providencia sp. NCBI lineage: Bacteria > Pseudomonadati > Pseudomonadota > Gammaproteobacteria > Enterobacterales > Morganellaceae > Providencia > Providencia sp. Next base: position 64,119 of record NZ_JBQDNB010000009.1, read on the forward strand.
TTTGTTTCTGCGCCCCAGAAACCTTCAATCGACTAAATTTCACCACTTTATCGTCTGTCTTAGTTGGTTGCTGTGTATTTTGAGCAAAAGAAAAGCTAGGGTATCCAGTTATGATTAAACTGATCCCCATATATATTATTTTATTATTCATCAAACCATTCCTGTAAACACATGAATTACTTATGTGCTCACATGCCACAGCGGAAAATTTGCTACCGCTAATAAGAGAACGGCAGTAAATTATAATTTATTCACTATAACTTGCTACCGTTACCCTTCACTATCTTAGCTCTTGGCTAATTATTATTTAATTACTTTAAACGAGGAAAATAAACCTCTTTATTTTCTAACATCAAGATAAAACTATAATCCAAAGCGGTATCATCTAACGCGTTAAATCTCCCTGATTTTCCGCCATGTCCCGCATTCATATTTGTCTCTAATAACAATATTGAATTACCTTGTTTCATATCGCGTAATTTTGCCACCCATTTAGCAGGTTCCCAATATTGTACTTGAGAGTCATGCAACCCAGTAGTAATGAGTAAATGAGGGTATTGTTGTGCCTTAATATTATCGTAAGGGCTATAAGATTTTATGCGCCAATATGCATCTTCATTTTCAGGATTACCCCACTCGTCATATTCACCAGTAGTCAGTGGAATTGAAGGATCAAGCATTGTCGTCACCACATCAACAAATGGAACGGCGGCAACAACACCTTCATACAGTTCAGGGGCCATATTAACAACCGCTCCCATCAACAAGCCTCCCGCACTACCACCCATTGCATAAATATGCCCTACTTGACCGTAACCTTGATTTATTAACGCTTTTGTTGCGTCGATGAAATCAGTAAATGAATTCATCTTATTGATTGTTTTACCTTGTAAATACCAGTTTTTACCCAAGTCACCGCCACCGCGAATATGGGCAATAGCGTATACAAAACCGCGATCGAGTAATGATAAACGAGAAGAACTAAATGATGGGTCGAGGCCATAGCCATAAGCGCCATAACCATATACTAACAACGGATTTTTGCCTTCCTTGAACATGTCTTTACGATAGACCAATGAAACAGGAACTTTTACGCCATCCGTCGCCGTTATCCATAAACGCTCACTTTGATAATTGGCTTTATCAAAATTAGGTACTTCTTCTTGTTTTAATAACTGTTTTTCTTGCGTCTGCATATCTATTTCATAGATAGAAGAAGGTGTAGTCATTGAAGAATAGCCATAACGCAGCTTATTCGTATTTGGCTCAGGGTTACTTGAGACCCATGCCATATAGGCAGGATCATCAAAACTGACATAATTTTCAGCTTTTGTTTGCCAATTGATTTGGCGAATATTGACTAAGCCGTTAGCACGCTCTTCCAATACAAGCCATTGATTAAAGAGTTCAAAACCTTCTAAATCAACATCATCACGAGGCGCAATTAACGTCATCCATGCATCAGAATTATTTTCACTCGTGTAGAGCCCAAATAATGGGTTTTCATGGTTAGAACGAATATAAAATTTATTATCAAAATGATCAGGGTAATATTCAACACCGGTTTGGCGAGCTTTGAATACTTTGGCTTCCTGTGTAGGATTATTTGCATCAATCAATCGATATTCGGACGTTTCAGTGCTCGTGATACCAATTAAAATATAATCTTTAGAAGTCGATTTAGATAAACTCACATAATAAGTATCATCTTTTTCTTCATATAACAGCTTATCTTGTGCTTGTTTTGTCCCAAATTGATGCGAGAAAACTTGGTATGGCAGCAAAGTTTGTTTGTCTTTATTTACATAAAATAACGTGCTGTTATCGTTAGCCCAAACAATATTGCCCGACGTATTTGTTAATGTTGCTTCTTGCCATTGTTTATCACCAACTTTACGGAAAGAAACAGCAAATTCATTGCGACCTTGTTTATCTTCTGCAATTGCTATCATCGTATTATCAGGAGAGATGGCTAATGCGCCCATTCGATAATATTCTAGGCCATCTGCCCGTTGATTGCCGTCGACAAGCAAAGTCCATTCACCTTTGCTATCAATCGGGCGTCTTTCATAAATTGAATAGTTTTTTCCAGCTTCAACCCGCGTTCTGTAAGTATAACCATTATAATCATACGGAACTGATTCATCATCTTGCTTCATACGAGAAAGCAATTCGTCATAAATTTGTTTTCTTAGCGACTCGCCAAGTTTAAGCTCTTGTTTAGTATAGTTATTTTCTTCGGTTAGATAATCGATTATCTCTGGTGATTTTCGTTCGTCATCTCTTAACCAATAATAATCATCTACACGTACATCGTTGTGCATTGTCATTGTATAAGGTTGTTTTTTTGCCTTAGGTGCTGACATGTAATCCTCCGCAAGGCTATTCCCTGCATATAATCCAAAGAGTGTAATAATACAAAATTTAGTGACCCCAAGAGATGCTAACAATAAATGTAATCGTTTGAACATTTTTTTTCCTAACTAATTAATCATTATTTATCGTAAAATCAATTGCCATTTCTACTATCACACGTCCATTTATCAACATGTCAGCAGGTGGTTGGGGTAATGGTTCAGCTCTTGAAAGCACATTTTGCGCTTCTCTGTCCAAGGATTGAGTTCCTGATTTTGCCGCTAATGAGCTCGCTAAAACATAACCTTGCGCATCAACTTCAAACTTAACAACAGGACTACCCATTCGATTTCGTTTTTGAGCATCTGCGGGGTAGCGCTTAAATTTATTAAGCTGCCCGAGCACCAAAGCTTCCCAACGCCTTTTCTCATCCAGTTGTGACTGAGATTGGCTATTTATCTGCGCGGCTATGCGTTCAAATTTTTTTAACGCAGCAGCGTCACTCGTAACTGGTGCATCACTCGCTTTTGAATGATCACTTTCAATTTTTTTAATTTTTGGAACCTTATTTTCCTTTTGCTCTTTTTTAGGCTCAGGTAGTGACTTTTTCTTGTCTGTTTTCGTCACTAAAATTTCAGCTTGTTCATTGATGAGCACCGAAGGAATTTCCATCTCTTCTGTTTTTGATTCTTGTGCTTCACTTGCCACTGATAATTCTTGAGTTTGACCTATATTTAATTCAGTTAATTGCTCAGCTTGCGCATCAATAGAAAGCTCCATGATCACCGAAGGTGGTGGCAATAGCTGTTCTCGTTGTTCTTCATACATGTTATGAATAAACAAGCTAATAATTACAATATGTAAAACAACAGCTAAAACGGCTGAACCTGCCATTTTAAATGTTTGTCCTTGCCCTAAAGTCATTGTATTCATTTTTATCTTTAATCACACAAAGCGTGAATGATAATCAATAACAAATGCAAATGAAAACTATTTCTTATATTTTCGACTAAATCATTCGCAGAAGTCATTGATTATTCATGATATGAAACTATTTCGTTATTGATTATTTAGGTGTGTACCAAACATAATCTGCATGTAAATGATCAATTTCATTGTCTTGCTCAGAGATAATCAACACTTTAAATTCAGCATTTTCATCAAGATCTTGTACATGTAACGGTACTCCGATGGCTCTTGTTGCGTGATAACCACCGACAAATAAAAGTGCAGGTGTTGGAGCCTTAATGAGTGATTCAGCCATTCTACGATCGCGTAATTGTTGAATAACAACCATCTTGTCTACTTGTTCAGCCGTTAATTCACCACCATGTGAACTTTCAATTGTTTTGCTAATGATTTCCTTAACGATGGGCTGCGTTGAACGCTCCCCCGTTAATACAGGGGAATTATGATAAGCCTCTGTTATTTCTTGTTTATCAAGATTGGCAGTTAATAATGGGTAAGGCGTTTTTAATAGCTGTTTAACCAATTCACCATACTGCTCCCATGGCCAACCATTTTGCCATTTAAGTGTTGATTGCAATTTTTCATCTCGTATATAGAGATTACCTTGCATTTCAGCTTTAATATTATTGACCTGAGCTTGTTGTGAAGGTGTAAGCATTTCAAGTAAAACAGATCCTTGAGGTCTTACTTTGGGCATTTCTTGTGAAAGCCATTGTTCTATTTGGTGATGGTATTGATTGTCATGTTTTTCACCGACAATCACTCTAGGAGATTGCGAGAGCTGTTGAACTAGCTGTTGTGGCGTAATTGCTTTTCCTGTCGATAGATCGATAATTTTCCCTTGAGCGGTTAGCTTATTATCTAACTGAACGGGAGATTGCACTATTTTTTGAGCGCATCCGGTCAGAAATAATAGCCCGATAAAAAGAATCGATGCACTGCCCTTCAATCCAACTGATATCATTATATTTTCCATATCTAAGTAGTTAATCCACTCAAAATACAGATAATGAGAATCATTTACAATTAAAAAGACTTCTACTTATAAAAATAGAAGTCTTTTGTTTTTAAATTAAACTAAAAATATAAAACCCTATTAATTTAAGGCCTTATAATTAAAGTGGATTAGTCTGAGCTTCAACTACGGCTAATGCCACCATATTCACGATACGGCGTACAGACGCAATCGGAGTCAAAATATGTACCGGTTTTGCTATTCCCATCAACACAGGTCCTACTGTCACACCATCTGAACTCGTTACACGCAATAAGTTATAACTAATACGAGCAGCTTCCATATTTGGCATAATCAATAAGTTAGCAGAACCTTTTAATGGGCTATCTGGCATAACATCTTTTCTGATTGATTCAATTAATGCCGCATCGGCATGCATTTCACCGTCAATCTCTAGGTGAGGATCGCGAGATTTAATCAATGCTAATGTATCGCGCATTTTTTGAGCCGACGCGCAATCAGAAGAGCCAAAACTTGAACGCGATAACAATGCAACTTTTGGTTCAATACCAAAACGACGCACGGTATCTGCGGCCATAAGCGTAATTTCAGCAAGTTCTGCTGAGGTTGGATCTTCATTAACATAGGTGTCAGCAATAAATGTATTACCCGTAGGCAAGAGTAATGCATTCATGGCACCAGCCGTGTGGACGCCATCTCGGAAGCCGAATAGGTCTTTAACCACATTGTAATGCTCACCATAACTTCCCACAGTACCACAGATCATGCCATCAGCTTCACCACGTAAAACCATAATGCCACCGATGAGAGTCGGGTTACCTATCACTGCACGACGCGCCATTTCTTGTGACACACCACGACGTTTCATGATTTGATAATATTCTTGCCAATATTCTTTATAGCGCGGGTCATTTTCGTTATTGACGACTTCAAAGTCTTTACCGAGCTCAAGATGTAAGCCCAATTTTTCAATGCGCATCTCAATAACACTTGGACGCCCTACTAAGATAGGGAATGCCAAACCGAGTGAGACTAACTCTTGCGTCGCATGCAATACGCGCTCTTCTTCTCCTTCAGCTAAAACAATGCGTTTTTTCGCTGTTTTTGCTAAAGAGAAAATAGGTTTCATGAATAAATTTGTTTTATAAACAAACTGATTGAGTTTTTCAATATAGGCATCAAAATCTTGAATTGGACGGGTTGCAACACCAGAATCCATCGCTGCTTTTGCCACCGCAGGCGCAATTTTCACAATTAAGCGAGGATCAAATGGCTTAGGAATAATATATTCAGGACCAAAAAATAAATCTTGATTACCGTAAGCAGAGGCAACCTCTTCACTTTGCTCTGCTAATGCGAGGTCTGCGATAGCGTAAACGCAGGCCAATTTCATCTCTTCATTGATAGTGGTTGCGCCGACATCCAATGCACCACGGAAGATAAATGGAAAACACAGAACATTATTAACTTGATTTGGATAATCTGAGCGTCCAGTACAGATAATTGCATCTGGGCGTACTTCTTTTGCCAATGGCGGCAGAATTTCAGGTTCAGGATTAGCGAGCGCTAAAATAAGCGGATCTTTAGCCATCGTTTTCACCATTTCAGGTGTTAAAACACGAGGGCCTGAGCAGCCTAAGAAAATATCAGCGTCTGGAATTGCATCCGCTAAAGTACGTTGGCCATTATCATCAATCGCATATGCTGCTTTGGTCACATCCATTCGGTCATCACGACCTTTATAAATCACACCTTTTGAATCGCACACCGTAATATTTTCACGTTTTAATCCTAACGCCACTAACAAATTCATACAGGCAATTGATGCGGCACCGGCACCCGATACCACCAGCCTTACCTCACCAATCTCTTTTTTGACGATCCTTAAACCATTAATGACGGCAGCTGTACAGATAATTGCGGTTCCATGTTGGTCATCATGAAACACCGGAATTTTCATTCTTTCGCGCAGTTTTTGTTCAATATAAAAGCACTCTGGCGCTTTAATATCTTCGAGATTAATACCGCCAAAAGTAGGTTCAAGCGAGGCTATAATGTCAACAAGCTTGTCTGGATCCGTTTCATCGACTTCAATATCAAAGACATCAACACCAGAAAATTTCTTAAATAATACGCCTTTTCCTTCCATGACAGGCTTACCGGCCAAAGCACCGATATTGCCTAAACCCAGCACTGCCGTACCGTTTGAAACAACACCCACCAAGTTTCCTTTTGCAGTATAGCGATATGCCTTTAAAGGATCGGCTGCGATTTCAAGACAAGGGACGGCAACACCTGGCGAATAAGCTAATGCGAGGTCACGTTGCGTCGTTAAGGGTTTAGTTGGTGTTACAGTTATTTTCCCTGGATGAGGAAACTCATGAAAATCAAGAGCACTTTGTTTTAATTTATCATCCATCATCAAGTCCTTTCAAAATAGGTAAGGTAAGAGCGATAACAGTATAAACACATCTTTCTAGCAAATCATGATCATGCTGGCAATTTCCAGAAAAATCTTTTGGTTACGATGAAAATGAGTAAAAAACTAAGTAAAGCGTTCTCGGGTTTTAGAATAATAGCAATATTATTAGTTATAACTCTATTTCTACAAATAAATTACTTACTTAAATCTTCATTATTATTTTCACAAATTTAATGTATTATTTAAATAACAAGAAGAAATTAAAATAAAAATTAAAACATAATTTCGTCATGTAATTCATGGGATTTAAATTATTAACAAATAGATTAAATCAAGTCATTAAATAATAGTTCTAATAGTTAATTTTTAATTCTTAATATTATCTCATTAAGCGCTAGGACATAAAAAGGAATTAACTATGTCTAATCACACCGTTATGATTATCGATGAACACCCTATTATCCGTTTTGGATTACGTCAGTTAATGGACTCCGATGAACATTTTACCGTTACTGCAGAGAGTTGTAATTGCTCAGAAGCACTTAATATTGCTACGCGTTTACAGCCTGATATGATTATGATTGATATTAATATGCATGGAAATAAAACGTTTGAAACCATGCGATTACTGCGTAAACATTGCACTAACAGTTACCTACTCGTTCTTTCATTATCCACAATGAAAACAGATGTCTATAGTGCTATTGATGCAGGTGCTCAAGGCTATCTATTAAAAAACTGCGATCTCGATATGCTAATGCATAGCTTAAAAAAGGCAACTGCGGGCCATCACGTTTTTAGTGAAAAAATATACCAACATTTGATTACTCGCCATCAAACAACAGAACCATTATCTAACTTAACCCGTCGTGAATGTGAAATTATCCATGAAATGGCCGCCGGTTTAAAAAATAAAGAAATATCACAGTTATTATTTATCTCGGAAGAAACTGTAAAAGTTCACATTAGAAATATTTTAAAGAAACTACATGTTCGTTCGAGATTAGAAGCTAGCTTACTTTATATGCGTTCAAAATAAATGATGTATTAATAACTTAATCACAAAAAATTATTATTTTAAACTCATTTAATATGAAGTTTATTAATTAACAAGTATTAATAATAGTCCGTCATTCAGTATATGACTAACGTTTTCATTTATAAATAATAAATCTTTCCTATTCAAAGGGGTAGACCAAAAAACCATTTTCGCGCATTATGTTAAGCAAAATAGTAAGTCATCAGAGGACTACGCGATGCCAAACACCCCTTCTTCGTCTTATATTATGTATGGAATTAAAAACTGTGACACCATTAAGAAAGCACGCCGTTACTTAGAAGATAATGAAATTCCCTACCAATTTCATGATTACCGCGCTGATGGTCTCAATGATAAGCTGTTATCGACCTTTATCGCGCATTTGGGCTGGGAAGTTCTTGTTAATAAAAGAGGAACAACATGGCGAAAACTAACTGAAGATGAAAAAAACTCAGTTATTGATGCTAACAGCGCCAAAAAAGTATTGCTCGACGAACCTGCAATGATAAAACGTCCTGTACTTGTTTCTTCAGATAACCGCTACATCGTGGGTTTTTCTGCCGATGAATACCAACACTTTATTAAATAAACAGGAGATTAAAATGGATTGTCCTGTTATTGAACTGGCAAAACAACTTATCGCTCAACCCTCTATTAGCCCAGATGACCATGGCTGCCAAGCATTACTAATAGAACGTCTTGCAAAAATAGGCTTTACCGTTGAACAAATGCCATTTGGGGATACGTTAAATTTTTGGGCTTATCGTGGAATGGAAGGTGAAACTCTTGCATTTGCAGGCCATACAGATGTTGTTCCGGCTGGGGACCCCACTCATTGGCAAACACCTCCATTTACCCCCACCATTATTAATCAACATCTTTATGGGCGTGGCGCTGCGGATATGAAAGGCTCAGTTGCCGCAATGGTGGTTGCTGCCGAGCGTTTTGTTGAAAAATACCCAGAGCATCGTGGTCGTCTTGCCTTTCTAATTACTTCTGATGAAGAAGCTGCGGCGACACATGGTACAGTCAAAGTAGTTGAAACATTAATTAGCCGCAATGAACGTCTAGATTATTGTTTAGTTGGTGAACCCTCAAGCCAATCTGAACTTGGCGATATCATTAAAAATGGTCGTCGAGGGTCTATTACGGCGAATTTAACTGTTATTGGCACGCAAGGACATGTTGCTTACCCCCAACTAGCGGATAACCCCATTCATCGTACCGCCCCTTTTTTACAAGAACTTGTTACGACCCAGTGGGATAACGGTAATGCATTTTTTCCTGCTACAACAATGCAAATTGCCAATATTCAAGCAGGAACTGGGGCAAGTAATGTAATCCCCGGTGAACTTTTCATTCAATTTAATTTTCGATTTAGTACAGAACTAACTGATACTATGATCCGCGAGAAAGTGATCGAAATGCTCACTCGCCATGGATTGAACTATAAGATTGAATGGTCACTTTCAGGGCAACCATTTTTAACAGGTGACAGTAAACTTGTCACTGCAACAAGACAAGCCATCAATGAATTTACAGGGCGTACTGCCACCCTTTCCACCAGTGGTGGCACATCAGATGGTCGATTCATTGCTCAGACAGGTGCACATGTAATTGAGTTAGGTCCATTAAATGCCACCATCCATAAAGTGGACGAATGTGTCAGTGTGGACGATTTAAAGCAACTCGCCTTAATTTATGAAAGAATTATGGAGTTGCTATTATTATGATCACTATTGATATGCTAACCGGTCGTTCTTCAGACCACTTAGTCACATTAGGTGGTAACCATCGCTTGCAATTTAATACCACCAAAGCCTTTCTCGCGATGCAACAAGCCGCAGCTAAGTCTGGATTTAAACTGCAATCAGCGAGTGCATTTCGCGATTTTTCACGCCAATTATTAATTTGGAACGAAAAGTTTAGTGGTAAACGTCCCGTGCTTGATACCCAAAGTCAACCATTAGATATAGCAACACTAACTGAAGGGCAACTGTGCGAAGCGATTTTACACTGGTCAGCACTACCAGGTGCAAGTCGCCACCACTGGGGAACTGAGATAGATATATATGATCCCTTGAGAATCCCTGTCGGTCAAACATTACAATTAGAGCCTTGGGAATACGAAGAAGGTGGCTATTTCGCCGAATTAAATAACTGGCTAACAGATAATATGGCGTCATTTGATTTTTATCGCCCTTTTACTGCCAAAGACGCCGGAGTGGCTTATGAGCCTTGGCATATCAGTTATTGGCCACTATCTCATGAAGCTGAACAGCTACTCACTCCTGATGTTATCAGACGCGTTTTATTACAAGAAGATATTAATGGTAAAAGTTGGTTATTAGATAATCTTGATTATGTGTTTAGACGCTATATTAAAGTGCCTGATTAACCCTTTTGATATCAACCAGTATGCATCAGCGACATAACGCCATAAACATAAAGCGGATGCATACGGTTATTTCTATTACTGTGATTTTTGGTACGGTTGTTTAAAATAAAATTATTTAACGTTCTGTTTTAGTACGTGTTGGAATTTGTTCATCAACCACAGGCAAACGGTACATAAAAAAGAGTAACCAACAAAGCAATGCTAATAAACCTATTTTCAACCACCAAAAACTCACAACCCAAATAGAAAAAGAAAATGTGATTAATATTAATCCAATCGCTTTTGGCTTCGCCCCTTTCGGTAATCCTTTATACTTTTGCCAATGACGAATATAACCGCCAAACCATGACCGATAAAGTAACCAATGATGAAAACGAGGAGATGAGCGAGAAAAACACCAAGCTGCTAGCAGTAAAAATGGTGTTGTGGGTAATACCGGTAAAATCACCCCTGCGAAAGCTAAAATGACGGCGAGCCAGCCTACCATTATCAGAAATATTTTTTTTATACTCACTTAGGTTTTCCCGTATAAGACAATAGTCCGTAAAATATCCTTATAAAACCTATGGTAACCTCGAAGATGACCAAGATTATACTCTAATACCAAATGCGCTAAATGAGAAGGAATCTCTTTTATCTTTCCCCAATATCAGATAATTTTTAATTGATCATACTTTTCCTACTAGTGCATAAATCTATCTTTTTCATCTTATAAATAAAAAGGCTTCATCATTAATTGATTTCTTTTACTTACTCACATTTGAACTAAGCTAAAATGAAAGTATGGATAATTCACTATGTCTTTATAAGGCTATAAGCATACAAATGATAAGGGATTATATTACTAAATCCACAATACGCTGTGTCATAAATAATTCCGTTAACAACCTTTCAACTTGAAATATGAAGAATATGTTTTATATCGGGTAAGAATGGTAGATAGATAATGAAACACTTATCTTTATTGACAGCAGTTGTTATTTTCACTTCCAATGTTAATCGTGGATATAGTTAAACTAAAATATTGGGAGAAAAACAAAACGGTATAATTACCTTTATTGGCAATGTTATCGAACCACTGTGTGACGTTCATTTCAATAACACTAAACATGTCAGTGTTGAGTGTTGAGTGTTGAGTGTTGAGTGTTGAGTGTTGAGTGTTATCATGATAGGAAATATATAACGAAATCTAGCTCACTAACACAAATAAAGAAACTTAATTTTAGCTATGTGAAAGTGAATATAAACACATTAACTAAAAAAAGATATTAAACTTATATTATGATTAATACGTATAATTTTAAACACTTAATCGGGATACCCAAATGAATAATTGAAGTATCCCGATTTTTTATTACATGTTTATCTGACTATTGCATATCTATCATGAAAATAGCCTTACTATTCGCCTTACCCGGTTTAATTATTTCAGGGGGATATTTAACATACCTAGCGCTAAAGTTTAACGTTATTATTTGAGTACCCGACCCCGTTTGTACTGGAACCGCTATCCAGTTATTATTGGTAATGGGAATCCCGTTCCCTAAAGTACCGAGTGAAAGCACTTTCACTCGGCCGCCAACCGAATTTAATATTTCAATAGCTACGCCTTTCGCGGTTGAACCTAAGTCAGGATCTAATAGCAAATAATTTTGCTCATTATTCACCCTATTTTCCTCATTAGGTGCGAAACCATATTTTACTTTTGTAGCGCCCCGTTGGCATTCAAGTGTAACTGAAAAATTTGCAGGGGTTGAAGGAAGGCTAGTTGCTGAGTGCTGACCTAAATTGACGACAGAGGTCACTTGATTTATACCGCAGGCATTAATAACTCGCCCACCAATAACTCGCTGAGCTAAATTAGTATATGAATTAGCGGCTGAAAATGTTGTGCCTGGATTTAAACCTGGTCCAGAAAATCCAAATACTCCGCGAGAAACGATACCCACTTGGCTTAAGTATGCATTTGAATTAACGGCTTGATCTGAACGAACTTGATTAATAGAGATACCCGAAAAATGTTTTAATGTAATATTAATTTTATTTGGATTAATTGAGTCTATATCATATCCAGTCAGTTTTTTTCTTTGTACTGCGTTATTAAACTGTGTTGTTGTATCCGTATTTGAACCAATGAAAAAATTAAACATCATGCCCGTCATGTTAGTTGACCAATATCTAATACCGGCTAAAGTAAGACGCGGGGCATTATTATTAATAATTCCAGGTGGCATATAATACATTTCATAAATTGAGTCCTTATCAGTTAGGTCACATTGAAAAAGAACCCTATCTAATGGAATACCAGTTTGACCGGATATGTTACTAGGCGATATATATTCATACGCTAAAAGTGTACCTATTGGTTGATATACTTCCCTATAGATCATCAAGTCAGTTTTTGACCCAACTCTCACGGGATTTCCAGAATTACCACTTGGTAATCCACCATTCCTTACAACACATGTAGCTTGGGATAATTCGGACATAAAAAATAATATAAATCCGAAAAACATTAAATCACGTTTAAGCATAACTCTCTCCGAACATAACACAAGTTAAATAAAGAAATAACTAGCATGAGTCATTAAACCCAATGGTGGAATGACACTTTAAAATAAATAGCAATAGTTAACGCAATATTTAATATGATAAATTAAAAGATAATATTATATCAATAATACTGACAAACTGATTCAGGTATGGAGTTGTTATTAGAAATATTATAATTGAAGCTACAACGCTGCTTATTATTACTTCCCCATCTGACAGTAATCTTTCCTTGTGCTGATTGAGAATTAAAATAAACTAATCCTCCTTGCCCAACTAAACCTACTTTTCTATTATTTTCATCGTATATATCAGCGCCAAATGGTACAGACTTATTATCCTGTAGCTTTATTCGATAAGTAATATTCATACCTTTTTTAGTCTCAAATTTAACTAACACTGAAGATCCTGCATAAGGTGCTATTTTTACCATATTGTTATCAATATCAACATCTGTACTCATATTCTCAGAATTAAGATAAAGGGTATTGTATTGATAAGGTGTAAGTGACGGTACTATTGCCTTCCCTCGTTTATCAATGACTATATTACTCCATGAAGATATTGAAGCACCTTCCGCTTCATCTGCTTCCACAATAGCAAATGTTTCGCTTAAATAACGAGATGGTACGATGCCACCTTGATAAGCAACCAATGCACCACTTGCCCCAGCGGAAAGTGATTTAAAATCATTACCTTGGGAATAACCAGCATTAACAGAAGTCACTGAAAAATCTTTTTGAATATTTCCAGAGAAACTACTATCCGACTGTCCAATATTACTTATTGATGCATTCCAAGTCATTGATTTATCATCGCCAAACGTACTACTCACACTCGTATTATTTAGCCAACGATCTTCAGAACGTGAGATTGAGCTAGACAATAACGTATTTTGTTCTGGATACCAGATAGAGAATGGTACTGACACGTTAAATATATAGTTATTATCAGTAGCATTGTTATCATTTCGATACATTTTAATATAGCTAAAACTATAACCAATTCCTTTAAAGCTATTCATATAACCCGCTTGCAATTGTTTGGTATCGGGTAAATTATCACGCCACGTTTGCAATGAGCCACTCGCATATACCGAGCCATAATCTGCTAGGTGTTGATTAATCGTTAACACATATTGTGCACGCCGGGGATTAATATTATCCCCATCAAATAAATCGTTCTTTGTATCGCGACTTGCTTCATACAAGCTTAAATAATTTTGTGACTCATAACGATAGCCTGCTAACGCAATATTGGTGCCTGTTGTATTTATATCTTTATTCCATGTGACTCGAGCACGAGTGCCATTATAAATTCGGTTATTATCTAATTCAGATTTTGAATTAGCTACATCAAAGCTAAACGCGCCAATTTGCGTATTTACGGCCAGTCCAAGCAAACCGGATTGATATTTATTTGAATACTGCAATCCTATAAATGGAGTGACAATATTACTTAGCCCATATTGCACTGTTGACTGAATAAAAATATCAGAAGAAGTATCATCACCACGCAATCTACCACTCACAATGCTGTAATCAATTTGTCCTGGCCTCAATAAACCGGGCACTGTTGAAAATGGCACAATAAAACTTGATACATTGCCATTCGCTTCTGTCACTTGAACCGTCAGATCTCCACCATAACCTGTTGCATACAGGTCATTAATCGTGAACTCTCCCGGGGATACATTCGTTTCATAAATAACATAACCGTTTTGTATTACCCTCACACGAGCATTACTATTCGCTACACCTCTAACTGTAGGCGCAAACCCTTGCAACGATTGCGGACGCATACGATTATCGGTTGTTAATTCTGCACCGGTATAAGAAAAACTGTCAAAAATATTTCCATTAGTAAATGATTGTCCAATGGTTAATTCACTTTCAATTTGCGGAATTGCTCTTTGAACATATGTTCTCACATTCTCATGTCTAAATTTATTATCCTGGTTATATTGAAGATTAGATTGATGTCTAAACCTGTATAAACCTAAATTAACTCCTGTTGATATATTTCCATATACAGAATGGCTATCTTGTCCATGATTACGACTACTATAGCCATTGAAATTATAGTTAAGAAATAGTGCAGGGATCCCTTCGGTAAGTGCGCTAACAGGTACTAATCCACGCGCGTATTGTTCTACCATAATTTGTGGAATTAAAATATCTAAACGTAATACATCCTGCTTAAGCTTAATTTGCACATCTTTCGACAACATGTGGAGGTCTTTGCATTGCTCAGTAGATTTGATATTTTTTAAATATTCTGGCTTTATTTGAAAGCTATCAATATCTTCTTGAGTTAAACAAGGAATAACTTTCCCTTGCTTGTTTTCATAAAACCTAATCTCTTTATTATAAATAAATTCGTTATTTAGGTATAGATCAACAAACCAATTACCCGGCGTATTTTGATCTTCTGTCAGCTTATCTATTGATATATCTTTAGCGTTTCCAAGCAAAAAACCTTCATTATATGAATATTTTTTTTCAGGCAGTTTTTTTTCTAAAGCAAAAGCTAAGCGACCACTCATTAAAGATAGTGAAATAAATATAAGGATTAATTTAATTTTCATAGCAATACCATTATTTATAAATTATATTCATAGGTATCTAAACCACCGTAATCATTAATAACTGAGTAACTAATTTTTTTAGCATTAATAAATGCATTAGGTATCCCAGTCCCACTATCACTATTAAGGATCACATCTGAGTAAGGTGCTACCATTTTACCTTCTAATTTCATTTTATTAGATGCATCATGAATAACGACATCTTGAAAAGTTATAAACCAAGGTGAATTATTTTTGATAAATAACGCATTCCCTTTTGTCGATTTTTTGAATGAAAAAATAAGTTTTTCATTTAATAATTCAGGCATTCCTATACCTGTAGGCCTAAAAAATAATTTTATTCTAGATCTAATTGCAATTTGCATCGTATTTTTATTAGATTCAATTGCATCTTCTTTTTCTGGT
This sequence comes from Providencia sp., assembly GCF_052096715.1. Classification (NCBI taxonomy): domain Bacteria; kingdom Pseudomonadati; phylum Pseudomonadota; class Gammaproteobacteria; order Enterobacterales; family Morganellaceae; genus Providencia; species Providencia sp. Next base: position 79,820 of record NZ_JBQDNB010000009.1, read on the forward strand.
GGAATTTCTAACACATTTAAATAATAAATTGATTCTCTGTCTTTAGGTAGTGAATCACCAAGATAAGTTAATCTTAAATTTTGCCCTGCATTTGGTAGCATTTTAAATATCGGTGGTGTAATAGCAAATGGAGTTTTAATATCCTCAGGAAGCTCATTAGGATCGCCTTTATCTAACCAAACTTGAACCAATGCTGGCCATTTATTTTCATTAACTAGCTGTACAACTTTACTTTTAGATTTTTCATTATATATAATACGAGTGCCATTAATAATAACACTCGCATAAAGTGATGTTGATATCATGAATAGAAATACAAATAAGAATATTTTATTTATATAGGCGAGTCGAATTGACATAATGACCTAACCTTGCATTTTTAATGTAATACATGAATTTTTCAATTTAGCTGTCAGGAGAATTAAATTCTCCTGACAGCATTATTCATTATGGGTATGTAAGCGTATAATTTACTTGTGCAGTAACATTACCCGGAGCAGTGACTGTATCCTTAGCGAAATAATAAGCCTGATACGCAAGTTGAGCTGCGCCACCAACAATTGGAGTCGAACCAACAGGTGTGCCATTTACCTTCGCAACATTACCTCCTTGATCTGCTAAACCAATCTGGACGTTTGCAGGTGCAACAGAAGGAATCAAATTACCTGTCGCCGCATCGCCATTTGTTAAGCTTTCGAAATTTGCCGCTACATCAACACCGCTGACAGTACAATTAGTCAAATCGATAGTAAAAGATGTATTTCCGGCAGTAGCACCAGCCGCATTCAATGCAGTAGTAGACACTGTGGGCAAATTAACGGTAAAGTCACCATTAGTACCTGAGCTGACTTTGCATGTTGTCGCCGTAATTTCACCATTAAATGTAATAGTACCATCAGCTGCTAATACCGATGCTGAAATTGAAGATGCGATAAATAAAACTAAAAATGTTTTTTTCATATTTAACCTTTATAAGATAAAAAAATCTCAACCTTTATTTTTAAAATAAAGGTGACAAACTACATATATAGGGATAAATCCATTTAATACTGCCATCCAAAACTAGATAACTAACGTACTTGCGATAAATATATTTTTATCATAATCAGATAATAAAAATACGACATTTATATTAAAGGCATTAGCAAATTTAGCTAATGACTCAACATCGATTCTATTAATACCACACTCAAAACGAGAAATTTGCTGTTGGCTTATTCCTGTCATTTTAGAAAGAGCTTCACCACTTAAACCTTTTTGAAGTCTAATTGTTTTTATCTTTTTTCCAATCGATAACGAATATTTATATTTTTCAATTTCCATATGTTTCACCTCTGATCTTATTATCAAAGTTTAGATTCAGATTAGTTTCTAACTAATATTTTACGCATTCATAACTTAAAAACAAACAACATCACTCATTAGTGAGTAAAGCAAATTCAATTTACTTTTATAAGTATTCGTTAAGTTAATAACTAAGTAACCCCAATAAAAACATCATGTTATAAAAATCAAATAGAATAGAGTTTATAACTAAATAATCCCCTTTTACGTTAGCGATTGGTGACATATAGCTGACCAATGTCAAAAAATAGATAGTTACACTATAAAAATGAATTTAAATTTAAATATATATTATCCGTTGAGACTTTTCAGTTCATTTCGCATTACAAATATCACTTGAAATTAATTAAAGCCATTGTAAACAATCATAAAACAACAATCTTATATTGATATTTAATGTAAAATAAGACCCTAATAGAAATTTAAAATAAGAATAATGAAGAAAGCTATTTTTAGTAGTCAATGGCATTATTTAAAGAACCAGCGCTAACCTATTTACACACTATTACTTCATGATATCGTATGGAGTTTATTGGCATATCTATATTTGATGTGTTAACTATATTTTTGATTAAACCAAGGCTAAAATTAAATAAAAATATTTCATGTAAATATATTAAAAAAACCCTAGTTCTCATTTAAAGCGCACTAAAACGATTCAATTATTCATCATTACTTATTGTAACTTTAAATCACAAGCCTATTTCACTGATAACACTTGATTTTTGTAATGTAAAAAATTCAGTTAATCAGCATCTATAAATAAAGCATTATCGCTAACTATGATTAGCCATTGTTAAAGTACTTGCAATTATCGATGTTCTCATCAAATACTATCCGTATAACTAAGTGATTAAATCCGGATATCATCAAAATTTGAGGACATATATGCAATGGTTAACTGATTATTGGTGGGTTATTTTACTCATACTTATCGGCATTATTTGGAATGCAATCAAGGCGATGAAGAAAATCGACCCTAAAAAATTTATTGATAATAAACCTGAGATACCACCCCATAAAGATAATAATCACCTTTGGGATGATGAAGACGATTGGCCTAAGGATAAGAAATCGTAAATTTTTGCTCAATCATGGCTGTAAGTTCCAATTGCTGATAACGAATATACAGACCGACTTCCAGCCTTGCTTGTTTAATCCACTGTTTTTGACCGGCCAAACCGACCTGTGTGCAAATTTCCGCTATAGATAAGCCGTCACGAAAATAAAGGGCTAGCACACTTTGGGAGCCGCATTGATGTTCAGCACTTGGTGGTTTAATTAGGTTGTCCTGCATTAACAAGCGCTGAATCGCCGCGCTACTTGCAGCCATAGGTCTGCTATATTGACTAAAACCAATTAATTCCATCCAATCTTCGGTGGTAAGACTTTGCTCTTGGCTACTTTTCAGATTAAATTCATTCAAATCGTTACGCCAAAATAGATCTCTTTGTAATAAATAGTCAGCTCTCGAATACAATTTTTGTGCTTCAACTGAAATTGGCATTATTGCCATCGCCGAAAAACAGCCGCTGCTAGCCTCTTTGTGGCTACCAATTCGCACCAACCCAAAACCTGCAGCTTGCCAAAAAGCAAGTAACTCTGGCGTTAAACCAAAACTGACCGATAAATAATCTAGCCCCTGTTGTTGCGCCTGTTTTTTTTGTAATTCAATTAGCTGAAAACCTATTTTTTTCCGACGATAAGCAGATTCGACCGCAATTCGCATTACTCTGCGCGAGCTCATTTGTGCCGCAGAGGGAAAATAACTATGTGCAGCAAGTGATTGTGCAACTAAATTACCTCTTGGACGCCGCAACCCAGCCCAAACTTGCCAGCTTAATGCTTCATCTAATTTCCCCTCGCTTATCATCCATAACGCACCAACATAACGTTCAGATTGATGACTAACGTAATGATCCCCCATTAAGCGAGCAACCGAAAAATATTGATTTTGAGCATCAAGCAAGCGACGTAAATCAAGAGGAGAAGTTCGATAGTGGGCACTCGTCAATAACCCATAAAATCTGCTGAGCCGTTCAGCGTTATTTGCAAGTTGAGATTGTGAGATAATTTCAAGTTGAATATTTCCATCAACCGGAAGCTGTTGTGGCGGCTCAGACAATAACAACGCTTGGTTTAGCCAATTTTCAAGTGGGTCATTACGAGCAAATCGGATAGGTTCATTTAACGTTAATGCCGTAAAATGGTTAAGCGTAACGCAAAATTTATTAATAAAACCTCGCCCTGTGCCTTCATAACCATCAACCGTGGTGGTCATTAAAACTCGAGGGAAATAGGTAATAATTTGTCTAAGAATATATGTTGGAATCGTCGCTGCTTCATCAATAATCAACCAGTCAGCACTGACTTGCTCACCGCGTTGGCAATATTGGAGTAACGTATCTGGCGCCCAAAATGTTAATGACTTTCCTGCATATTGTTCTAAAACTTGTGTCGCAACTTTTGCGGGTGCACAGCACCAACATTCCCCTTGCCATTGCTGAATCAACATTCCAGCGACAGTAGATTTACCTCTACCTCGGGCAGCAATAATACCCCAAATTTTTTGCTCTACCGATTGCGTTGTAGACAACATCTGGTTAAGTGCGAATTGTTGTTGCTGAGTCGGCTGGCCCGTTGGCGATTGCCAAGTAGGACAATCAGTTAATAATGCAAACTGCGGTTCTTGTCCTTGCTGATAAATAAGGGTTTGTGGTGAAGCTTTAATAATGCGCTGAATATGATGAATAAAATTTGGCGTTGATATAATACCCAATTGCTCATTCCAACGTACACTATCTGCATCTTCGCTTTGAGGCCAAATTTCATGGGGTGGCGTACAAACCACCAATAAACTTCCTGCTTTTAGCGTGCCAGCTAATATTGCAAATGCTTCACTATGAAAACCAGACCTTGCATCAAATATAGCGTGAGTATACTCACGTCCTAGTAGTAAATGGGCTTTTTCTGGTAACATTGCTGCCGATAAGTGGGAAGATAAAGTTAGCCAATCACCTGATAATTGAGCTTTAATTTGAGTAAGCTGTTGTTCTACCCACGTATTCTCTCCCGATAACACCAATAACCGGCGAAACCCACATTGGCGTAATTGTGCACATATATCGGGTAATGAGCTATACATAGCTATCTAAGACTTACCAATTAACAGTGACAAAATACCCGCTGCAATCAGTGGCCCAACTGGTACACCTCGAAATAATGCGACACCGATAACCGTACCGACCAATAAGCCTGCAACGGTAGAGGGTTGATGCGACATGAGTGTCACCCCACGACTACCAAGCCATGAAACGGCAATACCAATGATAATTGCTAATATTGATTTCCAATTTAAAAATGAACTCAATACGTCATGTGCAGATATTTTACCGCTGGCTATCGGCGCCATTACACCAATAGTAAGAATAAGAATACCAATCGTCAGACCATATCTTTCCACCCAAGGAAAAAAATCATTTAATGGCGTGATCCGAACGACAAGCAAAAATAGCATCGCTAAAGTGACAGTCATGTTATGACTGATAATACCCAGCCCAGCTAATACTAATAAAATTATCAACGTCGAGTCGACATTGCCCATAATCATTCCCTGTAAAACAACTGTCTTGCATTCGCAATCAGTAAAAAACACATAGATTAAACATGTTATTGACTCATCATTGAAGAAGCAAATATTTACCTAATATTTTCCGCTTACAACATAAAAATAGTTTTAGCGGTTATTTTTCTTCCTATATTAAATCAATGTTTGTACAGATTTAAGGAAGAAGAGCATTCATTATTTAGTGTGTAATATCAGTGATCCTGCTTGAACTACTTAAGCTAAATAGTCGGAATATTAGCGACTCTCTAAATTTTAAATTATGCTTTTTCCTGTCTTAAGTGCCGATAAACATCAACTAATAGCAAGTGTTACTGAAAAATAGCTGGAAAGTCTTTACGCTCAGACAAGATTTTATAATCACGTATAATGATGCAGGGTAATCTATATTAAAAATTTATAGCTTATTATTTTTAATACTTTTATCTGTTTAATTCCTCGTGAGAAGCTTTACACACCACTATTTTTAGGATTGATGAAATGAACAAACCTTTATCACCTTATTCAAGCGCTCGCTATATCGCTATCCGCTTGAGCCCGGGAGAGGATGTAATCCTCACTTTACGACAACAAATTCAACAACATAATTTACAAGCTGCCTTTATTGCAGGATCAGTTGGTAGTTTAACCGATGTTGCTTTGCGCTTTGCAGGCCAAGAAAATAGCCATCAAACCTCTGGAAAATTCGAAATTGTTTCTTTAATTGGCACACTAGATGCTAATGGAGAACACCTCCATCTTGCAGTATCCGATGAAAATGGTCACATGAGTGGCGGGCACATGATGCCGGGCTGTACGGTTAGAACCACTTTAGAATTGGTGATCGGCGAACTAGAAAATAATACTTTCATCCGCGAACATTGCCCTTTATCTGGTTACGACGAACTCGTCATTACCTCTCGTTAATTTTATTATTGGTTATATTTTGCAAGGATTAATGCTGTCATGACAAAATCCCCCCTTATTTCTAGTCGTACATTAGCTTTAATTGTTTTTTCTATCGCAATTAATATGATTGGTGGACAATTAAGCTCAATGCTTAAACTCCCTATATTTCTTGATTCTATTGGTACATTAATTTGTGCGTTATTAGCCGGACCATGGGTGGCCTTATTCAGTGGTTTATTAACAAATTTATTATGGGGACTGCTCAGCGGCCCTATTGCTGCTGCCTTTGCACCCGTCGCTATGATGATAGGATTAAGTGCAGGATTATTAGCGCGTGCCGGAGGATTCCGTACATTGCCCCGCGTTATTTTATCTGGCGTAGTGATAACTTTTGCTTTAATGATTGTTGCTGTACCAATAAGAACTTATTTATTTGCAGGAACTACGGGTAGTGGTGCAGACTTTTTTGTCGCTTATTTTCATGCTGTTGGGGATAATTTACTTGAATCTGTCGCCATCACCGTACTCGGTGCGAATATTGCCGATAAAATTATTTCAGCCTTAGTTGCTTGGTTATTAGTTCGCCGATTACCTGAGCGCGTACAAAGAAGTTTCCCACAAATGGCGAAGGTTCGCTAAGGATGCACCCTTTCACCTCGTTAACTATATGGTTATGGCTCAGTGCTAGCGCAATGCTTTTACCTTTAGGTTGGCCGCTAATTATACTCAGTTGTAGTCTATTCTCAGCATTAATCATTTGGCCAGCCGCTCGTTTTCGTTGGCGCTTTGTCGCATGGATTATGCTTCCAATGGCAGCAGGACTCTGGCTGATCCATAGCGGATGGCTGTCCCAACTATTAACAGGTGAAATGCTACAAAATAATCATCAAGAAAGAGCGATGGCATTATGGTTTAGATTACTAGCCATAATCAGTGGCTCTCAATTGTGGTTACAGTATGTGCCAACCGAGCGTTTCATTCGTGCGTTATTTGCTAGCAGACTCCCTGCTAGCTTTTCTTATTTATTAGCTGGACCTTTATTACTCGTCGAACAACTTCGCCAACAGCTAGCCAGTATTAAAGAAGCTCAATTAGCGAGAGGGGTTCCGCTTGATGATAATTTCTGGCAACGGCTAACTTCATTACCCACAATATTATTACCTCTTGCCAGTAATACTTTAAGCGAGCTCAGTATTCGTGGTGCAGCATTAGATATGCGAGGGTTTCGCTATACCACTCAACGCACCACGCTTAATCACCCTATCGATAGCCCATCTCAGCGCTGGCTGCGTTATGGTCTTTTATTACTTATTATTGTTGAAGGTGGGTTAACACTGTGGTGGTAAATTTACAACAAATGAGCTTTACGCCCGTTGGCTTAGAAACACCCATATTAGGCCCCATTGATATGCAATTAGTGCGCGGGGAATGGCTATGTGTGCTAGGCGGTAATGGCAGTGGTAAAAGTACCTTAGCGCAATTACTATGTGGATGGCATCCCGATTTACTGAGTGGTCAATTGCAAGGAACAGCACAAGCCATAGAACAGCCTTTAGCCGAAGGCTCTCTCGTCACATTATCGGCTAATCGACAACTTATCCAGCAATCGCCACAACTACAATTATCCGGTTGCGCGTTTACTGTTGAACAAGAAGTTGCATTCGGTCCCGAAAATCTAGGTTTATCACCTAACGATATTACTCAACGAGTTGATGAAGCTATATCTTTGACATTTTGTGAGTCATTACGTTACCGCCATCCTGCCACCCTTTCCGGTGGCGAAGCCCAACGTGTGGTTTTAGCTAGCGCGCTTGCAATGCGCCCACAATTGTTATTACTAGATGAAGCATTTAGTCGCTTAACACCGAGTGCGACACATCGCATATTATTACAACTTAAACAACACACCCAACATAGCGGCTGTAGTGTAATTTTATTCGAGCGAAATTTGTTGCCGGCTCTTAGCTTTTGTGATGATTTTTTACTGCTCGATTCAGGTCATACTATTGCTCACGGCGATATTGAGCAGATATTCACCGCAGCTCAAGAAACGATTAATATGCCTGATGCGTGGCGTACCCTTGGTCATTTGGTTAAGTCGGGGCATTGGAAAAATTCTATCCCTCGCAATGATAACCAATTGCTCCAAGCATTTAAGGATTTTTATGCTACAGCTTGATAATTTAACCTATCGTTGGCCTAATTCAGTGAATGACAATATTTCACCGCTGTGCTTAACCATTAATTCGGGCGAATGGATAGCATTAGTGGGCGATAATGGTGCAGGAAAATCAACCTTATTGCGCCTTATTGCCGGATTATTAAAACCCACTCATGGCAGTGTGTTGTTTGAAAATATAGCTTTAACGAATTATTCTGCACCTGAACGCGCCAGTAAAATCGGCATTTTATTTCAAGAAGCAGAAAAACAAATCTTTCATAGTACGGTAATGGATGAGGTTGCCTTTGGGCTTCGTAGGCAAAAATTATCCAAAGAAGAAATTCAACAACGTACCCTACAGGCTTTAGACGTTTGCAATTTAGCAGAGGTAGCACACAAACATCCACTTGACCTCCATTCAGGACAGCGCCGTATGGTCGCGGTAGCCTGTTTGAGCGCCGTTGCACCCAAATTATTGCTACTTGATGAACCTAGTCGAGATTTCGATGCACGTTGGATGAATTGTTTTGAGCATTGGCTAAATCTACAAAAAGCGCAAGGCACGACGGTCATTACCATCAGCCATGACCTTGATTTTGTTGCTCGTCATTTTGATAGAGCCTTACATTTATCTGCGGGTCAATTAATTGGAGATGGTGATATTGACCAAATTTTACGCCACGGTGAATTACAGCCCGCCTCAGAACTTCCCGCACCAACGCTAATATCACTGAGCCATGCTTTGCAATTACCCCTACAACGTGAGCCTCATTTCTGGGCTACTCAATTTATAAATGCGACTAAAATGAATCAAAACGCCTAAAAAAATAGCCTGCATTTTGCAGGCTAAAAAAACATCATTTAAGGAAAATATATTAATTTATTAGTCGAGTTGAACACCGATACGGCGAGCAACTTCTTCATAAGCTTCAATTAGCCCACCTAAACTTTGACGAAAACGGTCTTTATCCATTTTGTTCAATGTCGCTTTATCCCATAAACGGCTACCATCAGGTGAAAATTCATCACCAAGAATGACTTGACCGTTACACAAGCCAAATTCCAATTTAAAATCAACAAGAATAAGCCCTGCATCTGCAAAAATTTTGCTTAATACTTCGTTGGCTTTGTAACTTAACAGTTTCATTTGTGCTAAGTTTTCTTGGCTTACCCAACCGAATGTTTCGCAATAAGACTCATTGACCATTGGGTCATGCTTTGCGTCATCTTTTAAGAATAAATCAAATATTGGAGGATTTAATACCATACCCTCTTCAATGCCAAGGCGTTTCACTAATGAGCCTGCAGCGCGGTTACGGATCACGCATTCAACAGGTACCATATCCAATTTTTTAACCAAAGCTTCAGTATCAGATAACAAGGCTTCCATCTGGGTTGGAATACCCGCCTCTTCTAGTTTGCTCATAATAAAATGATTAAATTTGTTATTTACCATTCCTTTACGATCAAATTGCTCGATGCGCTCACCATCGAGTGCTGATGTATCATTACGGAATTCCAGAATTAATAAATCAGGATCCTCTGTGGTATAGACAGTTTTTGCCTTCCCACGATACAACTCAGCTTTCTTTTGCATTTTACACACTCCAGAGATGTGGCTAAACGAAATAGGATATCAACCTGCGTTGCAGATTCAGATAACTAACAGCAGTGCTGCGATAACTTTAAAAAATGCAATTCATTGTTAGTTTTCTGCTCTGTTTCAGTTAGTTACCGAATATTTTCATTCGTCATTGCTAACTAACTGATATTCAATATTTAATAACTCACTAACCATTATGATAATCAAAATATCATTCAGACGCAAACGATTACTTAACGATGAACACTGATTTTTTGTCCATTTGTTTTATGGTTTATTTATTCAAATGAATAGCAATTTCAGAATTGATTTTTGCGAGTAAAAACTGAAGAATGGCGATTTAACCGTATTATCTAGAGATTAGTGGTATTTTACTTATAGCAATTAATCTATGTGTATGAATATCAATGTCGTTCCCCCAAAATAGATCGCTCCAGTTCGTATAAAAATCATTCATATTTTTAATCACAGTCAGAGGTCTATCTTCAACCGTACCATCAGAAGCATAAACGTAATATTGAGTATTAAATGCCCAATCAATCATTGATTCCCAAAAACGTCTCCCGTCATCGGTATGTTCTTCATCAGTAAGCATAATGCAGTATGTATCAAGTAGATAAGCAAAAAATAAGCTGGGTAATTCTCGAATAACATTTTTATGGATCGATGAAATTGTGCGCCATACTTTAATTTGTGTACACGTTATTCTATCCAAAATAATATCTTTTCGAAATTTTAACTCAACCAAGTAAACGGTTTCAGGAATATCGCCCACAGTTATCAAACGATATTGCTCTTTTTTTTCTGACTTAACCAACCGATAACCAATAGAAATATCATAATTTGGTAATTCAAAATCACCAATACCCTCTCTAATAAAGGTAGCAGTATGTGAAATATTACCCTCAGTTGTTCGTAATTTTCGATTGAAACCAGCCCCTGATATTTTCCTTGGCATTACATTACTGTCTCTATTTTTTATCCTCTCAATTCGATTATTATGCACGACAGATCCCTATAATGTTACCAATCTATAAGTAGAGTATATCTGAAAATAAATTGATTATAAATCCACCAAATATTCTTATTTTTTTATATTACTGATTAAATATTATTGTGCTTAATTTATGTTTAGTCGTAATAAAACGAAAAAAACCGTAACCCAATAAATGCGTTACGGTTTATATTCAAATCAAATAATTAATAATTATTTTTTAGGTGCAACTTTACTAAATGCGGCTTTCAATGCAGCAACCATTTCATCATTTTGTTTTTGAGTTAATGGCACACCTTTAGTATTGATAAACTGTAGGCTACTACGGTTATTCAAATCACCAACCTGAATTTTATAGTCGGCTTCTGGTACTGATGGGTCATCAACACCAAGTGCTTGCCATTCAGAGCTGCTTAGTCCTTTATATGTCACCATAACAGAACCTGTCGAACGGCTACGATCGCCGACTTTCATACCGACATTTTCCAGTGTATGAGGCAAACGCTCCCACACAGCATCAAACGGCGCACGAACAATGACCAATGGTAGACCTGTGGTGTCACTACCAGTTTGAACATCAATAATACCATAAGCATTCTGAATGCTATTTTTATTAGATGTATCGCGCAATGCAAATAAATTATCGGTTAATTCATTTAACAGCAATTTATTATAACGTTGCATTTCAGCGGCATCGGTAATCGATTCGGTACCCTGCTGCATTCCTAAGTTAGTCACGGTCAGCGCTATCATGTTATTTTCTGGTTGCACTGTAATTTTATGGCGGCTTTCGATTGCCACATCTTCATCTGCGCGATCCCATTTAACCCAATTGGTTTCAATTGAATGTGAACCATCATCTTTTGAAGATACAGGAATACCGCGCTGTTCTAGGATCAATGTCACTTGTGACCATAGAGCACTATTTTCAGGGGTATTTTCTAGCAACAAACGACTCGCATTAGCGCTATCTTCTGTACGCGAACCGGACAATTGCGAAATAGTCAGTACTGGTGGGCGAATATCAAGTGCTTTCCCTATCGCTCCTGTTGATGTTGCCTTAGGAATATCAAACTCACCATTTTGTTCTGGTAATGTAATTCCTTGAGGCGCATTCAACATTTTCAATGGCGCAGCATTGAGATATTCTTCATCACCACTGACCTGACGTTTATAGCGCTGATCGCTGGAGCAGGCTGCCAGTAACACAACAAGTGACAGGCCAGCAACCTTCATAACCTTCGATTTTTGCAATAATGTTGCCATTAAAATTCCCTAAATTTTACAGTAACCCAGCGAGCTTCAGAGCTTCCTCTACCTTCTGCTGACCTGATGCGGTTAACGGTGTCATTGGTAACCGTAAAGTATCATCGGAGATCAGGCCAAGACGGTGACAGCCCCATTTCGCTGGAATTGGATTTGGTTCAACAAATAACTGATGATGCAGTCCCATCAGTCGTTTATTTAATTCACGAGCCTCAGTATATTTGCCTGCAAGCGCTAAGTCACACATTTTTACCATCTGTGCAGCTGCAACGTTTGAAGTTACTGAAATTACACCTTGGCCCCCGAGTTGCATAAAATCAAGTGCAGTTGCATCATCACCTGTGAGCAATACAAAATTATCATCAACAAGTTCTTTGATTTGGTGAACCCTTGCTAAGTTCCCTGTTGCTTCTTTAATTGCAACAATATTTGCTAATTTAGCTAAACGCCCCACGGTTTCTGGTAATAAATCACAACCAGTACGTGATGGTACATTATAGAGAATTTGAGGCAAGCTCGTGTTTTCTGATATTGCTTTAAAATGTTGATAAAGCCCTTCTTGAGACGGTTTATTATAATAAGGTGTTACCGTCAAGCAAGCAACTACACCGCTGTTTTCGAAATCTTTCGTTAATGAAATAGCTTCTGCTGTCGCATTGGCGCCTGCACCAGCAATAATAGGGATACGTCCATCGGCTAATTCTAACGTAGCTTTCACCACTTCAACGTGCTCTTTGTGATTTAGCGTAGCAGATTCACCAGTAGTACCAACCGATACAATAGCAGATGTACCGCTTTCAACATGATAATCAACCAATCTTTTTAGGCTTTGTTTATCTAAACGCCCAGCTGAATCCATCGGTGTAATAACTGCAACAATACTTCCCGTTAAAAAATCTTTGTAGTTTCCGTTAGCCATGGCGATAACCTCTAAAATAGTTGAACCCCCATGTTACTTTTTCATATCGAAGAAGAAAACCACCCAAACGCAAGATTTTAATGAATTTTGTTAATGCCAGCAGCATAAACTTAAATAGAAGTAATAATTCACTGATATTTCTCGCAAGAGTGAGTCACTCCTCTTGGCAGATTCATATTTTTATGGTTTCCTTATCATTATCTAAAGTTAGTTTTTTTATGACGATACTTTTTATTTATGCCAATATTTTTTATGGCAATATTGTCGGTCGAATGAAAACTGACATAATACAAAAATAAGGAATAGACTTTGCCTCAGACTGAACAGCAATTTCTCGTTATTACCGCGCTGGGAACAGATCGTCCAGGCATTGTGAATACAATAACTCGCCTTGTTAGCGAATGTGATTGTAATATTGAAGATAGTCGCCTAGCGATGTTTGGCAAAGAGTTTACTTTTATCATGATGCTGTCGGGTAGCTGGAACTCTATCGCCCTCTTAGAATCAACACTACCCCCCAAAGGAGCCGAGTTAGAGCTTCTCATTGTTATGAAAAGAACTAAAAGCGTTCAAACCACTTACTATCCATCGACAGTGACTGTCAATATTGTGGTCGATGATGCGCCTCGAATTGTCGAGCAATTCACAAATTTATTCACAACCCAACAATGTAATATTGCAGAACTTGTTTCTAAAACTCAACCTGCCCATAATAATGTACCAGCCCAACTAGAAATTCAAATTACGGCACATGACCCATTAGATGATAATGGCATAATAATAAAAAATAAATTTCAACAACTATGTACAATGCTTAAAGCTAAAGGCAATATCAGCATTGTTAACAACCCCAACATGCAGAGTTAATGGAGATATAAGCAATGAACCCATTGAAAGCCGGTGATAAGGCGCCACAATTTAGCCTTCCTGACCAAGATGGTGAGGTTATCAGTCTGTCTGATTACGAAGGTCAGCGTGTATTAGTTTACTTTTACCCAAAAGCAATGACGCCGGGTTGTACTGTGCAGGCTTGTGGTCTACGCGATGAAATGGACACACTGAAAGCTAAAGGTGTCGAAGTTTTAGGGATCAGCACCGATAAACCTGAAAAATTGGCGCGTTTCGCTGAAAAAGAACTATTGAACTTCACTTTATTATCCGATGAAGACCACCAAGTCTGTGAACAATTTGGTGTATGGGGCGAAAAACAATTCATGGGGAAAACGTATGATGGAATTCATCGTATTAGCTTTCTTATTGATGCTGCAGGTAACGTTGAACACGTATTTGACGACTTTAAAACCAGTAATCACCATGAGATTGTACTTAACTACATAAACACTCACAACTAATCTAATTGAATAGGGTTGTTATGTTGTATTCAACCCTCTTTTTCAAAACCTGTAATATGTCACTCACTATCCAACTGATAAATAAGCATTTATCATCAATCGTTCATCGTTAAATTAAGCATAAAATCTTGTCATTCCCCCCGTCCCCTAAAGGACGAGGCTCTTATTAGCGCAATAACTATTTACTGTCCTTACTCTCTAGCTTTTCACTATCACTGGTATCTTCAGGCCATGCGTGGATCACGGCTTTAATCAAAGTGGCGAGAGGAATAGCAAAAAACACCCCCCAAAATCCCCATAATCCACCAAAAATAACCACAGATAAAATAATAACTAATGGATGTAAGTTTACCGCTTCTGAAAAGAGAAGTGGAACAACAATATTGCTATCAAGCCCTTGAATGACAAGATAAACAATAATCAAGGACCAAAAGTCGCTACCAATTCCCCATTGAAATAGTGCCACAAGCACAACCGGAATTGTCGCGGCTACCGCCCCAATATATGGGATCAATACCGATATTCCGACTAATACGGAAAGTAACACCGCATAACGCAAGTCAAAATAAGCAAAACATAAATAAGTACAAACACCAACAATCACCATTTCAGTGATTTTACCGCGTAAATAATTCGCAATTTGTTGGTTCATTTCCAACCAAACTTTGCTAACTAACACGCGATTTTTTGGTAGCAATTTAACAAAACTTTTCCCTATTCTGTCTTTATCTTTAAGTAAGAAAAACATCATTAACGGAACAAGCACTAGATAGATAGCGAGGGAAAAAATACCAATCAAAGACGCAACTGATGCTTTTACTACCGAGTCTGCCACACCAGATAAACGACTACGCAAGTTATCTGCCATCATGTCGATAATACCAACATCAACTAAAGCAGGATATTGTTCAGGTAATTTTTGAGCAAATTCATTGAAACGCGTGACCATACTCGGTAAATCAGCAACTAAATTAATTCCCTGTTGCCATGCTGTAGGTGCAATTATTAAAATGACCATGGCACTAATTCCTGCAAATAAGGTCAAAATAATGCTAACAGCGAGAACCCGAGATAAACCAATACGTTCAAGTAAATGTGTCGGCCATTCCAACAAATACGCTAATGCAATTGCCACCAATAACGGAGCCAATATACTGCTAAAGAAAAAAATAATAAGAAAGCCGATAACGAGCAGAGTAAAAAGTGCAACAGCTTGTGGGTCAGCGAAACGTCGGCGATACCACTGTAAAAACAATTCCAACATTCATTGGCTCCTGGGATATTAATGCAAAAAAATGCGCTTAAAATAAAGGACAGTTCTTAAATTATCGAAAATTATACCGAATAACTGATTTTACGATAGCTTTTGCTATCATATCCCCTAAATAATTCGTGCTGTATGGGATACCATGACCAAATGACTAAAAAATTTAAATATCCACTACTGGCTTTATTAATCACTGCACTAATGAATAGTACAGTACTCCCTGCGTATGGCGCTATTGAAGATACGTTACCCGATATTGGTACAACCGCAGGAGCTACACTAAGTATTAACCAAGAAATTATCATGGGTGATGCAATTACGCGCCAAATTCGCGCCAGTACACCATTAATTTATGACCCATTACTTACTCAATACATTAACAAATTGGGTATGCGTTTAGTTAAAAATGCCGATTCAGTTAAAACACCCTTCACGTTTTATCTTGTAAATAACCCAAATATTAACGCTTACGCCTATTTCGGTGGTAATGTCGTCCTGCATTCCGCGCTCTTTCGTTATAGCCAAAATGAAAGCCAGTTAGCCTCAGTTATGGCTCACGAAATATCTCACGTTACTCAGCGCCATCTTGCTCGAATGATGGAAGACCAAAAAAGTACCACGCCGCTAGCCATTGCAGGAACCATTGGTTCATTACTGCTCATTATGGCTAATCCACAAGCAGGATTTGCAGCGCTAACAGGTACTATGGCGGGTGTACAGCAAGGTATGATTAGCTTTACCCAAGCCAACGAACAAGAAGCTGACCGCATTGGTTTACAAACGTTAAGACGTGCTGGGTTTGATCCTCATGCAATGTCTGATTTTATGCAAACAATGTCAGACCAAACCCGCTATATGTCTAAGCCGCCTGAAATATTACTGACTCACCCATTACCAGATAGTCGTTTAGCCGATGCACGTAACCGCTCAAATCAATATCCAAAAGTGAGCACGCCATCATCACTGGATTTTATGTTAGCCCGTGTACGTATCTTGTCGATGTATAGTGAAGATCAAAAAATCGCTTTAGACCAAATAATTGATAACTATAGTAAAGGTTCTGAACAAGAACAGCTCGCCGCGAAATACGGCCAAGCCTTACAACTATCTCAAAATAAAAAGTATGCAGAAGCAGAAAAAATAGTCAGCCAATTATTAGCAAAACAACCAGACAATCCGTGGTTTATCGATAGCATGACGGATATTGATATTGAACAAAAACAAGTAGGTAAAGCCATTACTCGCCTGCAAAATGCGTTAAAAAAATCACCCAACAATACAGTTCTAATCGTTAACCTTGCCAACGCATTAGTTAATGGCCATCAATATAAAGAAGCCAGTAAACTGTTAAATAAATATACGTTTGATTACCCTAATGACCCTATCGGTTGGGATTTATTAGCAGAAGCATCGGCAAAACAAGGTAATCGAAACGAAGAACTCGCGGCTTACGCTGAGGGAATGGCGCTTAGAGGCAACTATGATAATGCAATCAATTATCTCAGTGATGCTAGCAGAAAAAGCAAGCTCGGCAGTTATGAACAACAACGCTACGATGCACGTATCGATGAATTGAAAAAATTACAATTACGCGACAGTAATGCCAAACCGTAAGGAATAATCGTCATGACGGATAATATTAAGATTTACCATAATCCTCGCTGCTCTAAAAGTCGAAAAACGCTCAATCTTTTAGAAGAAAGAGGCATTACGCCAACGGTAATTGAATATTTAAAAACACCGCCTAGCATTACTGATATTAAAAAATTGCTAACAATGCTTAATTTTAACGATGCGCGCCAATTAATGCGTACTAAAGAAGATTTATATGAAGAATTAAAACTTAGCGATGATTCATTGAGTCAAGAGCAGCTCATCAAAGCGATGCACGATAATCCTAAGTTGATTGAACGCCCCATTGTGGTCCATGGTGATAAAGCTAAATTAGGTCGCCCACCTGAGCAGGTATTCGATATTTTATAGCGACTATTATTGGCAGTCATTTGGCTGCCAATCATTTCCCTAGTCGGAGAATGCTATAATTTGAGAGTTTCTTTTACAAAAGGGATAGTCAGTTTACGTTGTGCAACGATAGATGCGTGATCTAACTTATTGAGAATATCGAATAAAGTACCCATTTTTCGGTCAAGGCGCTTTAAAACAAAACGACACACATCTTCAGGTAGTTCAAACCCTCTTATCCGAGCTCGTAATTGGAGCGCACAAATTTTATCTTCATCACTTAGTGGATGTAGCTTATAAATTTGTCCCCAGTCTAGCCTTGACGCTAAATCAGGAAGAACCAAATCAATTTGTCTTGGCGGCCTATCACCCGTAATCAAAAGACAAGTACGCCCGATTTCTAATATTCGATTGTAGAAATTAAAAATGGCCATTTCCCACTCTTCATCTCCAGCAATGCATTGAATGTTATCAAGACATACCAGTGATAAATGTTCCATACCCTCTAAAACTTCAGGTACAAAATAAGCTCGTTTATCTAATGGCACATAGCCTACAGCCACACCTTGCTCCGACAATTGAGCACAAGCTGCATGAAGCAGATGACTCTTTCCCCCGCCTTCACGAGACCAATAATAAATATAGCTCCCATGAGATTGCGTAATCGCTGATTTAATTGCAGATAATAAGGCATCATTTTCCCCTGCATAAAAGCTGGCGAAAGTTTCATCATCGGGTAGATAAAGTGGCAGTGAAAGCTGTGATGGTGTGTTCAGAAGCACCTCTGACTGTGCAAATCAATTAACGCGGACAAGTTTACCATAAATTTCAAGGATAGATGAACAGTAAGAATTTCAATTGCCGGCGTATTTCGTCACACCGGCAATTAGTTTTATCTTTTCATATAGAAAAAGTTTATTTTTTCTTCGTATCGACTTCTTCAAGTTCCGCAGTGACAAATTGCTTTTCAGGGCGTACAAAAGTGATAAAACGGAACAGTAACGCCATTCCTATACCCACTACTGTTGCCAATGCCATTCCCTTAAGTTCTGCTTGTCCAATATGAATAACCGCGCCGCTAACCCCAATAATTAAGATAACTGACGTTAAAATTAGATTTTGTGGTTTGTTATAATCTACTTTTGAGTCAATTAAAACGCGAATACCGGAAGCACCAATCACACCATAAAGTAATAAAGAAACACCGCCCATGACTGGAACTGGCACTAACTGGATCGCCGCTGCTAATTTTCCGACACAAGAAAGTAGTATGGCAATCACAGCAGCACCACCAATAACCCATGTGCTATACACTTTCGTTATGGCCATTACACCGATATTTTCACCATAAGTGGTATTAGGTGTCGATCCAAAGAAGCCTGAAATTACTGTCGAAAGTCCATTAGCAAACATTGAGCGATGCAGGCCTGGGCTTTTCATTAAATCGCGTTCAATGATATTCGCGGTGACGACTAAGTGACCCACGTGCTCCGCAATAACAACCAGCGCCGCAGGTAAGATAGTTAATATCGCAAACCATTCAAAACGTGGTGTATAAAAAGTCGGTAAAGCAAACCATGGCGCTTCAATAACTGGTGTAAAATCAACAATACCCATGAAATAGGACAACGCATATCCGCTCAACACGCCGATTAAAATTGGAATAATCGCCAGAAAGCCGCGGAAAACCACTGCACACAAAATAGTGACTGATAAAGTGACAATTGAAATAATTAGCGTGGAGGATTCAACAGGCACGCCTTCTTTTGGCAGTAAACCCGCCATTCCTGCCGCTGTTTGCGCCAGCTCTAAACCGATAACTGCAACAATTGCACCCATTGCCGCAGGTGGAAACATGACGTTAATCCAACCACGACCCGCAATTTTTACAATTAAAGCAACAAGGCAAAACAGCACACCACAGATGATAAACCCACCAAGTGCAAGCTCATATCCTAACGGTAGCAAAATTAATACTGGTGAAATAAAAGCAAAACTCGAACCCAAATAAGCTGGAATTTGTCCTTTACAGATAAATAAATATAACAATGTGCCAATACCATTAAATAACAGTATGGTTGCAGGATTAACACCAAACAAAATAGGTACGATAACCGTCGCCCCAAACATAGCAAACAGGTGTTGTAAACTCAGTGGAATAGTTTGTAGTAGAGGGGGTCTTTCTTCAACACCGATCGTACGACGTGTCATTTCGTTTTATCCTTTTAATAATGGATTTTATAATTAAGAAAATAATAATTAAACAAACAAAAAAAAGCCGACTCATTAAGTCGGCTCATTATTATTTAGTACCAAATATCTTATCGCCCGCATCTCCGAGACCCGGAACGATATACCCTTCTTCATTTAAATATTCATCAATAGAAGCAGTATACAATTCAACATCTGGGTGAGCGGCTTCAAGTGCTTTAATACCTTCCGGCGCAGCAACAAGAACCAAAATTTTAATTGCATGACAACCTGATTTTTTCAACAAATCAATTGTTGCAATCATAGAGCCACCGGTCGCTAACATCGGGTCAACGACTAGCGCCATACGCTCATCAATATTTGAAGCTAATTTTTGGAAATAAGGGACAGGTTTTAGTGTTTCTTCATCACGATAAACACCCACCACACTGATACGTGCACTTGGAATACTATCTAGAACACCATTCATCATGCCGATACCTGCACGAAGAATTGGGACTACCGTTATTTTCTTACCTTTGATTTGTTCAACTTCTACCGGACCGCACCAACCATCTATTGTTACTTTTTCAGTTTCTAGGTCAGCGGTTGCTTCATAAGTGAGTAGGCTACCAACCTCTGAGGCCAGTTCACGAAAACGCTTAGTACTTATATCATGAGCTCGCATCAGGCCGAGTTTATGTTTAACGAGAGGGTGTTTTACCTCAACGATCTTCATGGGTTTCTCCTACTGTTTTAGACACTGGCGGACAAAAAAATCGCCGGATTATACCTCTTTTTTCGGTAGATGCCACTAGATTCCGCTTGACTTAGGTCAAAATTTAATCAGTTAGATTTTGTTTTTTTAAATATATCTGCTAATTCAAATAGTTAATTAGCTAGTTTATATGCTTATCTCTAAGCGATATTATAAGGATGAATACTAAGTGTAGCTAACACCATGGTAACTTGAAGAGTCTTTGCCATAATTTTTCATTAACAAAGCTATCGCAAACGTTTGCGTTGCCTGCTAGAATATCTATCAAGATAGTTTATTTTTCTAAATATGCAATTGCCTTGGGGGCCGTAGTGACTGATAAAACCTCTCTCAGCTATAAAGATGCCGGTGTCGATATTGATGCAGGTAACGCATTGGTTGAACGCATTAAAGGTGTAGTAAAAGAAACTCGCCGCCCAGAAGTCATGGGAGGACTCGGAGGCTTTGGTGCATTATGTTCCCTGCCACAGAAGTACCGTGAACCAGTTTTGGTTTCAGGTACCGATGGCGTTGGCACCAAATTACGTCTTGCGATGGATTTAAAGCGTCACGATTCGATTGGTATTGACCTTGTCGCTATGTGCGTTAACGATTTAATTGTACAAGGTGCTGAGCCCCTATTCTTCCTCGACTACTACGCAACAGGCAAATTAGACGTCGATACAGCGGCAAGCGTCATCACAGGTATCGCTGAAGGCTGTAAACAATCAGGTTGTGCCTTAGTGGGTGGTGAAACTGCCGAAATGCCAGGTATGTATCATGGTGAAGATTATGACGTTGCTGGTTTCTGTGTTGGTGTCGTTGAGCGCTCAGAAATTATTGATGGCACTAAAGTCAGTGCGGGTGATGCATTAATCGCTTTAGGATCAAGTGGTCCTCATTCAAATGGCTATTCTCTCGTACGCAAAATTTTAGAAGTCAGCAAAACTAACCCAGAAAATACTCAGTTAGAGGGCAAATCACTCGCTGATCATTTATTAATGCCAACTCGCATTTATGTGAAAAATGTCCTTGAGCTGATTTCTAAAAATAATATTCACGCTATCGCACATATTACAGGTGGCGGTTTTTGGGAAAATATTCCACGCGTTTTACCTGATAATACTCAAGCTATTATTGATGGCGATAGCTGGCAGTGGCCGAGCGTATTTAGTTGGTTACAACAAGCAGGTGCAGTTACAACACATGAAATGTATCGCACGTTTAACTGTGGTGTCGGTATCATTATTGCTCTGCCTCAAACCGAAGTTGCCTCTGCGTTAACATTACTCACCGCATTAGGTGAAAAAGCATGGCAGATTGGCACCATCGGCCAATTACCTGAAGGTGAAGAGCAAGTAGTGATCCGCTAATGAAAAAAATTGTTGTCCTCATTTCCGGTAGTGGCAGTAATTTGCAGTCATTAATTGATGGTTGCCATAACGGCACCATCAATGCTGATATTGTTGCAGTAGTGAGCAACCAAAGCGATGCATACGGTATTATTCGAGCACAAGAGGCGGGTATTCCCGCCCTTTGTCTGAATGCTAAAAACTATCTTAGCCGCGATGAATACGATGCTGCTTTACTGGAAACAATAGCGCAATATCAACCTGACTTAGTGGTGCTTGCTGGTTTTATGCGAATTTTATCATCGAATTTTGTTAAAAATTTCTCGGGTAAAATGCTCAACATACACCCGTCTTTACTCCCTAAATATCCGGGGTTGCATACTCACCGAAAAGCCCTTGAAAATGGCGATAAAGAACACGGTACTTCTGTGCATTTTGTCACCGAAGAACTTGATGGCGGTCCTGTCATTTTGCAAGCAAAAATCCCACTTTTTACAGACGATACTGAAAATGGTGTCATTGAGCGGATCAAAACCAAAGAACACCACATTTACCCGATGGTAGTGCAATGGTTTGTGAATGACCGATTAACAATGATTGATGGCAAAGCGGTGTTAGATGGCAATCCACTTCCTGCACAAGGTGCCGCTGTCGAGTGACCTTTATTAAGCGACACCCGCTAAATCGCTAGGCTAATCAAATCAAGGGCCGAAAATAATTTCTGCCCTTTTTCTCTTTATTCTAACCTTATTCAATATTTTCCCACCTAAACTGGATAAATCTTCGCCATGAAAAAAAACTCTCTGCGTTGAGTCATTATTTTATTACAAATAAATGGTATCCTTATCATGGTTCTTAGAAGTTAATTCAGTGTGTTTATTTCTGTTTTTACCAAAACGGCAAAATCGATATATAAACATATACCAAAAATAATTAGAGGTGTTATATGACTACCGGGCAAGCTCATCCGTTTAGGTTGCGCCCACTTGAACGTGAAGATTTAGCATTTATTCATCAAATTGACAATAATGCCAGCGTGATGCGTTACTGGTTTGAAGAGCCTTATGAGGCTTTTGTCGAACTTAGCGATCTTTACGACAAACATATTCATGACCAATCCGAACGTCGTTTTATCATTGAAAATGATAGTGAAAAAGTCGGCTTAGTCGAACTCGTTGAAATCGATTACATTCACCGACGCTCTGAATTTCAGATAATCATTGCTCCACATTATCAAGGGAAAGGCTATGCAACGCGTGCAGCCAAACTTGCGATGGACTATGCTTTCTCTGTTCTTAATTTATATAAGCTTTATCTCATCGTCGATAAAGAAAATATAAAAGCTATTCATATTTATAATAAACTAGGCTTTCATACTGAAGGCGAATTAATTGACGAGTTTTTTGTTAATGGTCGCTATCATACAGCAATTCGTATGTGTGTTTTTCAACACCAATATTTTGCAATGAAACAACAGTCTGATAATCCTGAAAGTGTTGTCAGTAAAAATGCAGCCATTAAGCAGCGCGTTTAATCAAAGCTAAATTATTCATATTTATACATTGATATCTAATATCAACGGCATATAAGTATTAACGCTTAGAGTATTACGGAGCAATAATGTCCCAAGAACGTCTCTATCATGAAAAAGAGTTAAGCTGGCTGGCTTTTAACGAACGCGTTTTACAAGAAGCCGCTGATAAGCGTAACCCTCTCATTGAGCGAATGCGTTTTTTGGGCATTTATTCCAATAATTTAG
Source organism: Providencia sp. (assembly GCF_052096715.1). NCBI lineage: Bacteria > Pseudomonadati > Pseudomonadota > Gammaproteobacteria > Enterobacterales > Morganellaceae > Providencia > Providencia sp. Next base: position 103,259 of record NZ_JBQDNB010000009.1, read on the forward strand.
ATGAATTTTATAAAGTCCGTTTTGCCGATGTGAAGCGTCGGATTTTAATTAATGAAGAACGTGGCTCAGCCAGTGGCTCTCGTCATTTACTTAAACGCATCCAATCTAAAGTCGCCAAACAAGAACAAGAGTTTGACGTTTTGTATAATGATTTACTGCTTGAAATGGCTCGCAACCAAATATTCTTAATTAACGAAAGACAAATATCCCCACGCCAACAAATTTGGGTACGTCAATATTTCAGACAAAACTTACGTCAACACATTACCCCGATTTTAATTAATCGGGATACGGATTTAGTCGAGTTTCTAAAAGATGACTACACCTACCTTGCCGTTGAAATTATTAACGGTAGTGATATTCAGTATGCGTTATTAGAAATACCATCAGATAAAGTGCCGCGTTTTGTTAATTTGCCTCCCGAAATGCCCAAGCGTCGAAAGTCTATGGTATTAATTGATAATATCTTGCGATATACCCTTGATGAAATTTTTAAAGGCTTCTTTGACTACGATAAGTTAAATGCTTATTCCATGAAAATGACACGCGATGCAGAATATGATATTGCGACAGAAATGGAATCCAGCCTACTTGAAATCATGTCATCGACCCTGAAACAGCGCCTTACCGCGGAACCTGTGCGTTTTGTTTATCAGCGAGATATGCCTGATGAAATGGTGGTTCTTCTACGACAAAAATTGGGGTTATCTAATGATGACTCTGTTATTGCGGGTGGACGTTACCATAACTTTAAAGATTTCATTAACTTCCCAAATGAAGGTAATAAAAACTTATTAAATAAACCATTGCCGAGACTTCGCCATCGTTGGTTCGATAATTTTCGCAATGGATTTGATGCCATCCGTGAACGAGATGTGCTGCTCTATTACCCTTATTACACATTTGAACATACCTTAGAATTACTGAGGCAAGCTTCTTTTGACCCCAATGTGCTCTCGATAAAAATCAATATTTATCGTGTCGCTAAAGATTCTCGGATTATTGATTCCGTTATCCATGCCGCGCACAATGGCAAAAAAGTCACAGTGGTGGTTGAGCTACAAGCGCGCTTTGATGAAGCTGCCAACATTCATTGGGCCAAAAGATTAACTGAAGCAGGCGTACACGTTATTTTCTCTGCGCCAGGCCTTAAAATCCACGCTAAATTGTTTATTATTTCGCGGATGGAAAATGGCGAAATTATCCGCTATGCACATATTGGAACCGGTAATTTTAACGAGAAAACCGCGCGTCTCTATACTGACTATTCATTACTCACTGCAAATGAACAAATCACCAATGAAGTTCGCCGAGTCTTTAGCTTTATTGAAAATCCATACCGCCCTGTTTCATTCGATAATTTAATGGTATCACCACAAAATACCCGCACTAAATTAAATGAACTCATTGATCAAGAAATTAGTAATGCTCTCGCCGGATTACCTAGTGGTATTACATTAAAAATCAATAACCTTGTTGATAAAGAATTAACCGATAAACTTTATGATGCATCAAATGCAGGTGTCAAAATCCGCTTATTAGTACGCGGTATGTGTTCTTTAGTTACTGGTCAGGCGGGTTACAGTGAAAACATTCAAGTAACCAGTATTGTCGATAGATTTCTTGAACATGACCGCGTTTACGTCTTTTCAAACGCCGGTGATGAACAGGTCTTTATTTCGTCAGCAGATTGGATGACTCGTAATATAGACTATCGTATTGAGGTCGCTGTTCGCCTGCTAGACCCACGTCTTAAACAATTAGTTTTAGATATTCTTGAGTTACAATTTAACGATACTGTAAAAGCGCGTTATGTTGACAAAGATTTAAGTAATCATTATGTTCCCCGCGGTAATAAACGTAAAATTCGTTCCCAACTTGCGGTTTATGACTATTTAAAATCACACGAAACGCCTGATACAAGAGCTTGATACTATGCCAATAACCAATACATCCACGACTAGACCACAAGAAATTGCGGCTATTGACCTAGGTTCTAATAGTTTTCACATGGTGATTGCACGTATCGTTAATGGTGCATTACAAGTGCTTACTCGCTTAAAAAAACGGGTGCATCTTGCTGACGGGCTCAGTGATACCAATGAACTTAGCGAAGAAGCAATGGAAAGAGGACTAGCTTGTTTAGCGCTATTCGCTGAGCGCTTACAAGGTTTTTCACCTGAAAACGTTTGTATCGTAGGCACCCATTCATTACGTGTGGCAACGAATGTAAAAGATTTTTTGCAGCGCGCTAAAGGCATAATGCCCTATCCCATTGAAATTATTTCAGGACAAGAAGAAGCGCGATTGATTTTCATGGGTGTTGAGCATACTCAACCGGAAAAAGGCCGTAAACTGGTTATCGATATTGGTGGTGGCTCGACTGAGCTTGTCATTGGAGAAAAATTCGAGCCTCTGTTAATTGAAAGCCGCCGGATGGGATGCGTCAGTTTTGCCCGCAATTATTTTCCTAATGAAACCATTTCGTCTGAAAATTTTAATCGAGCCTACCTTGCAGCCTGTTTGAAACTTGAAAATGCCGCTATCTTATTTAAAAAACAAAGCTGGGATGTCGCGATGGGCGCTTCAGGTACCATCAAAGCGGTACACGCAGTGTTGCTCGAAATGGAAGAAAAAGACGGCATTATCACCCGTGAACGGCTTGAAAAAATCAAACAAATGGCCTTGAAGTATAAGTCATTCTCTGCGGTAAATATTCCCGGTCTTTCTAATGAACGCAAACATGTTTTTGTGCCCGGATTAGCGATTTTAATTGCTGTCTTTGATTCACTCAACGTTAAAGAGTTACGCCTTTCTGACGGCGCCTTACGTGAAGGTGTTCTCTATGAAATGGAAGGTCGTTTTCGCCATCAAGATATCCGCCAACGCACTGCACTAAGCCTAGCGGAGCACTATAATATTGATAGAGAACAAGCCAAGCGAGTTCTCAAAACGATGGAAGAGCTTTATTATCAATGGGGTAAGCAAAATCCCAAACAGTTAAATCCACAACTTGAATCAATACTTATTTGGGCAGTCATGCTGCATGAAGTAGGTTTGAGTATTAATCACAGTGGTATGCATCGACATTCCGCTTATATTCTCCAGAACACTAATTTACCCGGATTTAATCAAGAACAGCAATTACTGTTAGCGACACTGGTTCGTAATCATCGCCGAGTGATTAAATATGATGATATTCCGAAGTTTAACCTTTATAAACGAAAACAGTTTATGCCGTTAATTCAAATTTTGCGGCTATCGATACTGTTAAATAACCAGCGCCAATCGACAACGACCCCATCATCGCTAAGAATAGAAACCGATGATGACCATTGGAACCTATTTTTACCTGCTGAATATTTAACGCGAAATGCACTTATGCTACTCGACCTTGAGAAAGAAAGTGCTTATTGGGAAGATGTGCCAGGTTGGCAATTAACCATCAGCCCAGAATATGAGTAACTTCAATCTATCATTTGTAGTGATTTAAACTTAGCTATTTGACTTATAAATATAAAATTGACTACCTTATTACTCATATATTTGATATTTTGCCGGGATCGGTGACAATGGTAGTAAGATATTTCGTCAATTAGCAGACGGATTAGTTTAGAAGCGCCCTTAGCGCTCTTATTGTTTTAAGGATTAAAATGTCACAACATGCTTTTTCTAACGATGCGGTATCAACAGTAAATCCGCACTCACAAAAACTGGCGCATATCCGCCAGCAGATCCTAACGATATTTTTGGATGACGAAGAATTCGTTCATCGCCTTGTTGAAAAAGATCAACATGTCGATAGTGATGACAAAGCATTTAGTGAAAAAGTCAATACTGTAAAAGAGTTGCTACTTGACCTCCACACCGCCGATATTGCAGATATTTTAGAAATGCTGCCTTACGATGAGCGTCTTGCTTTATGGCGTCTTGTCGATAATAACGACCGTGGTGAAGTGTTAGTTGAAGCTTCTGTTGCCGTTTGGGACAGCTTGATTAAAGATATGTCCGATAGAGAACTTCTACGGGCCGTCGCCAATTTACATGTTGATGAGCAAGCCTATATTGCCGAACATTTACCTCGCGATACCATGCGCAGGCTGCTCACCTATTTAGACCCAAGTTTACGCAGCCGTATTCGTGAAGTTTTGCAATATGCAAAAGACAGTGTCGGCCAGATGATGGATTTTGAATTCGTTACCGTGCGTCCTAATGTCACCTTAAAAACAGTGCAACGCTATTTGCGTCAACGCGGAAAAATTCCTGAAGCCACAGATAAAATTTTTGTTGTCGACAACAATAATTACATTCAAGGGGAGCTTCCACTTACCACAATACTGATCCAATCCCCTGAAAAAATTGTCGCGGATGTGATGAAAACCGATACGGTCACCTTCTTACCCGATGAAAAAGGGGAAGATGCGGCAAGTGCGTTCGAACGGTATGACTTGATTTCTGCCGCGGTGGTTGACAGTAATGGTCTGTTGATGGGACGACTGACTGTTGAAGACATCGTTGATAACTTAAACGAAGAAAATGACAATAGTATTCGTCGTATGGGTGGATTAAGCGCCGAAGAGGACGTCTTTGCACCTGTAGGACAAGCTGTTAAAACACGTTGGGCATGGCTTGCAATTAACCTTTGTACTGCATTTGTCGCCTCTCGTGTTATCGGTGTATTTGAAGATACTATCTCTCAGCTAGTGGCCTTAGCGACACTCATGCCGATAGTCGCTGGGATCGGGGGTAATACCGGTAACCAAACCATTACGATGATTGTCCGCGCAATTGCCCTACACCAGATCCGAAATAATAGCTTCTCATTCCTTTTAGTTAGAGAGCTTGGTGTCGCCATGATTAACGGTGTCGTTTGGGGAGGAATTATGGGTGTTGTCACCTACCTTCTCTATGGCGACCTCGCGATGGGTGCCGTCATGACGCTCGCGATGATACTGAACTTACTGATGGCCGCCATTATGGGTGTATTAGTGCCATTCCTTATGCTCAAGATCGGTAGAGATCCCGCGATTGGTTCAAGTGTGATGATCACGGCTATCACTGATACCGGTGGTTTCTTTATTTTCCTTGGTCTTGCCACCCTCTTCTTGGTTTAGCGCTTTATTCAAACATGCTCAGCTTCCTTCTGGGCATGTTTTTTTTACAATCCCCCAGTTTATATTTTCATACTACTTAATCAAACTAGCCAGACAGCAATAAACAGGTCATTTAAACTTATTCTATTTATTCAAATAGATTTATTCGCTACTACTATTAGTTGTAATTAATGTCATGAAATAGGTTTCTCCCCTTATTATTTAAATAAAAAGAGTAACAATTCATTTATTTTCTATAAATTATGGCCTTAAATTACCAACGCCAATATACGATCGTCTGCCAAATTGTTATTATTAACATCATATAATGTTATTTATCCTCACATTGAATGCTTAAACCATAAAAAATCAACTAATAAGAATGTTATGCTTGTTTTAACAGTCGAGGTTTACAGAATATGAAACTTTCTGCTATAAATGAGGGTATGCAAAAGATACACAGTATTAACTAGGTTCATCCATCCAACGTTTTATACCGCTTATCTGCACACAACTAATATTAATTAATCACTAATATATTTATTCAAAGCAAAAATAGCTTGTCATTTCCCATCAATATTTTTGGGTATTTTAGAAGGATAGTATTATGTCATCGCAAACAACCGGCCAGCCCTCGGCAAGACCCTTGGGTAAAGAAGATTATAAAACATTAGGCTTATCCTCATTAGGCGGAACCCTAGAATTTTATGATTTTGTTATTTTCGTCTTTTACGCAAAAATCATTTCTCAACTATTTTTCCCAGGAGACAATGAATTTCTTGCACTAATGGCGACGCTAGGTTTGTTTGCTGCGGGTTACCTTGCCCGTCCTCTTGGCGGTATTATTATGGCCCACTTTGGCGATAAAATTGGCCGTAAAAAAATGTTCACATTAAGTATTTTCTTAATGGCATTTCCGACCTTTGTTATCGGCTTTTTACCAACTTATGCCACGATTGGTGCAGCTGCACCTTTACTATTATTATTAATGCGTATTATGCAAGGCGCAGCAATTGGTGGTGAAATGCCAGGCGCTTGGGTCTTTATTGCAGAACATACCCCTAAACAACGTTATGGTTTAGGCGTTGGCACATTAACCTCGGGCATTACCGGTGGTATTTTGCTGGGCTCTATTGTCGCAATTATTATTGAACGTTCTTATACTTCACAGGAAGTTCATGAGTTTGCTTGGCGTATTCCTTTCATTCTTGGTGGTATTTTTGGTTTTATCTCTGTTTATTTGCGCCGTTTCTTACAAGAAACACCGATATTCAAAGAGCTAGCCGCAAAAAAAGCCTTATCTCAAGAGTTACCTGTAAAAACAGTCATTCGCTCTCATAAACAAGCTTGTATGATAACCGCAGCATTAACGTGGTCATTATCAACCGCGATCGTTGTTACAATTTTAATGACCCCTGATGTGGTGTTAAAGGGCATCTATAATATTGACCGTAATATTGCGCTGCAGGCAAACTGCGCTGCCACCTTAACGCTAACTTTAGGCTGTATTTTCTGGGGATGGCTAGGTGATAAAGCGGGTACTCGCGCATCAATGACTTTTTCTTGGGGCGGCCTTGCAGTAACAGCAATTTATTTTTACTCGTCTTTATCTACAGATATCGCAGCCAATACTTTGATTTTTAACTATGCCTTAATGGGATTCTTTGTGGGGGCTATTGCAACGACGCCGATTATCAGTACTCGTGCGTTCCCACCTGAGATTCGTTATTCTGGATTATCATTTGCTTATAATGTGGCTTATGCGATTTTCGGTGGATTGACCCCAATTTTGACAGGTGCTTGGTTACAACAATCCCATATGGCACCCGCTTATTATGTCGCAGGCGTATCATTGTTAGCAGTGGCTGTTGCTTATGTACCTCTTTCTTGGAAAGGGTGGACAGCCAACAGTTCTAAAATTGATGACGGTGCCAAGGTGTTAAATACCAGCACCACACATTAGTTAACCATACGTTTTAGTCGTGCAAAAAGCAGGGAAATACATTTTTCCTGCTTTTTTTATTCCTTTTTTCATGAATTTTAAGACATTAACTAAAATCAAAAATCAAAGGCGTATTATTTAAATATTCAGGTAATATTTTTTTATTATTAGGAGTTAACATTTCACTTTCATCAATGCTATTTATTAACGAACTTAGCATTTCAGCATAGATTATTTTATCATTGACAAAGGATTGTTCTCGATGATCCCTAGCAAATATTTTTTTTGACTTAGCATTATCTAAACTATTTTTTATTTTGATTCGTTGTTGTTCATAGCTTGCTTTCTCCGCTTTAAGTGAGTCCAGTTTCTCTGGATCAGTTTCTGTTTTAATTACCCGTGATAAAAAATTAATATCATTACTTAGTTCTATGTATTGATTACTATAACTAGGTCCTTTATAGGGTTTACCTGCTTCAATTTTGAGGTACTCTTTTTCTATTTGTCTTATTTTTTTTATCATTTGATGTAAATTTGATTTCAAACTGGCATTCATATTTGCTATTTTATTAACATTCCCGCTTAATTCTTCTGGCAATTTTTTTTTAAAATGATAGTTACCAATAGATACTTCCATATAATCTTTGATATATTCGTTATTATTAAAATCAAAACTCACTTCCTTTAATGCTTGATCTCTATCAGTCTTACAATGAAATCGACTTCTCGTACGCCGAATAAAATTGTCCACATGCAAAAAGGTAAAGTGCAATCTCTCGGTATTTTTAGTGAAATTATTTTCAATATTACTAATAGCCTTGCAGAGCTCATTATATATTATTTCATCTTTATATTTTTCAATCTGTTCTTTCATTACATTTATTTTAACTTCAAAAATTTCCTTATATTTTTCAATCCTGCTTTTTGTTTGTTTGATTTTATCTTCAAGATCAGATAACTTGATTTCTATGTTGGTTAATTTATTTATATTATTTTCTTCACTATCACTTTTCAAAAAGTCCATAAACGGAACTCCTTTTTATTTTCATTACACTCCCCTCTCCCTTATCAAATTAAATATTAGTAATTAAAGACTCTAAATCGATATACTTTGATTAAAAGGATGTAGTCAGACTATTTCATACCTTAATCATTAAATTAAGGTGCAGATAATAGATTATTGTAAATTAAAATACCGGCATTGCCATTTCAATAAAATTGAAATAATTAACAGTTGTTGTTTTAGAATCTATGCAACTTTTTTCTATTGAATTGAAACTACAGACAAAAGACTCTAATATCCCGATTTGCTTTTGTGAATCAACATCAGAAATAAACTCTTCTTTACTCTCCACCTTTTCTTGAGTAAAATTAAACTCTCCCGACTCTTCTTGAGTAACATTAGGCTCCCCCATTTCTTTTTCTAAATCAATTGATTCATACTCCATACGTACGATTCGGATAACCTCTAATTCACTTTCTATAGCTTCAATTTTTCTTTCTTTACGTTTAATAATACGATTATAATAAGCTATATTTTCTGAATCTTTATTGCTAACTTTAGCTTTTAACTCAATCAGTTCTTTAGATATTTTTTCTTTTTCATTAGAAAGAATACCCCTTTCAATTTTATAATCAACCTGTAGATTTTGATTGTAGTCATCTATATAAAAATTTTGCACGGCATTATCTAAATTAACAAGCAAAGAAGTAATCTCATTATATTTAGCATTAAAATGATGACAACTATCCGATATTTTATTCATTAATTCTTCTTTCTTCTTTGTCATTTTAGGCATTTCAATATATTTACTAACATCATCATCCACAGTTAAAGCTCTAGGCTCTGAGCTTAATTTTAATTGCTCTATTCGTGTATCAAAAAAATTAGTGCTATTTATGCTAGAGATATAATTTTCTATTTCTGCCTTTTGTTTTTTATAATCATATTCATAAGAATAATAGATATTCTCCATTTGGCTGATAATGGCTATATTTTTACTATATTCAACAAGACTTTCAGCATCATTCAATTGCTGATTTTTCTTTACGCCTTTTTCATATTTCTTAATATATTTCCATTGATTTCTTAAATGTTTTTCCATTTTATTATAATTTTTATTTGAATCTCTTTGAAACCTTAGGGCTTCAATTTTTAAATTAATAACATAATTGATTTTCACTTCATTACCATGCTTCATACTTTAAGCCTCATTTTTAGTTTTTTTGTTAATTTTTAATAATTAACCATTAGAAATTTTTCATTTAATGATATTTATTATTTTCCCTATCAAATTAAGATGTTAACAATTAAAGGACTTTAAATCGATGTATCTCAATTCAAGGGAAGTAGACAGATATTCTGCAGCCTTAATGATTACATTAAGGCTGCAAATAATAGGTTACTGAGAATTAAAATACAGCTAGTGGGCATTCAATAAATGATTCGGCATAGCTGACTGCTTTTTCAAAGTCCATGGAAACTGTTTCTACTTGGTTGATACTATTGGATGAAGACACTAACATTTCGATTTGCGCTTGATTGAGACCACTAAATGAAGACACTAATGTTTCAATTTTCTTATGTGAATCTACACCACAAGCAGCCACTACTTCAGTTGCCGATTCAGTCATTACTTCAATTGGCACTTCAGTCACTAATTCAGTCACTAATTCAACCGCTACTTCAGTCATTATTTCAATTGGTACTTCAATCACTACTTTATCCGTGCCCTTTTCTTCGTAAATATTAACTCCATGGTCAGTAGCTTTATGGGCAACAACTTCACGACCGAGACTCAATAAAGTTGTAATATCAAGAATATCCATTAATTAAATCCTTTTAAAGTTAGTTTAAGAAAATATTGTGTGGCCTTTCTGTAACGAGCATTTAAACAATATAATTCTCATATTCAATAAACTAATTTTTAATTTATATAATTCATTGTGAATTATATTTTAGCCCAATCAAGATAATGATAACTGGTTGAATTTAAACAAATAAAATGTTCACACTTTGATTTGGAGATATTCCTAAACTAGTTTTCTTCACTTACAAAGTGTTAACCAAACAATTATGTATATATAAATTGACACTAATTCATATTTCCTCCATTTTTCTTTGTACCTATCACGCTAAACTATTACTATGTTATTTGTGTAACTGACTCTTTTTCAGTTAGTTTTTTGCTCTAAAAACGAACTGACTTTATCCACTTTTTGCGTTGAGCGACTTACCCAAAATGAATAAACAAAATCGCCGTACTACTTTGACTCGCTGCGCTATCGTTGTTGCCATTATTGCGGCAGCTGGTGCAGGCTGGTATTTTTATCAACATAATAATCAAGCAGATACCTCAAATTCTGCCGCTGGAGCCAAGCCAAATCAGCAACAAAAACCCGGTACAGGCGGTAGACCACCACGCGTTTTAGCGCCCGTACAATTTGCGACCGCTGAAGAAAAAGTAGTGCCTAGATACTTATCTGGCCTTGGCACAGTACAAGCCGCCAATGTTGTGACTGTTACGAGCCGTGTTGAAGGGCAGCTAATGGCGCTTTATTTCACCGAAGGACAATATGTCAATGCAGGTGATTTACTAGCGCAAATAGATGCTCGCCCATTTGAAGTTCAATTAGCCCAAGCCGAAGGGCAATTAGCAAAAGACAAAGCTATTTTAGCCAATGCACGATTAGATTTAGCTCGTTATCAAAAATTGGCAGGCACCAAAGTTATTTCACAACAAGAGCTTGATAACCAAAAAGCGGCGGTTTTACAGGCCGAAGGCAGCATTAAAGTCGACCAAGCGGCCGTCGATAACGCCAAATTACAACTGACATACAGTAAAATTACAGCACCTATTTCTGGCCGTGTTGGTTTAAAACAAGTGGATACGGGCAATTTTATTTCAGCAGGGACATCCACACCTATTGTTGTGATTACACAAACGCAACCTGCTGATGTGTTATTCGCCCTGCCTGAAGGTGATATCCCCGCCATTCAACAAGCGCAGTCATCAAGTCAGAAAGTGATTGTTGAAGCATGGGATAGAAATAATATTGCCATGATTGCCGGTGGTGAGTTACTGAGTACGGATAACCAAATCGACCCAGCAACGGGTACATTAAAAATTAAAGCGCGTTTTACCAATGAAGAACAAAAACTTTTTCCAAACCAATTTGTGAATGTAAAAATGCAAGTTGAAACCCTACAGAATGCCGTCGTGATCCCAACAGCAGCATTACAAATGGGTAATGAAGGACACTACGTCTGGATACTCAGTGATGACAATAAGGTGACAAAACATAATGTGGTTGTCGGCATGCAAGATAGCCAACAAGTGGTCATTGAAAGTGGCTTAAGTGCTAAAAGTAAAGTCATTACTGATGGCGTCGATAAATTAACGGATGGCACCAGTGTTGAGGTTGTTAATCCAGGGCAAGTGGCGCGAAAATCAAAAGAGCCCAGCTCAGAAACAAGAAAAAATAATAGAAACAGCGCGGAGAAAGCGTAATGCAACCTGAAATGATGAAAGGTGGCGGCCCTTCTCGCATCTTTATTCTGCGCCCTGTCGCGACCACATTATTTATGGTCGCTATTTTACTTGCGGGTATTATTGGTTATCGTTTCTTACCCGTTTCCGCTTTACCCGAAGTTGATTACCCAACAATTCAAGTGGTGACGTTATATCCCGGCGCCAGCCCTGATGTCATGACCTCAGCGGTAACTGCACCACTCGAAACCCAATTTGGACAAATGTCTGGGCTTAAACAGATGTCCTCCCAAAGTTCAGGTGGCGCATCTGTTATTACGCTCATGTTCCAACTGACCTTACCGCTTGAAGTCGCTGAGCAAGAAGTCCAAGCGGCAATTAACTCGGCAACAAGTTTATTACCATCAGATTTACCCTACCCACCTATCTATAATAAGGTCAACCCTGCTGATCCTCCTGTTTTAACACTGGCAGTAACGTCTGATGCAATGCCGCTCACTCAAGTACAAGACATCATTGAAACGCGAGTTGCTCAAAAAATATCACAAGTTAATGGTGTTGGTTTAGTAACACTTGCTGGCGGGCAACGCCCTGCGGTTCGCGTAAATTTAAATCCCCAATCAATGGCAGCTAAAGGTTTAGATAGCGAAACGATCCGCAGTGCAATTAATAATGCCAATGTGAACTCCGCAAAAGGCAGTTTTGATGGGCCAACACGCTCGGTCACTCTTTCAGCTAACGATCAGATGAAATCCCTTGAGGACTATCGCAAGCTTATTATCGCATACCAAAATGGCGCACCCGTTCGCCTTGGTGATATAGCCACCATAGAACAAGGCGCTGAAAACGCCTACCTTGGCGCTTGGGCAAATACAGAACACGCAATTGTTATTAATGTTCAGCGCCAACCTGGTGCGAATGTGATAGAAACAACGGATACGATCCGTTCTTTACTACCTGAATTAATTGAAAGTTTACCAAAATCCGTCAATGTTGAAATTTTAACCGACCGCACTAGCACGATCCGCGCCTCGGTCAATGATGTGCAATTTGAATTACTATTAGCCATTGCATTGGTTGTTATGGTGATTTATTTATTTCTACGTAACGGTATTGCCACACTAATTCCCGGTATTGCGGTGCCCTTATCGCTAGTTGGCACATTCGCAGTAATGTATTTTTGTGGTTTTTCCGTCAATAACCTGACGCTAATGGCATTAACCATTGCTACAGGCTTTGTTGTCGATGATGCGATTGTTGTTATTGAAAATATATCACGCTATTTAGAGCAAGGAGATAAACCACTCGTTGCCGCATTAAAAGGTGCCGGCGAGATAGGCTTTACGATTATCTCACTCACATTTTCCCTTGTTGCAGTGCTAATTCCGCTATTATTTATGGGGGATATTGTCGGTCGCCTATTTAGAGAATTTGCGATTACCTTGGCAGTGGCAATTTTAATTTCTGCTGTGGTGTCGCTCACACTCACACCGATGATGTGCGCTCGCTTGCTAAAACCTGAATCTCAGCACAAACACAACCGTTTTGAGCTTGCCTGCGAACGCTTCTTCGACAAATTAGTTGCAGGGTATGCGATATGGCTTAAACGTGTTCTTAATCACCAGTGGCTGACGTTATCTGTTGCTTTAGGCACTATGGTACTGACCGTTTTGCTGTATATGTGGATACCTAAAGGCTTTTTCCCTTTGCAAGACAGTGGAATTATTCAAGGTTCGATTGAAAGCCATCAATCTATTTCATTTTCTGCTATGTCGCAGAAGCAGCAAGAAGTCGCCACTAAAATACTCGCTGACCCTGCCGTCGATAACGTCACCACATATGTGGGAGTTGATGGTAGTAATGCCACGTTGAACAATGCTCGCATTCAAATTACCTTAAAGCCGCTCGATGACCGTGAAGATCGGGTTAGCGCGATTATTACTCGCTTACAAAGCGCTGTAGATAATATTTCTGGCGTCAATTTATACTTGCAACCCATGCAAGATTTAACGATTGATACACAAGTCGCTCGTACACAATATCAATTTACACTGCAAGCAGGTTCCCTTGATGAATTAAGCACTTGGGTACCTAAATTATTGAATGAGCTTGAGAAACAACCTGAATTAACGGATATCAGTAGCGACTGGCAGAACAAAGGCTTAGTCGCTTATGTCAACGTTAATAGAGATACTGCTAGCCGTTTTGGTATTACCATGTCAGCGATTGATAACGCTCTGTATAATGCATTTGGTCAACGGATGATCTCAACCATTTATACACAATCGAATCAATATCGCGTCATTTTGGAGCACGATACCCAAACTCGGGATGGAATGGATGCATTAAATGATGTTCGCTTAAAAGGGACGGATGGTGCCATTGTGCCATTATCTACCTTAGTAAATATTAAAGAGGGTTATGGACCACTCTCTATCAATCATCTTGACCAATTCCCTGCGGTGACATTTTCATTTAATGTATCTGACGATGCTTCACTTGAATCTGCCGTTAAAGCCGTCAAAAATGCTGAAGCACAAATTTCGATGCCTAAATCGATTACCACTCAATTCCAAGGAGCGACTCTCGCCTTTGAAGCCGCACTCAGCAGTACTATTTGGTTAATTGCCGCCGCAATTTTAGCTATGTACATCGTATTAGGTATTTTATACGAGAGTTTTATTCACCCGATCACTATTCTCTCAACGCTACCAACTGCGGGCGTCGGAGCACTACTCGCATTAATGATGGCAGGTAAAGATCTCGATGTGATTGCCGTCATCGGTATTATTTTGCTAATTGGTATCGTGAAAAAGAACGCCATCATGATGATTGACTTTGCTCTCGCGGCCGAGCGAGATAAAGGCATGTCGCCTTATGATGCTATCTATCAGGCTTGCTTATTACGTTTTCGTCCAATCCTCATGACCACAATGGCAGCCTTGCTAGGTGCATTACCACTGATGTTAAGTACTGGTGTCGGCGCTGAATTACGTCAACCATTAGGAATTTGTATGGTGGGTGGTTTGATTATGAGCCAAATTTTGACGTTATTTACCACGCCGGTGATTTACCTGTTGTTTGACGGCTTATCAAACCGCTGGAAAACGCGTTCTCAAGCAAACAAGGCGCAGGAACTATAATGAAACGCTTTTTCGCTCTGTTTGTCAGTAGACCCGTTGCGACCACGTTAATTAGTGTGGCTATCACTCTTTGCGGTGCATTAAGCTTTATGTTCTTACCTGTGGCGCCTTTGCCACAGGTTGACTACCCCGTCATAAACGTGACAGCGTCACTTCCAGGTGCGTCACCTGAAACGATGGCCTCATCCGTCGCAACGCCCCTTGAGCGTTCTTTAGGCAGTATTGCGGGGATCAGTGAAATGACCTCCAGTAGCGCGCAAGGCCGCACAACCATCACCCTAGAATTTAATCTCGATAAAAATATTAATAATGCTGCGCGAGAAGTTCAAGCCGCTATCAATGCTGCACAATCTTTGCTCCCAAGTGGTATGCCAAGCCGACCGCGTTATTACAAATCGAATCCATCAGACGCCCCTATCATGATTTTGACACTGACGTCAAAAACCATGAATACCGGTGAAATTTATGATATTGCTTCAACGCGATTAGCCCAGCGGATCGCCCAAATTGAAGGTGTCAGTGAGGTATCTGTCGGTGGGGGCTCATTGCCTGCCGTACGCGTTGAACTTAATCCTACCGCATTGTTTAACCAAGGTGTTTCATTGGATGCGGTGCGCTCCGCGATTAGCAGTGCCAACGTTCGTCAGCCCCAAGGCTACATTAATAACGATGACAATCGGTATCAGGTACAAACAAATGACGAATTAAAAAAAGCAGCTGATTATCGCCCTATCATTGTTCATTACAATGCCGGTAATGCGGTCAAACTCAGTGATGTGGCTGTCGTTAAAGACTCTGTTGAAAACGTTCGAGCTGCCGGTATGGCCGGTGGGGAACCCGCTATTTTGATTGTGATCCGCCGCGAAGCTGGCGCTAATATTATCGAGACCGTCAATCGTATTCGCGATGAGTTACCTGAATTTAGAGACATGATCCCTGCGGCGATTAATTTAGAAGTTGCCCAAGATAGAACACCGACAATCAGAGCCTCTCTTGCCGAAGTCGAGCGCGCATTATTAATTGCTATTGCCCTCGTCATATTGGTTGTTTTACTGTTCTTACGTTCTGGGCGTGCAACCTTAATCCCTGCTATTGCAGTGCCAGTTTCGCTTATCGGTACATTCACCGCCATGTATCTGTGCGGTTTTAGCCTAAATAATCTCTCGTTGATGGCATTAACGGTAGCAACGGGCTTTGTTGTCGATGATGCCATTGTCGTACTCGAAAATATTTCACGACACATCGAAAATGGGAAAAAGCCCTTTATTGCAGCGATTAAAGGGGTTCATGAAGTCGGTTTTACCGTCGTTTCTATGAGTATTTCGCTTGTCGCTGTTTTCATTCCATTATTATTAATGGATGGATTAGTGGGTCGATTATTCCGTGAATTTGCTATCACCCTCGCCACCGCTATTGGGATTTCATTGGTTGTCTCTTTGACATTGACCCCCATGATGTGTGCTTATTTGCTCAAAAAGCGAGGTAATAAAACCAAAGCAAAAAATCGCGGTTTTGGTCGAGTACTTATGCGCTTACAAGAAAGTTACGGTGTCACATTAAATTGGGTGCTGTCTCATCGCCGTAGTGTGTTAGCTATTTTATTTATGACTATTGGGCTAAATGTTTACCTCTATATTGCGATCCCTAAAGCCTTTTTCCCTGAGCAAGATACGGGACGCATCATGGGCTTTGTTCGCGCAAACCAAAGTATTTCGTTTCAATCCATGAAACAGAAAATGACCACTTTTATGCAGCAAATCAATGCGGACCCCGCGGTCGATAATGTGACCGGATTCACCGGAGGTAGCCGTGTGAATAGCGGTTTCATGTTTATTTCATTAAAAGATCTTAATGAACGAAATGAAAGCGCAACCAGTGTCATGAACCGCTTACGAATCAAACTGGCTAATGAGCCCGGTGCGAATTTATTTATGATGCCCGTTCAAGATATTCGGGTCGGTGGACGGCAAGCCAATGCCAGTTATCAATTCACGCTACTGGCCGATGAATTATCTGCGCTACGAGATTGGGAACCAGCCATTCGTAAAGCACTCGGAGAATTACCGCAACTGACCGATGTTAACTCAGATAAAGAAGATAAAGGTGCTGAAATGGCGCTGACCTATGATAGAGATCTGATGGCGCAGTTAGGTATAGATGTCCGCGAGGCCAATAATTTACTGAATAATGCCTTTGGTCAACGTCAAATCTCAACCATTTATGAAGCGATGAATCAGTATAAAGTGGTAATGGAAGTTGCTCCTGAATATACCCAAGATGTCAGCTCATTAGATAAAATGTTTGTGATTAACAGCCAAGGTCAAGCAATCCCGCTATCCTACTTTGCACGTTGGGAGCCGGCAAATGCGCCGTTGAGTGTCAATCACCAAGGGCTATCAGCCGCATCAACCATCGCATTTAACGTGGCTGACGGTTATACCCTTGATGACGCGATTTCTGAAATTGAAAAAACCATGACAGCTTTAGGCGTGCCTTCCGCAGTGCGTGGCACATTTGCGGGTACTGCGCAGATATTCCAAGATACGTTAAAATCGCAATTATTTTTGATTTTTGCCGCTATTGTGACGGTTTATTTAGTGCTTGGTATTCTCTATGAGAGCTATATTCATCCACTCACCATTTTATCAACGTTACCGTCAGCAGGGGTTGGCGCATTACTGGCACTTGAATTATTTGACACACCATTTAGTTTAATTGCCCTCATCGGCATTATGCTATTGATAGGTATCGTCAAGAAAAATGCCATCATCATGGTTGATTTTGCTATTCAAGCTCAACGAAATGCCGGATTAACCGCTCGTGAAGCTATTTTCCGTGCAAGTTTATTGCGTTTTCGCCCTATCGTCATGACAACCTTAGCTGCCATCTTCGGTGCATTACCGCTTGTCTTAGGCAGCGGTGATGGCGCTGAGTTACGTCAACCTCTTGGGATCACTATTGTCGGTGGGTTAATTATGAGCCAGTTATTAACTCTGTTTACAACGCCGGTCGTTTATCTCAGTTTCGATAGCCTAAGACAACGTTTCGCACGAAAAAATAAGCTGACCGATAAAGCACCGGAGGCAAATAATGAAGTTTAGGTTAAATAGCGTCAGCACACGCCTTTTCCTAGCCATTTTCGCAACATGCTTATTATTAGTGGTCACGATGCACCAAGGGGTGCGAATGAGCTTTCAGCACGGCTTTCTTGGCTACATCAAAGAAAATGACCAGCAGCGTGCAGAGCTTATTTCAAGTGCATTAGCCGAACAATATGAACTCTCCGGAAATTGGATGTTTTTATTAAGCAATGACCGCGCTTTTTTCAATATATTGCGTGCAGTTGAACATCAACATCGCAATAGCAAACCCAATAATCATAAGCGCTGGCGTACAGTTTTTTGGGTTTATGACAACAAAGATCGGTTAATTTTTGGTCGTGATGTTCCCTTACCTAACAATGTTATTCGTGAGCCCGTAGTCACGGGTAATGGGGATACCGTGGGTTGGTTAGTCGCGAGCTATGAAAATGGTATCAATAACGAGCTTGATCAACGCTTTGATGAACAACAACTGTATACCAGTTGGATTATCGCCGGTCTTTCCCTCTTTGTTGCTCTGATTGCGACCCTATTCCTTGCCCGTGGATTTTTAAGGCCAATCAAACGGCTATTGGAAGGCACCAACCAACTTGCGAGAGGCGACTTTTCTGCTCGAGTTCCCGATGTGGGGCGTGATGAGCTCGGCCAATTAGCCAAAGATTTTAATCATCTGGCCTCAACACTTGAAAAAAATGAACAAATGCGCCGCGATTATATGGCCGATATTTCTCATGAATTACGTACGCCATTATCGGTATTACAAGGTGAATTGGAAGCGGTGCAAGATGGGGTTCGTCAAGCAACGCCCGAAACCATTAACTCTCTCTTAATGGAAACGCAAACGCTTATTAAACTGGTTAATGACCTCCACCAGCTGTCGCTCTCAGATAGAGGTTCATTAGTTTATCGTAAACAACCTGTTGATATCATTCCTCTTATTGATATGGCTATAGGTCAAGCCCGCTGGCGATTAGAAGATAGAAAATTGACCTTAGAACGTCATTTTATCGAGCAATGCATTGTTTTTGCTGATCCTGACCGTCTTACCCAGCTATTTTATAACTTAATGGAAAATAGCCTACGTTATACCGACCCTATGGGTAAAATTATCATTCAGGTGACACAAGAAAATAACCAACTGGTCATTAACTGGGAAGATAGCGCCCCCGGATTAACAGTAGAGCAATGTAACCATCTATTCGAACGTTTCTACCGAGTGGATGAATCGCGTAATCGCGCCAGTGGTGGTTCCGGTTTAGGGCTAGCGATTTGCTATAATATTGTTGAGGCGCATAATGGCAGCATAAAAGCAAGCTCGTCTGATTTAGGCGGCGTACGCATTACCGTTCGGCTACCTATCCCATCGAAGGAAAAAGAATAGTGATAACAACTGACTCAACCAGTGCACATGTTCTCATCGTCGAAGATGAACCAAAACTTGGACAACTTTTATTTGATTACCTACAGGCGGCGGGCTACTTACCCGCCTTACTTGCTCGAGGCGATGAAGTTATCGATTATGTGCAAGCCACACCACCTGATTTAATTTTACTGGATTTAATGTTACCAGGAATGGACGGACTAGCGGTTTGTCGTGAACTGCGCAAATTTAGTGAAGTCCCCATCGTCATGGTGACAGCAAAAACAGAAGAAATTGACCGCTTATTAGGTTTAGAAATTGGTGCGGATGACTATATTTGTAAGCCTTTTAGCCCACGGGAAGTAGTCGCTCGAGTTAAAACAATTTTACGCCGCTGCCAACGGACTATTACACCTGAAAAAAATCATACACAATTAATTATTGATGAAAATGCCTACCAAGTTCGTTATGGCGATAAACTTTTAGAATTGACCCCAGCTGAATTTCGTCTATTAAAATTCATGTCTGATAATACGGGTACCGTATATTCACGCGATCAACTATTAGATATTTTATATGATGACCACCGCGTGGTGACTGATAGAACAATTGATAGCCATGTCAAAAACTTACGACGAAAATTGGAATATCTGGATAACGAAAAAACATTTATTCGCTCAATTTATGGATTAGGCTACAGATGGGATGAATACTGATAAATTACCCTTTTATTTGATAACAAAATTATAACCTTATTTTTTACAAGGGAAATTTGGCATTTCCCGATTTTAGCGTTAAAATCCCCCTTCATTTTATTATGTACCTAAATAATTCAAGATATCTATCACCGATGTAACTTGAATTTTAATAGGTATAAATACTGACTCTATTGAGTGAGTACTGACCTGACATCAGACTGAGAATTATCATGTTTACACCCGAATTATTATCCCCAGCAGGTTCTTTGAAGAACATGCGTTATGCCTTCGCCTATGGTGCTGATGCTGTTTATGCGGGACAACCTCGCTACAGCCTACGTGTTCGCAACAACGAATTTAACCATGAAAATCTAGCTAAAGGCATTCAAGAAGCCCATGACCTTGGCAAGAAATTTTATGTGGTCGTCAATATCGCACCACACAATGCCAAACTAAAGACCTTTATCCGCGATTTAACACCTGTGATTGAAATGGGTCCTGATGCCTTAATTATGTCTGACCCCGGATTGATCATGATGGTGCGTGAAGCCTTCCCTGAAATGGACATTCACTTATCCGTACAAGCGAACGCAGTTAACTGGGCATCGGTCAAATTCTGGAAACAGATGGGACTCACCCGCGTTATCTTATCTCGCGAACTTTCTCTTGATGAAATTGCAGAGATTCGTCAACAAGTTCCTGAAATGGAATTAGAGGTTTTCGTTCACGGTGCCCTGTGCATGGCCTATTCAGGTCGTTGTTTGCTTTCCGGTTATATTAATAAGCGTGATCCTAATCAAGGGACTTGTACTAACGCATGTCGCTGGGAATATAAAGTTCAAGAAGGCAAAGAAGACGAAATTGGCAATATCGTCCATGTCCATGAACCTATTGCGGTGAAAAATGTAGCACCGACGCTTGGTGAAGGTACACCGACAGATAAAGTCTTCATGTTAGAAGAAGCCATGCGCCCAGGCGAGTATATGACCGCCTTCGAAGATGAACATGGCACTTACATCATGAACTCAAAAGACTTACGAGCTATTGAACATGTTGAAAATCTAACAAAAATGGGTGTTCACTCCCTCAAGATTGAAGGTCGTACTAAATCTTTTTATTATTGCGCACGCACTGCACAAGTTTATCGCCGTGCCATTGATGATGCAGTTGCTGGTAAACCTTTCGACCCGACCTTATTATCAACACTAGAAGGTTTAGCTCATCGTGGCTATACAGAAGGTTTTTTGCGCCGCCATACCCATGATTCATATCAAACCTATGAATACGGCTATTCTGTTTCCGATACTCAACAATTTGTCGGGGAATTTACCGGTAAGCGAGTTAATGGTCTTGCTGAAGTTGATGTGAAAAATAAATTTAGTGTCGGCGATAGTTTAGAAATGATGACGCCTGCGGGCAATATTGTCTTTACCTTAGATTCACTAACCAACCGTAAAGGTGAATCGATTGAGGTTGCTCCGGGGAATGGCCATATTGTCTATCTACCAATTCCTGACGATGTTGATGTCAGTTTTGGTTTGTTAATTCGTAATTTACCAGGAACAACAACCCGTGATCCTCATCTAGCAGATGCCGCGGCCAAAGCCTAACGACTAAAAATAACCCATTAGCCAAAAGTTCATATCTAGCTTAATTTATTGCTAGCTGATTGAATTTTTGGCTTTTTGTTATTAAAAAATAGATTAATGTCTTATTAACCTAACATTTCATGCGATAGTCCATATGAGAACCATTCTCGTTATTGACAACTTAGTGTAAAAGTGCACTGAATATCTAATTTTATGCAATAGATCACATCAATTGGCTATTCAATATCGTATAGTCACTATCGAAAACGAAGAACTAGAAAGTCGTAAAATAAGACTAGGAACCACCTCCTTGGCTAGCTCAATCTCCCTTGAGCTAGCCATTTCTTTTATCTACTCTTCGATCCACGTTTTATCTCTCTCCCTTCTGTAAAAATAATGCAAATATTCCCTTTTCTCACCACAAAGCCTTTATACTTTTAATTAAGATAAAACGAATAAGGAAAACTTGCGTATGAATAACCTCCCATCAGCTATGATTATTCTTAATGGCAAGCAATCAGCTAACCCTGAGCTTCGTAAGGCAATTACTCATCTTCGCGATGAAGGACACACAATTATCGTACGCATCCCTTGGGAGCCTAAAGATACCGATGTGTTTATTGAACAAGCACTCACCCAAGGAATCGATACCATTGTTGCAGCGGGCGGTGATGGCACCATCAACGCGATTTCCTCCGCTTTAATGAAACTGCCCGCCAAGAACCGTCCAATTATGGGTATTTTACCCATGGGAACCGCCAATGATTTTGCCACGAGCGCAAATATCCCGGCTGATATCGAACAAGCTCTCGCTTTAGCGGTAAAAGGAAAAGCCGTGGAAATTGACTTAGGCCAAGTCAATGAACATTATTATTTTATGAATATGGCAACCGGTGGTTTTGGTACACGCATTACCACGGAAACACCCGAAGCATTAAAATCAGCTTTAGGTGGTGCAGCATATGTAATTAATGGATTATTGCGCCCTGATACATTGAAAACGGATATCTGTAAGATTGAAGCTGACAATTTCAGTTGGGAAGGCGAAACGTTAGTCGTTGCTATCGGAAATGGCCGCCAAGCCGGCGGTGGTCAGCAATTAACACCTGCGGCGCTAATTAATGATGGCGTTTTAAATCTATTAATTGTGCCCGCAAGAGATGTGATACCCGCTTTACTAACTAATCTATTTTCTTCTGATAAAAATCAGCATCTCATTGAAAAAACCAGCACATGGATAAAAATTTCATCGCCTCATAATATGGTTTTAAACCTCGATGGTGAGCCACTTTCTGGGGATAATTTTACCTTTACATTGATCCCCAATGCATTGCGTTGTCGGCTACCACCACAATGTAATTTATTACTGTAGTGAGCCTTTTTCTTAACAATATTGCATTTACGTAATCGCCCTCATTTCTCATAGCACTACATTATTAGAGGGCGGTTACCTATTACCACCAAGCATGGAAATGATGAACAGGACCTATCCCCCGCCCAACTTCTAGACTATCTGCTTGTTCTAGCGCAGCTTGTAAATAGGCTTTAGCTTCCACTACAGTCGTCTGCCAATCAATATAACGAGGTCTAAGCGCAGCTAATGCGGCAGAGAGCGTACAACCAGTTCCATGCGTATTTTTTGTATTTACCCTCGGTGAGGTAAATCGCCATTCACCTTGTCTGGTAATAAGCCAGTCAGGGCTTTGTGCATCACTTAAATGACCACCTTTCATTAAAACAGCCTGACAACCTAAGTCTAATAATTGATAACCTTGGCTCAGCATTTGGCTTTCAGTTTCAGCCATTTTTTGATTCAACAATACTGCCGCCTCTGGCAAATTAGGCGTAATCAAAGAAACTGTAGGTAATAATTCTTGGCGCAATGCATCAACTGCATCGGGCAGTAATAACGGATCGCCACTTTTTGCAACCATGACGGTATCGAGAACAATATAAGGAATTGAATATTGCTTTAAAGCCTCAGCAACTACAAAGATATTGCGTTGATTTGATAACATACCAATTTTAGCGCTATCGATTCGAACATCACTCAATACAGACTCAAGTTGCGCGGCAACAAATTCTTCTGGCAAATTATGGACAGACTGAACCCCAAGGGTATTTTGCGCGACCAATGCCGTAATGACACTTGTTCCATAAGCACCTAACGCAGAGAATGCTTTTAAATCTGCTTGTATACCTGCGCCCCCTGAAGGATCAGTTCCGGCTATGGTTAGCGCATTGACTCTCATTAATTGCCACTCCTATTCATATACTGGGTGATTATTTAAGTTTAGAAATCATAACCTTCAACTTTACCGTTTAACATTCTCAACGCATTTCAGTTATGAATAAAAAAGCGTATTAAATCAGATAATAAGATTTACTTGATTGTCGCACATGTTTTCACAAATACCAGTATTTCCCACTCGCTATTTTTACTGAGGGAAAACTTAATTGAAAATAGGCTAAATTTATTTGAAGGGATAGAAATTACAAATAGACATTAGGTAAATGTAGATTGGTCACACCGCGGCCACGTAATGATTGGGCAAAAGATTCAATTTCAACTTGCTTTGCCGCTGGCCAACTTGCGGCTTCGTTGGTGACACCATGATTTTGAAAGGCATTGATTTTAATTCGTGTAGACGAAGAAAGTTGACGTAAAAACGCGGCTAAAACATCAATATTTTCGAGATAATCCGTTTGATTAGGAATAAATAACAAACGTAATTCGTATAATTTTCCGGCTTGCGCTAATAAATTAATACTATCAAATACTTTCTGATTATCTCTACCCGTGAGTTTTAAGGCGCATTCATTCCCCCACGCTTTTAGGTCGATCATGACACCATCGGTATTCGGTAATACTTTATGCCATCCAGAGGATGATAAATGTCCATTACTATCAATAAAACAGGTCAAATGAGACAGAGTTGGTGACTGTTTTATCTCATTAAATAAATTGATAATAAAAGGCAGTTGTGTCGTAGCTTCCCCGCCACTGATAGTAACGCCATTAAGGAAAGCGACATTCTTCGTTAAACTTTGAATCATACTGTCGACACTAAGCTGCTTCGTCATCGGGCTGGCGTTTTTGGTACAAGTTTGCAGGCAAGTATCACATTGCTGACACGCGATGTTATCCCATACCACTTTGCCCGCGATTAAAGATAATCCACCATGTGGACAAGTGGGAACACAATCCCCACAGTCGTCACATAGCGCCATAGTATAGGGGTTGTGGCAATTCAAACAGCGCAGATTGCATCCTTGCAAAAATAACACTTGCCGATTACCAGGCCCATCGACACAAGAAAATGGAATCAGTTTATTGAGTGTAGCGCATCGATTGCTCATGGCTTATCACTCGTTGTTGACGCGACTGAATTTTGCAATTTTTTGTTGCTTCATCCCCTAACCACGTAGTGTTATTTCTTGAACCTTCCGTTTTAAATTTCTCAATATCCGATAATCTCACCATATAGCCGGTGACGCGTACTAAATCATTATTCGCAACATTAGCCGTGAACTCGCGCATACCATGACTAAAGGCCCCTTTACAGAGCTGTAAAAGTGCTTGAGGATTTTGTTTGATAGTTTCATCAATAGTCAGAATATCACTGATCCCCGACACATAATATTGATGGTGAGGTGCAACCGTCATGATATGAGAAACTGGATCAGGCTCTTCACCATAAGGAATACGTGCACCTGGCGTTGTCTCACTATCAGAACTAATACCTGATTGTGCATGCAACATCGCTTTATGATTAAAGCCATATTTAACAGGAGTGGATTCAACGAAGTCCGCTAATTGTTCACTAATTTGATAAGCAAGAGGTAATGCCGGTGAGTCCGGTGCATAAAGATTTGTGGTGCCCTCTTTTTCCATCAAAATATTGACTGCTTCTGCTAAGCCATAAATACCAAACATCGGGGCAAAACGTTCGGGTGCAATCAACCCTTCATGTACAAGGAAACTTGTTTGAAAGAAATTAGACTCTTCGTATAAGAAAGCCGTTCGTTTCTCAATCAATTCCATTTGCAGATCACAATACTTTTTCAATTGCACAGTTAAAAAATCGGTAGAATTTTCACTACGCAAGGCGACCTCGCGTAAATTGATACGCACCAACGTGCTACCGCCCCCTGCTATAGGAAGTGAATTATAACAACTAACTATGCCATAACCTTTTTCATCAAACGCTGCGCTGTGAATAATATCGTTAGCAATATGCGGTTTGCTACATTCACAAATATTTTCGATAGCCTGTAAAAATAGCGATTCAGGCGTGCGTTGTGGGTGATATACAAAGGTTAAATTTGGTGCGACCTGTTTAAGTTCAGCATCGATGCGTAAAATCAGACGACAAATAATATTATCTTCAGGCCCAATATTGGCATGCATAAAGGCATCAGGTAGCGTACGGTCAAGCATAACCCAAAACCGTTTTAGCTTAGGATATAGTTGTTCTTCAGTATAATTTGCAACGTATGGCATTAACAATCTATCTAAATACCCAAGAAAAACTGGAAATCCGGTTACTGAAGGCACGTGATGATACAGGATCATCAAATGATTAAGTGCATCATCAAAATCTTCCGCTGGTGCTAATTCTAGATAGGCAGAACCCAGTTGTAGAAAACGCTCATAATCAGGCAGTACATAGCGAGGTTTATACGGCGCATGACCTTCATACATGTCACAAATAACACGTGTATCCAAAGCAGTTTTCAACGGTTCGCTTAATGCTAAATAAGGAATATTATTTTCAGCTTCTAATGCCAGAAAATTAGCTTTCTGTTTTGGCGATAACAAGGTATCAGTAGCAATGGACAAACACTTGGCTTGGTATTCGGTTAATACGTCGTGACGCTTCATCATATCAATGCCTCTGTATTTTTAATTGGCGCTTAAAAGCGCTAATACAATCAAAATCAACATTGCAGCAAGAACCTACTGCTCATTGCTGCTACTTAATATCACCATTTCAGCGCATTGCTACTTGCTAGTATTTGATTTGAATCATCATTACTGGAGTTGCTCTCAATTTATTTTTTAAATTGACGCATTTATTGGTTTCTTTGACTTAAATGGGTAGACAACAAGAGACTTACATTCATTTTTAGGTAATAAACTATTTTGACGCGTTTTTTAAACCATTGTGCTACATAATGCAATAAATGCTGTCATCTTCCATTTATCTTATTTAAAATAATGTTTATTCATAATAATTACAAAAATGCTAATATAATCATTATTAGCAAGCCGATTATCTTCATCAATATAAAATTTTTATCCAAAAGATAAACAAGACGGATTTACAATGAGAGTAACTAAAAATATACAATCAGTAGTCGCTAAATCACTACTCGTGACGACTATCATCTGCACATCGTCAACTGCATTAGCTGAAGAGCAGTCCACAGGGCTATGGGACAAATTTACTAATAATGTTAGTACGACTTGGCAGTCTGACAACTACGAACTTTATGTTCCTGCTTTCACATGGCATAACCGCTTTACTTACGATAAAAAGAAAACGGATAGCTACAATGAACAACCATGGGGCATTGGTTTCGGTAAATATCGTTTTGATGAAGATAATGATTGGCACGCCCTATACGCGATGATGTTTAAAGATTCACATAATAAATTTGAGCCTATTGTCGGATATGGCTTCCAAAAAATGTGGATACCCGGTGAGCTAGATGGTTTTCGCATGGGTGCGGGTTTTACATTAAGTATTACAGCTCGTGATGATTATCACTATATTCCCATACCTGTTCCACTGCCATTAGTGTCAGTGGAATATGATAGGCTATCTCTACAAGCAACCTATATTCCTGGTACCTACAATAACGGTAACGTGTTATTTGCCTGGTTACGCTGGCAGTGGTGATCTTAATTAAATAAAAAATGGCCGGAGATTAAATCTACCGGCCATTTTTTTATTTTACATTTCAAGCACTTTTATTTTGCCGTATCATCAGCTAAATTTTGTTTTTTAGTTCCTGAAAACTGATAACCAATCCACAGTACCGCAATCCACAATGGCATAATCAGCACTGAGACTCGTAATCCATCCATCATCAAAATAATGATAAGGATCAGCGAAAGGAAAGCTAAGCACAAGTAATTTCCATAGGGATACCAAATACTTTTAAACTTAGTTTTAACCCCATCCTTGTCCATTGCAGCTCTAAATTTCAAGTTAGAAATACAAATCATAATCCAGTTGATCACTAACGTGGTCACCACTAAGGACATCAATAACTCAAAGGCACGCCCTTCCATCACAAAGTTTATTAAAATACCACCCGAGGTCGCAATACCTGAAATAACTAAAGCCATGACAGGTACACCGCCTTTATTGACTTTCGCCATAAACTTAGGGGCATTACCTTGTTGAGCAAGGCCATATAACATGCGGCTAGTGCAATACGCACCACTGTTATAAACCGACAGTGCCGCAATTAATATCACCACATTCAATGCGTTTGCTACAAGCAAGTCACCTAGCTCGTGGAATATCAACACAAATGGACTGGTTTTTCCATCAAGGTCGACCCATGGAAATAGCGCCAGTAACACAGCAAGTGAACCGATATAAAATATTAAAATACGGTAAACAACTTGATTAATCGCTTTAGGAATGCTTTTTTCTGGATCTTCCGCTTCAGCGGCGGTGATCCCGACGAGTTCTAATCCACCGAAAGAGAACATTATGATGGCGAGAGCCATAAATAAACCCATAGAGCCTTTAGCAAAAAATCCGCCATATTCCCATAAGTTACTGACTTTCGCTTGAGGGCCACCATGACCACTAAACAATAAATAACAACCAAAAATAATCATTGCCACAACAGCGACAACTTTAATCAATGCAAACCAGAATTCAGTTTCGCCATAAGAACGAACATTCACTAAATTTATGGCATTTACTGCAATAAAAAAGACAGCCGCAGAAACCCAAATAGGGAGTTCTGGCCACCAATGTTGCATATATTTGCCTGCGGCTGTCAGTTCTGTCATTCCAACCAGAATAAACATTACCCAGTAATTCCAACCGGATAAGAAGCCTGCAAAACCACCCCAATATTTATATGCAAAATGACTAAATGAACCTGCAACGGGCTCTTGTACAATCATTTCCCCTAACTGACGCATGATCAGAAAGGCAATAAAACCACACAATGCATATCCTAACAATACAGATGGCCCTGCCATTTGTATTGTTGTCGCTATTCCAAGAAACAGCCCTGTACCAACAGCGCCCCCCAAAGCAATCAATTGGATGTGTCTATTTTTTAATCCACGCTTTAGCGTTTGTTGCTGTTGCGCCATAACTTTACCCTTTTCGTCCTGTTACTTGCTTGTTATCGTCCAAAGTCGTGATAATCGATAAGTTTATTTGAATTCTCTGATTAACACTACTTAAAAGCTGATTTAGTCCTTGTCTTTATTTTTCATAATATTACACAATAGCCATTATTGATAATGATGACGACAAAATATCAGCATGGCGTATTAAAAAACAAATTCAAAACGGTAACAAGTCTGTTATGCGACAGATACCAAAGATAAAGTTCTCCCCCCCCTGATCGCAGAGGCTATCCATGGCTAAAAGATAAAGAAATACACAGATAATGATGATACTCACGATAAATACTAGCTTTCTTCCAAACACCGATATTCCTTAAAACTTTCACTGATGATTTTTCTTACTCAAATGATTACAATGTTAAAACTTCAGAAGCTTTAGTTGGTATCACTTAAGAATCACCTGTAATACATTCAGAAAATGAATACTACCCTAAGCCCTTGATTGAAATTTGAGGAAAATGAGCATTTCACGTATTTTCATAAAATAACTGTTCATTTTAACCGCAATCAAGCATTAACTTATTCTGATTGTGCTTTTTTTATTCAAAAAATGGATGATACCGCACAAGCAGCCTTTGTCATGGTGAAATGAAGTTGTGTATACTTCGGTTACCGTAAAACTAGAAATAATTTGAGATGCCACAAGATAATCATTTAGCACTTGTCTATGCTTTGAGTAAATGGATAGAAGAACACTTAGGCCGAGTTATTCACTTAGAAGAGCTTGCCGCCTACTCTGGCTATTCACTTTGGCATATGCAAAAAATATTCAAAGAAGTGACTGGAATTTCGTTGGGAAAATATATTCGCCAACGTCGCCTCGCTGGCGCAGTTAACCTACTAAGAAACAGTACCCAATCTATTTTTGATATTGCCTTAGATTTTGGATTTGGTTCACAATCACATTTTACTTACATGTTCCGTAAAGAATATGACATTACACCATTTGATTTTAGACAAAATGAGCAAATTTATTTAGAAGTTAAGCAACCTTTACATCTAACCCATGAATACGAGTGAATATGTTTAATCGCATTAAAATCCCCTGTCTGACATTTTAATGCGCTAAGCCATCATCATTTCCATGGGACAAGAAGCGATCACAATAGTATTGAGCCACAGCAGTAATAAACAATGGATATTGAACAAGCGCTTTAAAACGTGCTGTTCAATCACACTTATTACTACACGACAGTTCTGTGTCAATTTACATTTTTAATATTTAGAGTAAGGTATTTGGATAAAAACTCTCAATTATAGGAGGCGTTGATGTCTATCAAACTAGTCGCTATTGATTTAGATGGTACCTTGCTAAATTCGCTACACCAAATATCCCCAGCAGTTAAAGCCGCTATCGCGCAAGCTAAACAAAAAGGCATACAGGTCATTCTCGCTTCCGGCCGTCCTTATACCGGCATTCAACCCTATCTAAAAGAGCTTGGCCTTGATACTGCAAATGATTATTGCATCAGCAATAACGGTAGTGTCATCCATCAAGCCCATGATGGTAGCCACTTAGTTGAAAATCTATTAGATTTTGCTGACTATCTTTACTTTGAAGAGCTATCACGAAATATTGGTGTTCATTTGCACGCCCTTGCAGATAATACAATGTTTACGGCTAATCGACATATAAGTCACTATACTATTCATGATGCTTATTTAACCAATTCTCCGCTTGTTTACTGCCCAGTTAATGAAATGGAATCATCGCTAAAATTTACCAAAATCATGATGATTGATTGCCCAGAAAAATTAGACATCGGTATCAGTTATATTCCAGAAAATACGTACGAAAATTACTCATTAATTAAAACTAGCCCCTATTACCTCGAAATATCGAACAACACGTCAAATAAAGGGACTGCGCTACAAGTTATCTGTGAAAAACTGGGTATCACTCCAGATAAAGTCATGAGTATTGGTGACCAAAATAACGACATTCAAATGCTAAAGTATGCGAGTGTTTCAGTTGCGATGGGTAACTCACAGGAACATATTCAAAAATTGGCTAAGTTTGTGACAAAAACGAATGATGATGACGGCGTTGCCATCGCAATCAATAAGTTTATTAATCCCGAAAACCAATAACGTTGACAATCATTATCACGCTCGTATTAACGAGCGTTTTACGGTGAAAACGACTAACTTAATTAATGTGCTTTTTATTTGAATATTGACGTGTTGCAATATAGCAAGTGATAGAGCCTATAGTCACCATTAGCACCCCCTGCCAAAATCCTAACGTCAACGCAGTACTGAGTAATATTGATGAAAAAGCCGTTGATATAACAGGAGTAAAATAAGATAGCGTCCCTAAAAAAGCAACATTGCCTTTGATAACCGCTAAAGTCCAAAGTGCATTCGCCCCACCCGTTGCAATTGAAGCTAATATCAATAAAGAAACACTGTTAAATGTGACATTAAATACGGTTGGCTCTTCAAATAGATACAAACCCCAAAGCCCTAATGATGTCATCATGAAAAATAACACCATTCCATTATGACCACCTGAAATTCGTTTAGTTACATTGCTATAAAAAGACCATAAAATGGCACCAATAAAAGCTAAAAGATAACAAAGCGGGTTACTTTTAATATTATTAATAATTGCATCAAACGAGATAGGCTGATCGCCAGAAATAACCCAGAGCAACCCCGAGAATGCCAAAACTAAACCAATAGACAGTAATACTGTAAATCGTTGTCGATTAAAAAAGACCGCCAAAGCGATAGTAAAACTCGGCCATAGATAGTTCACCATACCTAATTCTATCGCTTGTTGTCGATTATTGGCTAACCCTAACGCTAAAACAAAGCAAATCTCATAACTGATAAAGAGTAATGAACCCCAAAATAAATAGCGTTTTGGGTAAAGGCTTATTTTAGGTAACCCAATCACTACCATTAAGACAATAGTCCCAGTGGTATAAACTAATGCAGCACCGCCAACTGGACCAAAATTTTCACTCACATTACGTATTAATCCAACCATGGTACTCCACAATAAGATGGATATTACGCCGTAAAATGTTGCTGCATGCTGCCCTAATTTCATGTTGTTCTCGACTGTCTTTCTAATCCGCTAAGATAATAATATTGTCATATAAAAAAACCTTAAAGCTCAATAGATTATTAATCAAGCATTTTCACTAAGGTTATTTTTAAAATAGATAAAATTAGATAGAAGGCACATAACAACAGAGCGGCTATTATGGTTTAATGAATAATACTAATGATCACCAATCTAAAAATATTAATATTTTTTTAATCATAAAAAACTGCGCCCCAAAAGCGACTATTCCACTGTTGAGGCGCAATACAAAATAATACTAATCGGATATACTTCCACGGCTATTTTACTGACTAGTCTCTTTTTTTATCCACTGCTCCACTTGTTCTTTTTCCCAAATCCCATCTTCAAATTGTTTTTTCAATTCAGGGTGCTGGTTAATATCAAAGGTGGGTACCTTTCCATCACTTAATTGCTGGTTATAATCTTTCGCTAATTTAAACGCAATTCCAGATAACAAAAGAATCGCAATTAAATTAGTAATCGCCATTAGCCCCATAGACAGATCTGCGAGTTTCCATATCAGTGGCATTTCAGCTAATGCACCAAACATCACCATACCTAAGGCTGCTAAGCGAAAAATAAATAAGCCTGCTGTATGATTATTTTCCAAGAAAATCATATTGCTTTCTGCATAGGCATAATTAGCAATAATAGATGTAAAGGCAAAGAAAAATATTGCGACTGCAATGAAAGTGGAACCCCAACTGCCTACTGCAGAAGAAAGTGCGAGTTGCGTTAGCTCTATTCCATTAATGTTATCAAGAGGGCCTTCTAATACTCCGGAAGATAGGATAATAATCGCCGTTGCACTACAGATAACGATGGTATCCATAAATACACCCAGCATTTGCACATAGCCTTGTGAGGCAGGATGTGGAGGATAAGGTGATGCCGAAGCCGCCGCATTAGGTGCCGACCCCATACCAGCCTCATTTGAAAATAAGCCACGTTGAATACCTTGTGTCATTGCTTGGGCTACGCCATACCCTACCGCCCCACCAGCCGCCTCTTGCAATCCAAATGCATTACGGATAATCAACATGAAAACTTCAGGCAAACGGTCAATATGATGCCCCACGACCCAAAATGCTAATATTAAATAAGCTAGAGCCATTACTGGAACAACTAATTCAGCAACTTTGGCAATTGATTTTAATCCGCCAAAAATAACAATCCCACTTAAAAAAACCAAGCCTATTCCAACGTAAAGCGGGTTAAAATCAAATGCCACTGCAGTTGCTTGCGCGATTGAATTAGCTTGAACAGCATTGAACACTAATCCAAATGCAATAATAAGAAATATAGAAAACAATACCCCCATCCATCTTTGGTTTAAGCCTTTTTGCATATAATACGAAGGCCCGCCTCGATAATTTCCCTGATCATCTTTAGTTTTATATAGCTGAGCCAAAGTACACTCAACGAAAGAAGTTGCCATGCCAAGTAATGCAACAACCCACATCCAAAAAATTGCACCTGGTCCACCCACAGTAAGTGCAATAGCAACGCCAGTTAAATTGCCCGTTCCCACCCTAGCCGCAAGGCTCGTGCAAAGTGCTTGAAATGAAGAAATACCTGCTTTATCTGACTTTTTACTGTTTTTTAAAACACCAAACATATGGCTAAAGTGTCTTATTTGAATAAATCCAGATCTAATCGTGAAGTACAGGCCTGCTCCAAGTAATAAATAAATAAGCAATGACCCCCAAATAATATTACTCAGTGAGTTTATATATTCTATCAAATTACGCTCCTTTTTTATTGAATCAACTAATAAAATATCTAGTTGATAATTATTTCGCTCCATATTAGCCAATATCTAAAACGCATAAACCATGAATGCAACTTTAAATTAAAAATAAAAAACACCATCCTTCAGCAAGGGGTCGAAATTATATTCTTTTATCTTTCTTGTAAATTGATTTTTGTTTTTATTATTAAACTAATTTCTTAACTTTTAATTAAATATAACATAACCCCGCAAAGATAAAGAAAAAAATACTTAATTTTCAAATATCTACATAACCAACAGCCTTCACACGCACGACAAAAATCAAACGTTTGATTTTTAGCTATTTTTTTAATCAAATAACAAGTATGATTAATAACTTTAACTAACTCATAGCTTTCATATTCAAAAAAAATAAGTAATAAATTAGTTTTTCATTTTAATTAAAGCACTAACTTCACACTAAATAAATTATTTAAATTCAGTTAAGAACTATTATTAAAATTAGAAACAAAAATTAAAGTTAATATTAAAACCCCAACTCTATATTTATTATTCTTTTTTGTATCATCTAAATAAGATTATTGCTTATAACTAATGATAACAATACACTGAGTAAAATTTAGTTTTTAGATAAAGGGTTAAAAAATGGAAATTAACATTAAAGTTTCAGATGACTCCGTTTCAAAACTGACCGAAAAAGCTTATGACCTTTTCACTGCTGAGTTGAAAGCCAGAGTATTAGAAGTCTATCCAAGTAGTAATTTAAAAGTGACTCATGATTGCGGACCAACAACCTTTACAACAAGTGGTTTTCATGATGACAAAGAAGCACATATCGTTTTGCATGAGTTAGTCGAAGACGTATTAAAGCATGGCTACTGGTCAAAAGCGTAATTCCAATATCGTAGCCAAATTCTTGCAAACTCTTTCATGAGGGCAATTTGGCTACCTTTTAAGAAACGTACGACAATTCTTCTCTATTCGCCAACCCTAATAAGCCCCACGTTAGTATCCAACGATAGTGTCCATCGCTGATCAAAATCATATTTTCCTTTAACTTCTCAAGAGACCTCATAAATTATCTGTATTTTCATTCGCTGTATGATAAAGTATATAACGTAATTTTCATTACATTGCTTTTGCTAATTATGGCAGCCAGTATTTATACTGGCTTTTTTTTATGAAATCATGCTAAAAATCCTCTTCCTACCCCCTTTTAGGGCTATTCTGCTATAGTAGTTTATCGTTATCATTTAAAGTTAACATTCATTGAGTACAAACTAGAGGTATTACTATGAAGCGTTTATTACTGGCTTTATGCCTAACTCCTGCCCTTGCTATAGCAAGCAATGCCCCACTAAATATAAGCGAATTGGCAAGCGATTATTGCGATATTACAGGTCAAACGCTAAGTGAAGCATACAGCACGGATAAAAGCAGTAGTGAATTAACCCGTAATACAATTGAACGCTTAAAAAGCGAAAAGGTTGATTTAGCCAAATTAGAAACTCTCGAAACAGATCTACGCCAAAATTTAGCAACAGCTATAGATACTGTACGCGCGAACAAATCTCAATTTGCCAATAAAGCAGATTTCATGACATCTCTAAATGATTCAATTTCAGCATGCAAAATTCAAACTGAATTACTTTTAAATAAGCCTTAATTAAACATATAAAAATAGTGCCCAAAATACTCAGGGCACTATTTTCATGTTTGGTATATAAATTTATGATTTTTTATCAGTATCCTGACATAAATTATCGATTGCTAATTTGATTTCTGGCGTTTCACTCACCAATAATTGGTCATGCTCTGAAAATGCCCCAGACTGCACATCAATATTTGCCACAAAAGGTAAAAATTCAGTTTGTGAAGCAAGTCGGTATAACCCGCAAACCCGATAACTTTCCCCTTCCTTATACTGGTTTTTTTGTGCTATTTTCACATTATCAAATATAACAGACTCTGTTGAAGCGAGTTTTTTCTCAACGCGTTGTTGTGCAGCTTTTTTAATATCAGAATCACCAATACTGGTAAAATATTGGTAAGAAAATGTACCTAACGCCAACAATACAACGATTAGCAGCTTAGTTTTTATTCGTTTCAACGTTCAGTCCTTCTTGCAGAATGAGAAATGGCCTAAATTATAATAGTATCACCCCTTTGATGATGAACAAAATGAGCCATTAATCCACCCGCTTCTACCTTATCTGTCAATTTATACCCGCTCTTGACAATAAATCAGATTAACTATGTTACTAAATATAATTATTAATATAAATATAATTGGTCACCACTATATTAATCAGTCAATCATTGATAAAAAAAACATTTTTTATTTTTAACGATAGTTTTATACTATAAATCTCTACTCTCATACTTAAATTATTAATTACATGAAAGAAAAAATCGTAAAAAATTTAGTAGAATTAACCTATGGTGCAAATAATGATGTTAAAATCGCTGCTATCAATGCATTAGGTGACTACAAATGCTCTATTGAACAACAAGATGCAATTAATAGACTGATAAATCTATGTGATGATTATAATAAAGATATTGCTGTGGCATCAATTATTTCATTAAGTAAATTAGCAAAGTTTTTTTCTGATAGTCAATAATAAAAAAGGATGTAAACATAATAATCAACATGATGGAATTATTATTTCGTTAACTTAAAATTAAATTTATTAACAGAAAATTTTCATTGTGAATAAATAATGGATAAAAATAGTCCCAATTATGATTTATTCATTTATTTAGGTAAAGTAAATTGAATTATTAAATTTAGCTGCCAAAATAATAATCAACAGATATAAAAAGGAATAAATTATGAATATCTTAAAACCTCTGATTATTACAGCTAGTTTAATGGCCGTCAGCTTTTCAACTTTAGCATATCATGGTGATGGCTATAGGAACGATGATGGCTCATGGCATAGAGGCTCATCTCAAAATGGGCAACAATATGATAATAGACCTTGCGATAATAACCGTCATTCCAATTATTCAGGCCGCCATCGTGGAATGATGCAATATTCAACCACCGTTCAAACCACACAACCGGAAGAAGCCTTAAAAAAGATTACTGCTAATGTGCCTAAAGGTGAAAATGGGAAGCAATACCAAGTACGAGTTTCTGTTATTGAAATCACGCCAAATGCACAAACACAAAATTAATAACTTATTTAGGGCAGCAAAAGCTGCCCTTTAACTTATTCTGTCAGATTAAAATATTTATTTTCAGTCTAGTGAGACACTAATAAAACTTAATAACACGACCATTCCCAAATAAAATCTATCTAAAATAATAGTCCCATCGCGTTACCTCTTTCAGAATCTATGCTTTAGACTCTTTCATAAAACAATACCCTTTGCTCATACCCACTCATTCCAACAATAATTAAATAACAAATTAGACTAGCCAGATATAAATCAATATTCGCGATAAAGAACTGACATAGAATTAGGGTATTTAAAATACATGTTAAAGAGATAGATAGATAGGAATGACAGAGAAAACACACCAAAGGTACAAACGCCGTCCTGATACTATTGGAGGTAAACTACCTTGGAATGACTGGCGAAATGCTTCTACTTGGCGTAAAGCAACACAACTATTGCTACTTGCCATTAATATTTACATTGGTGTCACTTTTTACTACTGGGTTCGTTATTACGAGTCTGGTGGTACAACTTTTTTTATGTCTCGTCCTGGTGGTATTGAAGGTTGGTTACCCATTGCCGGTTTGATGAACTTAAAATATACGCTAGAAACAGGTGTACTCCCCCCAATTCATGCGGCTTCAATGCTTCTACTAGTCGCTTTAATTACAATTAGCCTAATTCTTAAAAAGGCATTTTGTTCGTGGATGTGCCCGATTGGTACTATATCAGAGCTCATTGGGAATTTAGGCAAAAAAATATTTCGCTTTCAATTCAATCTTCCACGTTGGTTAGATATCTCTTTACGTAGTCTTAAATATTTACTGCTTGGCTTCTTTTTGTATATTGCGCTATCAATGCCTGCACAGATGATCCAATATTTTCTCATGTCACCCTACGGCATCATCATCGATGTTAAAATGCTTGATTTCTTCCGATATATTAGCGGCGTTTCACTGATTAGCGTCATCATACTTATTGTTATTAGCTTATTTATCCATAACGCATGGTGCCGTTATCTCTGCCCTTATGGCGCGCTGTTAGGGCTATTTTCATTACTTTCCCCTTTCAAAATACATCGAAATGTAGAAAGTTGCATTGATTGCGGAAAATGTGCAAAAAATTGCCCTTCCCGTATCCCTGTCGATAAACTAATAAAAGTAAGAACCATAGAATGTACAGGTTGTATGACCTGTGTTGAATCTTGTCCAGTCTCTTCAACATTAAGTTTTTCATTGCCATTACCAACTAAAAAACGCTCAATAGTCCTATCAGGTATCATTATGTCAACGTTAACTCTGACGATTCTATTTATCACAATTGGATTTGCAGCCTACACAGGAGTTTGGGAAAGCCCTGTTCCAGATAATTATTGGTTTCATATCATACCT
The DNA here is from genome assembly GCF_052096715.1 of Providencia sp. Classification (NCBI taxonomy): domain Bacteria; kingdom Pseudomonadati; phylum Pseudomonadota; class Gammaproteobacteria; order Enterobacterales; family Morganellaceae; genus Providencia; species Providencia sp. Next base: position 141,432 of record NZ_JBQDNB010000009.1, read on the forward strand.
AATGCCAAAATGATTGGCCATTAACCCAATTTATCTTTATTTTCTCTGCTATATAACTAAATGACATGATTAAGCGACTGGGTATTTTACTTTTGATAAAAATATCCAGTCGCGAAAACTAGTCAGTAATAGAATTCATCAGACTAAAAGTCATAGTATTAAAATTAAACAAGAGAATTAAGATACCCACTTATTCTCCGGCAAGCGCTCTAGGGAAAAGTAAGTTATTCTCCAAGTTAATATGAATCATTAAATCATCAATTAGCTCGTTGATTCCATTATATAATACCTTCCATGTAGTACAGGCCTCTGCTGGCGGCGTAACATTATTAGTGATTTTTTTAATTATTTCTAAAATATCACCTGCATCATCATGCTCTTGCTCCATCACACTAATTGGCGCAGCAGCATTAGCTCCCAACCCATTTTTTATCATTGGAAATAAAATACGCTCTTCTTTCATCATATGACTACTAAGCTCTTCATAAAGCGCCTCTAAATATTTGGTTAGTCCCTTAGGCACTGCCAATTTATTAGCATGTACGCGCTCCACTTTCTCTGCCTGAATAATTAATTCAGGCAATTGCGCTCTATGACGATCATGATAACGAACAATAATAAAATCAATAATTTCGCTAAGTGGTGCTTCTCGCCAATCTTTTTCTAAAGTATCTTCAGAGAGTTCTAGTAATTGATTTTCTAGCAGTTCAATATCTAATCCTTTTTTTTCTACTGTTCTACCTAGTGTTTGTTTTCCACCACAACAAAAATCAATATCATACTGACGAAATAAGGCTGAAGATCTTGGAATTGAAAGTACTATTTGCCCTAGCGATTTTTCTCTTAATTTCATTTTAATATCCTTTATAAATTTTTTTTAATCTCGAGTTAATTAAAGATCCCTATACAGCTAATGGTACTAGCGCCCATTTGCGAGCAATTTCTCGTCCATATTCGCGACATTCATCGAGTGAATTTGTATCTGGTCGCCACTTTGCTTTTAGTGATAATGAAGTTTCAAAACCTGCATCCATTAAACGTGTTTGAACCCGATCAACCGCGCCACCATTCCAACCATAACTCCCAAATGCAGCAGCTTTTTTATTACAAAAACGTAAACCAGTTAGCTCTTCAAGCATGCCTGCAATTTTGGGCATCATGACATTATTCATTGTAGATGAGCCTACTAGGGCTCCTTTAGAACGAAATACATGCGTTAAAACATCATTTTTGTCACTACGTGCAATATTAAAAATCTTGACTGATACATTAGGGTCAGCTTCATTGATACCTTGCGCAATTGCATCTGCCATCATTCGAGTATTCTATTCATGGCCCGGTAATGTACGCGAACTTGAACATGCCATTCATCGTGCCATTGTATTAGCCCGTGCATCAAGTAGTAGAGGTGATATTATTTTACAACCTCAACATTTTACTTTTGATAACACTAATCATAGTAGCTCAGTGATACCTAAAGATATGCCAGTACCCATTATCAAAAACCTGCGTGATGCCACCGAAGATTTCCAACGAAAAATAATTACTCAATCCTTGGAGCAAAATCATTTTAATTGGTCTGCCAGCGCGCGCGAATTAGAAATAGATACAGCTAATTTGCATCGATTAGCAAAAAGGTTAATCTTAAAATAAAGTTATTCCACTAGTGAAATTGGTATCGCTCACCGCAGTTTCTCGTAAAGAAAAATGAATAAATAATCATTTTTTTCATATAAATATTTACAATAATTTTTTTTGAAGTAAGCTAATTGCTTTACAAATAATAATTATATGGAATCACTATGGATCGTCGTTCATTTTTAAAATCAAGCTCACTTATTGCCGGCGGATTAGCTTTAAATTCAGTAATAAATCAAGCAGTTGCTCAAAATAAATCACCATTTATCATCGATGAAAAGCATCCATTGCTACTTAATTTCAATGAAAATTCACTGGGTATGTCAGCGAATGCAAAACAAGCGATTATTGCCGCATTACCCGGTTCTTTTCGTTATCCTGACGATGCCCGCTCTGAATTAATAACGCATTTGGGCGAATTATATCGGTTATCTGATAAGCATGTCACAATAGGTAATGGCTCATCTGAAACAATCCAAGCAACTGTTGCAATGCTTGCGAACAAAGCTAGAAAAAATAATCTTAAAATACAGCTAGTAACGCCAGATCCAACCTTTAACTATGCCGAGCTATACTCCCTACCGCTTGGTATTGAGATCACTAAAGTTCCATTAAAATCAGATCTTTCTTTTGATCTTGATAAGATGGAGCAACTAGCAAATGATTTTAATGGCTTAACAATTATTTATATCTGTAATCCGAATAACCCAACCGCTATGATCACCCCACATAGTCAGCTTAATAAGTGGATGACTAAAGTATCAGATAAACAATTTTTCATTGTCGATGAGGCTTATGCTGAATTAGTCGAAGATCCTAACTTTGTTAGTGCAATTGAACTCGTTAAACAAGGACAAAATAATCTAATTGTCACCCGCACTTTCTCTAAAATATTTGCTTTAGCAGGATTACGTGTAGGTTATGGTATTGCATCACCTGATGTTATTGCGACTGTTGACGAATTTGTCTCTATCGATAACACCAATACCGCTGGTGCCATCGCCGCTATTGCCTCTTTAAACGATAAACCATTCATTGCTTATAGTCTTAAGTCTAATAACCTCTCTAGAAAAATTGTAGAGAAAGCATTAGATGAACTCAATCTAGAATATGCACCATCTCAAGCTAACTTCATATTCCATAAAGTTAAAGGGGATGTAAAAACGTATAAGCAACGCATGGCTGATGCGCACATTATGGTAGGAAGAGAGTTTCCTCCCGCAGTCGGTTGGAATCGATTAACTCTCGGAACCCCTGAAGAAATGGAACAGTTTGTGGTTGTTTTAAAGCAATTTAGAGAAAAAGGCTGGGTTTAATTAGTTCTTTATTCCCCTGTTAAGTCAGGGGAATAATACTCACTTAAAAAGGACCTTTAAAAATAAAAAATGCGCCAGCCATAATCAAAATAAATCCAATGATATGGTTTATAGTGATACTTTCACCTAAATAAAGCACTGAAAATACAGCAAATACACATAATGTTATCACTTCTTGCATCGTTTTTAATTCAGCCGCGCTATAATACTGATGTCCTAGGCGATTTGCAGGTACCGCAAAGCAATATTCAATCAATGCAATAAGCCAACTAAAAAAAATAACGCTATACAAAGGTTTAGTTGTAAATTTCAAATGCCCATACCAAGCAAACATCATAAATACATTAGAAATAATCAGCAGTAGAATCGGATATAATTTAGTTAGCATTTTTCTAGTTAACGAAGAGATAAATATGTACGTTATTATGCGATTAATGATGAGCTATTACAATATGATGTCAATCGACTACATTGAATAAAAATTCATAATTTAAACATGCATTATTTGTCTTAATATACACTTTAGCCTAACCTAATGTTTATCCAAATAAACAACTGAATAGGAAAAATAATGATTATAAACTATCAATTGATGACAAAAACAGATTGCAATGAAGTTGCTCAACTCCTACAAGCCAACTCACAATCACAACATGGTGGCCTATTAGGTGAGTTCCCCCTACCTAAAGTAGAAGCGATGTTTACTCATTCATTAAGCGTCGTAGTTGCCCGATTAGACAATAAAATTATCGGGGTTCTATTTAGTTTCAGCTTAATGAGTTCAGCCCTACCGCCAATCGCGCATTTAATCATGACAGAATACCCATCAGTCATAAACCATAACTGGTTTTATGGCCCAGTCTGCATTGATAAAAAGTTTAGAGGGCAGAATATTCTAGAGCCACTATATCAATATATTTGCACCCGAAATACAGGTAAAGCTGTCGCTTTTATTAATACGGATAATCTAAGATCAATACAGGCACATCATAAATTAGGCATGATTGAAATAGCCAAATTTAACTATAACGATACTGAATATTTATTAGTTCAAAGTCATTAATCAAAGCATTTTAAAATAAAAATTACCAATATAGTTTTATTGAACACCACACTACTTTGTACTTTTGAGTACACTTTATTTTAATTTTACTCGGCATTAGTTATACTTTCACTTATTAATATATTTGAGGGTACACTTTATGTCTGATTTTATTACTGCGAACCAAAAAGCATGGGATAAACAAGCTGAATCACAGCAAATATGGTCTACCCCTGTTGATACAAAAACAATTTCAGAAGCCAAACAAGGAAATTGGAATATCCATTTAACACCAACACCATTACCTAAAGAGTGGCTAGGTGATATCAAAGGCAAACGAATTTTATGCTTAGCCTCGGCTGGTGGCCAACAAGCCCCTATATTAGCAGCAGCTGGTGCAATAGTGACTGTATTTGACCTGTCTACCAAACAATTAGAACAAGACAGGCTCGTTGCAGTTAGAGATAATCTTGAACTCGAAATAGTTCAAGGGGATATGCGCTCTCTTCACGCCTTCACCAATGAAACATTTGATTTAATATTTCATCCAATTTCTAATCTTTATATTCCCGATGTTAATCCTGTCTGGCAGGAATGCCACAGAGTTTTAAAAACTAATGGAAAACTCTTAGCCAGCTTTTTTAATCCTATAGTATTCGTTGATGACCGTGAAAAAAAGCCAGAAGAGCAAGATATTATTAAGCCTCGTTTTAAAATGCCTTTCTCTGAATTAGATGCTCTATCTTCAGAACAAATCGCTCAGAAACATCAGAAACAAGAAGCGTTTGTGTTTGGACATTCATTAACGGACTTAATTGGAGGACAAATAAACGTGGGCTTTAATATTGCAGGTTTTTTAGAAGACTGGCAACCAACACCACGGTTTGTTATTGATAATTATCTACCAACATTCCTAGCAACGTTAGCGATAAAAATAGGCTAATACGTAACATCTAGACTGATGAATAAATTTCAGTCTAGATGTTCAAATTAAGAGCGATGGCAATACCGGTTCCAAACTGACTCAAACTGTTCTGCTGGAATGATATCATCAATTTTTTCGACAAAAGGAATGGAAACCATAACCTTACCCATTCGATTCTTATGTAACCTAATAATAAATCGTTTATAACCATGGGGAAGTTCATGTTCAAAACCGAAAACTTCACCACAATAATATCCCGTTTCTTCGCCTTCTTCGCTTTTGGTAAGAACATAGTATTTAACATTCTTATAATTTGCCGCACCAGGGTACGCAAGAAAGTCTTCAACTGAGCTTTTTACTTTACTCTCAGTATCATATTCTGATTCTAACGAGACTTCTGTCATGATACCGGCGATATATGCACAACCAGCGACAAGAATTAAAACTAATGATCTTAATAGCATTTTTTCACAATAAAACTAAATGGAAACATTGTTACTTATTATAGTTAATTTGTAACAATTTGCGACAAGAAAAATGAATCAATAATTATCGGTTTTTATTAATAGAGTTAACGCCTATTATCATCCAAGTTTACTGTACCAGCTGCCATATATAAACCAAAATGATAGCGGTAACGACCCACACCAATGTTGCAATACTTAAGCAAGTCCAGGCAGGTAATTTTGTTGCAAATAAATAGACGGTTAGCAAATACATTGCATAAGGGATGAGAGACCATAAACCAAACAGTGCTGTTTTTTTTAATGCATCTGCTCCCTGCTCTTGAACAACAATCACATGAGCGATAAGCGCAAAGGTTGGAAACAAGGGAACAAGCCCTGCTATATAGTAGACTTTGCTACGAGAAAGTAGTGCAATAAAAAATACTGCTAAGGCGCCGATAAGACACTTCAATAATAGAGATAACATAAAATACTCAGATAAAGCCCTAAAATTATACTTTCATTATCACTCAATGCTGTAAAATTAAAAGCCTCATGGATAGCAATAAGTCACAATAATTCCTACCATTTTTTGAGTTTAAAAATATAACAACTTTGAAAACTTCTATTTATAGCCAATTTTATGACATAACTCATATTATTGACTATAAAGTATCCATCTTTAATGCCGATACCTTTAATTGGTCCCTACGCCTGATGCTTTCGCGCGACTGCATATAACTTTTTAATCTACCTATTAAAGGTGATTAGCAAGGTTATGTTTATAAGTCTTTAATTTGTATGTATTCAGAACATGCTACTCGATGGTATGAAAGGAAATAATTAATGATATCTGATAATTCAAAGCATTTAAAACTTCGATCAGCTCGATTCTCATTTTCGAATCTTAAAACGACAACACTTGTTTGGTTTATTTCTGGGCTTCTCATTGCTTTGTTGCTCTCGTCATGCTGGTTTTTTTTCAGTTATTTAAAACAGTATCAATCGACACTCGACCAACTCGACACTATTTATAATGAACAATCTCAACTGAATGAAACATGGCAATCGCTATTACAAGCACGTAATACACTTAATCGAGCCAGTTCAAGACATTTACTTATTATTAATAAAATGCAAACGTCCAATACTGACATCGATAGTTTAATTCAGTTTTATCATAAAAAGATGATTAAAACAGATGAGCATTGGCAAGTTTTCTCTTCCGTTTCACAATATAAAGATAACGCAACATTTACCGAACTAGAAAAATCCTATAAAGAACTTTATGCCGCACTTAATGAGCTCTCGGTGTTTTTAACTCAAGGAAAGACTTATGATTTTTTAAACCAACCCACTCAGGCATTTCAAGATTCCTTTGAAAAAAATTATAATTATTATCATCAGCAATTAAATAACAACTATCATCAAATTGCTGTCGCTAGTGAACAACTTTATAGACAAAGCATTATCGGCATGATTATTATTCTTTTAGTCGTCACTGTTGTGACCTTATTTATTCGTTTTATATTGCAATACTTCTTTGTTCGCCCATTAAACCAAGTCATTGAGGGCATTGAAAAAGTAAGCCAAGGAATTTTATATCATAATTTTGATAATAAAGGATTAGCAGAAATAAAATCACTTAAACAACATGTCTCTGATATGCAAAGTAAACTTATTGATATTGTGAAAAACATTCACTCAAATACCCATCATATAAGAATTGAACTCAACGATATTACCCAGATGAATCAAGATCTCTCTATTCGAGCAGATCAGCAAGCTGCTGCAATTGTTGAAACTGCAGCAAGTGTGGAAGAACTCGACTCATCATTTAAACTTAATACCGCTCACACCCATAAATCATGCCAATTAATGACTGAAACCAGTGTTACCATTGAAAAAAGTAATGCGCTTATTTCAGATGTTGTTGAAAATATGGATGAGATTATTGATTTCTCCAAAGAAATTAGCAAAATAACCTCAACAATTGATAATATTGCCTTTCAAACCAACCTATTAGCACTAAATGCAGCGGTTGAAGCTGCTCGCGTTGGTGAACACGGAAAAGGGTTTGCCGTTGTTGCTAATGAGGTTCGCGAATTATCAATTAGTTGCACTCAAGCATCAAAAGAAATCAAATTATTGATCAATAACTCCAATGATAAAATTAGCCATTGCTTCCAACTTGCCGCTGACGCTAACGATAATATTGTATCTATTGCACAAGATACATCCAATATTAATGAAATGATCCAAAATATTGCACTAGCCTCGAATGAACAAACTCATGGTGTAGGTCAAATCCATTTAGCCATTAATGAGCTCGATAATACTACACAAGCAAATGCAACAATGACGAGAGAATTACAAACCTCATTGATAGCTCTTGAGTCTCAATCAAATTTATTAGAAAACGTGATTTCTATTTTTCATCTTGAAAAAAAATCTGAAGATGAATCAAAAGAAAACCATCAATCTAAAGTAAAAGCCTTAGCTTAAGGAATTATACTGATAGCTAGATATCGATATTTCATACTGATATCTAGCTATTTTCACATATAAAGTGTCGAATTCATCCATATTAAACATAGCTAGTCTTATCTGATTTTTTATTTAAATTGTATTGAATATTTTTAATATTTTATCTGATATAACATTAATAATTATTCAAATTTTAACCGTATGAGCAAAACATGACGCTAAAAATAACTGTGCTTGTTGATAATAATACACTAATAGATAGCTATTTCTGTGGCGAACCTGGAGTATGCTATTACATCGAAGCCGATGGTAAAAAAATACTATTTGATACAGGCTATTCAGATATTTTCATTAATAATGCTCAAATACTCAATATAGATCTTGCGAATATAACCGACTTAGCCCTTTCACATGGCCATAATGACCACACTTGGGGCCTAAGCCATTTGCTTCAACATTTTGACCGCAGAAATATTGAATTAAAACAAAAAAAGTCATTAATTTATCACCCTGATGCGCTACGTCCAAAAAATTATCAAGCAAAAATCATTGGCACTAATACAACTAAAAATATACTTTCAGCGTATTTTGAGTGTATTGAGGCCACGAAACCTTATCCTATATCCGACAATGTCATTTTCTTAGGGCAAATTCCACGAAATAATAGTTTTGAAGGAAAAGAACCGATTGGAACGACTATAGATCAGAATAATAACAGTATAGATGACTATGTATTGGATGATACGGCCCTTGTAATAACAACATCAGAAGGACTGATCATTATCACAGGTTGCTCACATTCAGGTATTTGTAATATCGTTGAATATGCAAAAGAAATAACGAATATAGATAAAATTGTAACTGTTATAGGCGGCTTCCATTTACAGAAAGCATCAGATGAAGTTTTAAACTTGACCGGAAATTATTTTAATCAACAAGATTTAGACCATATTCACCCGTGCCACTGTACAGATCTCGATGCCAAAATTCATTTAGCCAAATACGCCCCTGTAAAAGAAGTCGGCGCTGGATTGCAACTTACTTTTCCAAGTTAAAATATAGCAACTAAAATACCCTATATAAGCTAATTTACTAACTTATATAGGGTTCAACTGATGATTAATTAGTCGCGGATATAAATTTAACTAAATAGCGTTCAAATTAGCTTTATCTTACTAAAAGACATCGACGCTTATGCATAAAGAGAGAAAATTGAAATAAATTCACTTTCTCCCCTACTTTAGCTATATGTCAGTAAAAGTGACTCATCAACAATTACTTGTCAAAACTATTCATCAAAAGAAACCGTGGTTCTGCATTTTTATATTGATTAATCATCGGGACCAAACGTTTGAAATGCTCAGAAGCACAATGGATATCAAGCGCTTCTTGATTTGGCCATTCTTCAATAAAAATAAAATGTCCCGGAATTTTTTGATCAATATATAAATCATAACTGATGCATAATGGCTCTCGCTTCGTTGCTGCCACCAGTTCTGCATAAAGTGGTCGCACAATATCTAATGCCTCAGTTTTAATAAAATCCTCTGCAATAACTTTTAACATTGTTGTTCCCTCATATAATTATGAATACTGTACAAATGCACACCAGTATAACTATGACCTTAACCTATATTCAATACATTTTATCTTTGTTGGCATTTTAAATATTGATTAAAGACAGTCTTAGGTTATTACTTTATTTCACGCTTAAATTCTACGTAGTTATACACCTACACATAGTATACGACCCATTAATTTGTAGGAGCATCTGAATAAAATGACATTAATTTATCTTATGTTTTAAGCTAAGCTATCGCATAATAAATATCCGTTTTAATTTGCTTTGCTAAATTATTAGCTTCTTAAAATTCATGAAGTAACCTACCATATATACTCGATGCAATAGGATAAAAAGGAATATGTATGTTACACTAGCACTCAACATCAAAATCTGAGTTAAATTTAGACTCAGGGAGTCATATAGAAATAGATTCATGCATTGAGTCACCATTTTTATATACTGTAATAAGTGCTTATAACAATATGCTAACGCTGTTTCCATCGCATTTGAGTCAATGTAAAAATTTAAAAGTCTTAAACCTATCCTGTAATCAATTAACTAGGATTCCCGCAATAATAGAAAACTTAAAACATCTAGAAATGCTTGATCTGGGGCATAACAACATCAAGCACTTTCCCAATGAAATAGGTAAGCTTCATCAATTAAAATTTCTTTATATCAGTGATAATGGCATTAATTACTTACCTTGACTCTTTTTCTGCACTACAAAATTTATTATATTTCAATGCAACTGATAATAAATTACAACAACTACCTCATTGGTTATCTGCATTAAAGAATGTGAGAGAATTGAGGTTATATAACAATCAGATAACGGATATCTCTGGCTCTGTAACAGAACTTATAAATGCTCGAGAAATACATTTAATGAATAACTTGATCACAGAAATTCCTGATGATATCGCTAACTTAAAAGAAGTTAGAGTTTTGGATTTAAATAATAACAAAATTCAAGAAATCACTTCAAATATATCTAAACTAAAAAACGTCACAACAATAAATCTTAGATTCAATAAATTAACTACATTACCTGAGTCAATAGGTGAAATGTTACCCATCCAATACTTAGATTTACGTGCAAATAAACTTACATCTTTACCTGATAGCCTGATTAATTTGCCACAGCTAGCCAAGCTCGACTTACGATGGAACAATTTCACCCAGAAGCCAAAAATTATAGAGAAACTGCAAAATAACGGCTGTATGGTTTTTATATAAGTAACTGCACATGTGAGCTGACAGATAAACAATCATTCATCTTTTCAATATACTCATTTAGGTATATTTACTTACAATATGATAAACTGACAAAATCTTAAAAAAACAAAACTCTGTAACATTTACTTTCTTGTTTTATATCAATTTTAACTTATCATCTCCTTTTTATTCTGTCGGATATTTTTTATGAAAAAAGTAGGATTGTTAATCTCATTACTTGCACTATCGACATACACATTTGCTGAATGTGATTTTAAAAAAGCAGCTCGAAATAAAATGCTCGATCAAAAAATCGGCATTTCTGGTAATTGTGACACTCAAAAAGCAGTTAAAACACAAACAACGAATAAAATTGATAATGCCTTAGATATTGATTCAAAAAAAATCAAAAATGATAGTTTTGAAAAAAAAGATAGTATTGAAAAGAAAACCTCTACAACTAAAAAAGTAGTTGAGGCTATTAAGTAATTCAATTAAACAAATCCAATGCAACCTTTTGGATTTAATCAACCTTACAAAGATCTTATTCAGCATCTGATAAATAAAAATTAATTATTTGAACTTTGAGAAAAATGCTTCAAGAGATATCGGAGAATTGCAATTAACAGCCTGCGGCACAAAAACTGAAACTGTAGAATATTTTGATAAAAAATTTTAAAGGTAGCGCCAACTATTGCAACTGGCGCTATCGATCACGATTAGTAGTTAATACCCGCCGTCTCAACTTCGAAGACTAGCTTGGCATTTAAATACTTATTTTGAGTCACGAATATAGGTCCTGTTGAATCAACATTTATTTCATCCCCTGTTAATTGAGTAAAAAAGTCCGCTATATTAACATCTAGTACCTTCAATACAGCTGTTAATGTATCTACATCAATTTTACTTATCCCTCTTTCATATCGATGTAACTGTTGTTCACTTTTATTAATTAATTGTGCAAGCTGTTTAATTGTATAGCCTGCGTCCTTCCTTAGTTTTTTAATGTTACATCCTACTACTTGGGAAATTATATTATCAGTATGCATGCAATGCCTCCTAGGTTACCAAACATCTTTTCAAGAAGGTATTAACATAACTACTACTCCTGAACTTCATAAATTGCAATATATAAAAATAATATATTTATATTAATTTTGTATATCTACATTCCCAACCTTTTCTATCGCTAGTTATTCTACATCTGTCGCTACGAGTCTCTTAAATGATTTTATTTATTATTCAAAAATAACCTTAAGTATGCGGTCTCTTTAAACGCTAAATGCACAATTTTCAGCCCTATAATACCTAAGATGACACCAGCAACTTTATCAATCCAATAAGCACAGCGGCTAAATTGATTACGAATCACCGGCCTAGTTAAAATGTACATAACAAGACTATCCCAGACCAATACAGCCAAAACCATCCAAACGGCGATACCGACTTTAAACAGAGTTGAGTTATCCTGACTATCGAGCACAACAGTAAATAGACTTAAATAGAATAATAAATTTTTAGGGTTAAGTAAGCCTGATGACAGCCCAACCATAAATTCTCTGCTGAATGAGCTCTGAATATATTCATTTTTAGATTCTTTTGCATTAGCCATCAAAAAGGCATAATCCTGCTTCTTTGCTCGTAGAGCCTGCCATGCGATATATATTAAGAATAATCCACCAAATAACTTTATAATAATCATTGTCGTAATTGACTGCGCCAATATAGCGCCAACCCCCGCCATACATAGAGCTATGTAGATCGCATTTGCGACAACAATCCCAGAAATAACACCAAATGCAACTCGCTTTGTATTATTCAGGGTACTTTTTATTATCAGTAAAAAGTCTGGCCCAGGGCTTATCAAAGCAATAAAATGTGCAATAGCAATAGTCAAAAAAACCATCATAGAGAACACCCACAGTGTTAATTTGTAATACAAACAGGTAATAAATTACATGTGCTTAATCATTTCGTCGCTAAGCTCGCTAAATTTCAGTAATTTAGAGCCTTCCAGCTGACGTTTAAAATTGTAAGTTACAATGCTGAGCATCGCTCACAACTAATACTCCGATTTGGATTAAGTAATAACTGGTGATACTATCTCACTGCAAGTTATGGATAACTCGCAACACTATAATAATTACTATTTGTACATTCCATTAAATATGCCCTTCTATGAAGGGCTTTCTTTTACCCTAGATGTCCAATTTCCTGTATCGCTTTTTTCACAAATGAAAACACACCAGCAGCTAATCGATGGCTATAGATATTTAACTTATGTATAGCGCTTACAACATCGATTAGAAAGGAATTCATCTATTATGGCTGACTTAGGATATGCTCTTTCTATTGCATTCTTTTTTTCGTTTATTTCATTCACAGCTATAGCACTTTATATGGATCATAAATCGCAAAAAATGACTGATAAGTATAATGATGATCGTGGAAAAAAATGGCAAGTGATTGCAATTTAGCTCGCTTATTTCTTAGCCTATTTTGGGGAGAAGTTTTGGTGGGGTTTTGCAGAAGAATTTTTCTAGACAAAATAAAACGGGAGTTTTTAGGCTCCCGTTATTAATCACACCACGTAATAAATTACATGTGTTTAATCATTGCGTCGCCAAATTCGCTACATTTCAGTAGTTTAGCGCCTTCTAATTGACGCTCGAAATCGTAAGTTACAGTTTTAGCCGCGATTGCGCCTTCCATACCTTTAACGATTAAGTCAGCCGCTTCAACCCAACCCATGTGACGTAACACCACAATAAAATAACCCACCTAACACATTGATTTTTAATACCATACTCATTATAAGGTCGATATCCAAAGATTAGAAGAAGGTGTTGCAATTAAATTTACAGAGGATCTATACAAAAAACATACAACCCCATATTGCAATATATCCCCATTCAACTCACCTATAACATCACTTGACCCAATGGCTAAGTATTATAAAGCATATAGTATTACGTCTAAAATCCCATCAATTAGTTTAGATTATGTTAGCTTAGCGAGAGTGCAAATTGAAGCAAACAAAAAGGTCGCATGAGCGACCTAATCAATGTTTTTGCTATTTTTCACTACTTATTGACATAATTTGCATACAGTATAAGTAGTATTGGCGTAGCAATAATATCAGCAGCAATAGTAAATGGTGTAATCATGACATTACCAGCCAATTTGCCTGCGCTAAGTGATTTATATTCCTCTGTAGTATAAAACTCAACCTTATATGGTTGGTGTAGCTTGGCATTAGATGCTGATGGAAGAGTTATTCCATTTCTATCGAATAAATAGCCACTTATTGGGATTGTTTTAACCCATGACTTATCATTATCAAATCGCCTCTCACTAAAACCAATATCCTTGAGGCTTTTCTCTTGCTCTGGGCTTAACGTGTACTTTTTATCAATATAAACAAAGTAATTGTCATTAAATTTTACTAGTCCTTCTCTGCGCTCATCTGGCTTTATCTCTATTCTAATAACTCCCTCAGGGTTATTAAATGCTGACAATGGAATTACTTTAACCAACTCATTTAATTTCATTAATTCAGCAGAGCCATTAGTCAGTATATAAATATATTTATCACCTAAAAAACCATAACCTGAAGTAGGAAGCTCAATATCTTTTATTTTTTGATTAGTTAGTTTATTTTTAACACTAATATCTTTATATTCAAAAGCCGATACAATATTATCTTTTAAATCAACACTCACCCTTGTTTTGGTCTCTTTTGCTGCGTTCGAATCCCAAACTGCCGCAGTTACACACCCAGTAGAACTTAAAATCGATATGCTCAAAAAGCACGCTAGTAATTTATTCATTCCATTGCCTTAATAAGTTTAGCTTAAGTCCAATGAATGTTAGAGTAACACCTCACTTAGTGCAATAAAAAACCCACCGGAGTGGGTTATGAGAACTTATCTCTTTCTATATCGCCAATGCAGCATAAGCAGGTTGATAGTCTGTGATATTTAGGTTTAAGCTTATCCGTTCTGAAATCTGATTCTCAGTTATTTTCCCATCATCGAATTCTTCTTTTGCTCTTTCGGCAGCAGAAAGTAAAATAAGTAAACGTTCATAGTTACCCATGTCTCTAAAATACTTCTGACTCATGCTATTCCCTTTCTTACTTTATATTCATCATTGAATTCTTTATTAAAACAAACATGACTTTGTTTTTATACAGAATATTGAAAGCGTTTTAGCTGTAAAGATCATTTTAAGTGGCAATAAACTATACACACATACAACGATAACTACTGAGCGTTCGCTTTAGCTTATGCAATTCGACGTTTTTTAAGTTCGAACTAGTCATCAAAAACATCACCATATTACTCAGTATCATAAGATAGCTTTAATGTTACTAACGACAGTACTCGCATAATTTCGAATCTAATGATGTAAGCTTTTGCATGCTATATCATAAATAAAACACTAAAAAACCCTAGATTTAAGCCATAATTTCGCCATAAGAACTCTTATTTTCTTTCCTTAAAGCTCAAATATAAAATAATTTTTTTGTTAATAGCGCTTATAAATGTCATTTTTCTATTAAACAAAATCATAATAGATTATTATTTCACATAAAAATTCTAGAATAACTGATACGCATATAAACAATGAGGTTAATAAAAATATATGAATAAATATATTCTACTTTGTATAATTCCTTATGCACTTATAGGATGTGCGAAAAATATGGAACATAATGATATTACATACGTTTTCAAAAATGAATCTTACTCGCTTACCAAAGATTGTATTTCTGAGTTGAAACAACTCAACAATGAATCAAGTAATACATTAATTTATATCCAATTAAATAAAACACCTAATTGCGCTGAAAAATTGAACACCTTGTTTACAACGCATGTAAATGAAGATGTCACAACGTATTTTAAGAAACAAATAATTTCAAAAACTCACATTGCAAGTAGCATAAATTCAGAATCTGGCTATCGAATGTTATTACCAAATGAAAAAGTAACCTTGGATATAATTCAACATTATAATAATTTAAATTAAGGCAGGTACAATTGTACCCACCCTGTTTAATTTGATTTTTTGGATAATCAAATGTAACAGCAACAGGTATTGAATGCGATTTGACTCTAATAAAAGAAGCCCCCCCCACCTGTTGCTTCAATTAAGTAAGCTCCTAGCCCCATAGTATTCACGACCTTAACACCACTAGAGGTTGGATATTTAATTTCAACATCAAATGAAGACTCTAGATTAGATGAGAGGTTAAAATTCACAGTATATGTATCTGAAGTTTTAGTTATTTCATTTGGAAAACTAGTAAATAATTCAGTCCATTCACTCCATTGACCTGGTGTCGCTAATGCTTTTTTAGATTGAAATGGTCCCGAATATCCACATGCTCCCTGACGCGCTCTTGCAGTTTTAGCTTTATTATTCCGATCCTCAAGTGTAGATTTCTTTGTATTTCTAAACTGAGCGTAATGCTTAGTATAAATCTTATTTGCTTCCGCTTTGTCTCCCCTATTGATTGAGTCTATTAATTCTTTATAGTTTTTATTATCTTTAATATATGGACAGTTTTTTTCACCGCAAACTATACAAATATTATTTTTAAGCGCCTCTTTTACTTCTGAAGAGAGCGAGTTAGGGGCTAAGTCTGTATTAACCCTAACACCATTAAACTCCCAAGATTTTGAGCCTGAATCCCAATGTGTATCTGGTTCATGAGGAATGCCGCTATTACAACTCAATGATAACGACTGCGAGCCGGGCAAAGGCTTCCAAACTACATTGTAATTCATCCACCTAATACCTCACCTTGCTGATGCTGAGCGACTTTTTCCCAATCGTCTACATTGTCACATGCAGGAACCGGCATGATGTTATGTGTTGCTTCAATCTTAGCCTCAATTTGCTCTTTAAATGCTTGAACCTTGACGTGTTTACCTAAGAGTTCAAGGTTTTTAACTTTATCGGGCCATTTGATTTTCTTTAGAATAGTTTCTTCTGTACTTTCATCGTAATCACGGATTGTCGTAGAGTGTAGTGGCATAGTTAATTTGGTCACCAAGTCAGAGGTGATATCATCACCTCATAAACAGATAGGTGACAATGATGGCAAAACGTATAAGACGACTTTTCAGTGCTGAATTCAAACTTGAAGCGGCTCAACTTGTGCTTGACCAAAATTATTCCGTAGTCGAAGCTGCCAACGCCATGGGCGTCGGTAAATCAACCATGGACAAATGGGTTCGGCAACTCAAGCTAGAACGCAAGGGCATTTCACCGAAAGCGTCACCCATGACGCCTGAGCAGGTTGAAATCCGTGAATTAAAAAAGAAAATCGCGCAACTTGAAGAGCATAATGAGATCTTAAAAAAGGCTACAGCGCTGGTGATGTCGGACTCTCTGAACAATTCTCGCTGATCGAGAAACTCAGCCGGCGCTTTAGTATTAAACAACTGTGTAACGTGTTCAGTGTTCATCGCAGTAGCTATCAATACTGGCGTCATCGCTCAAAGAGACCGTCAGTGGAACAAATACGGCTTCGGGCTCTTGTTCGAGAAGCTCATGAAAGCAGTCACGGTTCTGCTGGTGCTCGTACTATTGCTGACATTGTATCAAAAACAAAACAGGTTCCTTTAACGCGCTATCGTGCAACTAAACTGATGAAATCACTTGGTTTAGTGAGTTGTCAAACACCGAAGCATCGATACAAAAAAGCGACTCAGGAGCACGTTGAAATACCGAATCATCTCGGACGTCAATTTGCCGTCACGGAACCAGACCAAGTTTGGG